>JACZJV010000170.1 GCA_014860355.1 Burkholderiales bacterium | reverse complement strand
CCGCCGAACAACGCGTGGCCTCGGCGTTCTATCTCGTGGGCGAGGCCAGGGCGGCCCGGCTGCCCCGCATCTCGCTCTCTGCGAATGTCAGCAGCATTTCGAGCGAGCTGTTCATCCTGCAAGACCGCGACAACCCGGTCTGGAGCTTAGGCGCCGGCATCACGGCTCCGATATTCACTGGCGGCGCGTTGAAGGCGCAGGTGGAGATCCGCACGGCGGAACAGAAAGCGGCCGTCGCCGACTACGGCCGCATCGGTTCGCGTGCTTTCGCGGAGGTCGAGAATGCGCTGTCGGCAGGGTTCAACCTCGCCGAGCGCGTGAAGGTGCTCGAGGCTGCGGTGGCCGAGAACGACCGTGCCCTCGAACTCGCGCGAGTGCGCGTTCGCGTCGGCACGGCGGATGAACGCGCAGTTCAGCAGCAGACGCTGGCGCTAGCTGCGGCCCGCTCCGCGCTCACGCGCGCAAGCAGCGAGCGGCTGGTGCAGCGCGTCAATCTGCACCTGGCGCTAGGCGGAAGCTTCGACATCCCGCAAAGCGCTTCGGCCTCGCGCTAGCTGCACCCTACCCGGCGTCTTGTTCGCAGCAAGCTCCCGGGACCCAATTCCGAAGCGCGAGGCGGGTCAGCAAGCGCTCGCCGCGTCCGGGGCGGGACCCGCCTGCGCACGCAAACCTGGGCGTATCGCCTTTCCCGGCCCCGCTTGAGCAAAGTCAAGATAGCGCTGTCCTTGAGGCGCAGGATTAGCGAGAATTGCGCAGTTCCATTTGTGCAATCTTTTAATAGCCGCCCGCAAGGCCATTCATGCGCTTCCTCCTTCGCCGGCTCATTGCCACCGTCCTGACGCTAGGCGTGGTCGTGGTTGCGGCGGCTGCGCTGCTGCTCGCGGTCGAGTTCAGGCTGCCGCTCGATGTCCAGCGCGTAACCATCGCCGCGGCGGTATCGAAGGCGCTAGGCGCCGAGGTGCGCATCACCGGTCCGCTGTGGCTGATCAGCGGCGGGCGTCCCGGCGTCGAGGTCGGCGGCCTGCACTTCGCGCGCGGGTTGAAGGACAAACGGCTTTCCGCCGACCTGGAGCTCGTGCGCGTGCGCCTGCCCTGGTCGGCGCTGCTGTCGCGCGAAATCCGGCTGTCGGAGGCGACGGTCACCGGCGCGAAACTGTGCGTCTCTACCGCTACCGGCGCGCCGCGGGCCGAACGCAGTTCGTCGTCCGCGCAGCCAGGTTCCGCATGGCGCCTGACTGGCATCGACACGCTGCGCATCGAGCTTGCCGCTCTGGCTACCGGCCCCGACTGCAAGGCGATGTCCGGTAAGGTGCAATTGCGTACCCTTACCCTGAGCGCGTCGGGGGGCGAAGCGCTGCAGATCGCCGCAGCCGGCGCGATTGCGGGCGTAGCATGGCAACTCGATTTGAGCGGGCCGAGGCTGAAGTCGCTGCTCGATACATCTGCGCCCGTGCCGTTCAAGCTTGTGGCGGAATCAGCCGGCGGCAAACTGAGTGCGGAGGGAAAATTGTTGTTGTCTCCGTACTCGGCAGACGCCGACGTCGTGTTCGATTCACCGCAATTCGTAGCGCACGTACGCCCATCAGGCGCGCCGTTCAAGGACTTTGGTCCCCTCTCGGTGCGGGCGCATGTACTCGCGGATGCAAACAGAGTGAAGTTGCGCCTGGACGAAGCGCGGCTTAGCCCGGGTGCGGTCAGCGGCGAATTCTCCTACGACTGGTCGCAGCCGCTGCCCCGTCTTGAGGCGCGCGCGCGCACCGACAGGCTGGACACTGTGGCGCTGCAGCGCTGGCTGCAGGATTCGATAGATGTCGAGCGCCTGCATCCGGGGCGCCTGCAGCGGCAGATCATCGCCAGCGTGCGCGCGAGCGCCGGCAGCCTGGTGGTTGACGTCGGCCAGGTCGCGGCCGGACGCGCGGTGCTCGACGCGGCGCTGATCGATGGCAGCTGGGACGCGGGCAAAGGGCGGGGGTCCTTCGGCGCGCGCTGGGACAAGACGCGGATCAAGGGAACATTCGATGCCGATGTGCGCGACGACGTGTTGTCCTTCGCCGCGAACGCAGCGACTGGCGCGATCGCGCTGCAGCAGAAGAAGGCAATCTCCGCCACGGCCGGCCGCATCGATGCGCAGCTGTCCGCGCGTGGCCGGCTCGGGGTGGATCTGGACAAAGGCGTACGTGCCAGCATCGAGGCGCGCAATGTGGCGCTTTCCTTGCCGCGCGACAACGCAAAGGTGTTCGCGATCAACCTGGATACGCTGCGCGCCGACTGGCAGGCGCACGACACCCTGCGCATGGCGGCTGCGGGTACCGCCCTGGGCGAGCGCTTCGATGCGCGCGTCGAAGGCGCCGACGCGCAGCGCCTGCTTCGGGGCGAACCCTGGCAGTTGAACGCATCGGGTGCCTACGGCGCCATGCGCCTGAAATCCACGGGCAGGGTAGCGCTGCGCGAGGGCAAGCCTCTGGCGCAACTCGATGTCACGGCTGCGTCCGACGCTCTGGGATCCCTGGTGCCGCGCGCCATCGCGAAACTGCCGCTGGATGTGCGCGGCCGCATCGAACTCGAACCAGCTGCGTGGCGCGTCGACCTCGCCTCGCTGCGCCTGGGCAAGACGCAGGGAGCAATGAAAGTCAGCGGCAGCCTGCCGTTCGCGGCGCGGCCGCTCGCCGCGCAGGCGACGTTCGAGCTGCTCGACCTCAGGGCATACGCTTCGGAGGGAGGAGGCGCTGACATCTGGGAACGGCAGTGGCTGCCCGGCAGCATCGCGCTACCCGATGCCGAGCTCGCATTGCAGGCGGCGCGTGTCGCGACGCCCAGGGGTGAAATCGCGAAGGTCGAGCTCAATGCGCAAACGCGCGCTGGCCGGCTCGAGCACATGCCGTTTGCGCTGGAGGTGGACGGCGCGGCAATCCGGGGTAGCCTCGCCGCCGACCTGCGCCAGGAAGCCGCGCAGGTTTCCGCCACCATCGAGGCAGCCGGAGTGGATAGATTCATTGCCGACCGGGACGCAGCCGAGGGTGGCGTGCGCATCAAGGTCGGCAGCGTCAAGCTGGGCGCGCAGGCGAGGGGCAACCGGCTGCGCGAGCTGGCCGGCAGCGCCGAATTGCGCATCGAGCTGCGTGATGTCTACACGGCGATCGAGCGCAGCGGCAAAGATCCCAAGTTTGAGCTAAACGTATCCGACGCGGAGCTGGCGGCTGCACCTGGCAGTCCGACCAGGCTGAAAATGTCCGGAACGTTCGCGGACCAGCCACTTTCCATCGAGGCAGACAGCGGGCCTCTGGCAAGCTGGCTTCCAGCCGCTGACGCGCCACGCCCGTTCTCCCTGTCCGGACGCGTCGCGGGTCTGGACCTCGCAGCGAAGGGCGAAATTCCTGTGGGCGGTGCGATGCGAGCAGCCGCGCTGGAGGCGCGCATCAGCGCCGATAGTCTGGATGCGGCAAACGCGCTGTTCAATTCCGATCTGCCGCCGGTCGGGCCCTTCGTCCTGGAGGCGGTCAGGCGCAAATCGGATACCGGCGTAGCTGCCGACATCAAGCTGGCGCTGGGCGAGAGCCGCATAGCGGGTCAGGTGGCGAGCCGATATGCGGGAAACCGGCCGGCATTCGATATCGACCTGAAGGGTGCACTGCTGCGCCTGGAGGACCTGGGTGTCGAGGGGGCAGAGCCTGCGCACCCGCCGAAGGTCAAACGCAGGCCCAGCGTGCAACCATCCGCGAAAAGCGTAGCGCATGCGCAGGCGCTGCTGGATGCGCTGCGCGACAGCCTGCGCGGTTTCGATGCGCGCCTGCGCCTGGCGCTGCCGCGCATCAGCGCAGGCGGGAAAGAGGTCGGGCAGGCAGACGTCCTCGCGCAGCTCGATTCGGGGCGACTGCGATTGGCGCCGCTCAAATTCCTTGGACCCCTGGCCGGCTCACTCGATGCCGAACTCGAGGCAGACATGTCAGGCGCGGAAACGAGCTATCGGCTTGCGACAACGATCGAGCGCTTGCGCTATGGGGAGGTGATCAAGAAGATCGATCCCAAGCACTCGGGCGAGGGCGAGCTGAGCTTGAGGCTGGAGCTTTCCGGACGCGGGGCGCTGGACAGTATCGCAGCTACAGTGGACGGCTCGGCGGGCGTGATCATCTTCCCGAGCGGGCTGTCCTCGGCCTGGCTGGACAAGCTGGGCGGCGGCCTGCTGCGCAACGTCGGCCGCAACCTGGATTCGGATCAGGGTTCGAAGCTGAACTGCGCGGTGGCGACTTTCCAAATTGAGCAAGGCCGGGCGAAAAGCACGGCTCTGATGCTGGACAGCACACGGGTACGCGCTGCCGGCGAGCTCGATATCGATTTCGTGAATGAAAATCTGCAGGGCCAGATTGCGCCGAAATCCAAGCGTCCCGAAATGTTCACCAAGCGGCTGCCGCTGGTAATCAGCGGCACGTTTGCGCAGCCCAGGATTTCGCTGCTCACCGGCGGGCTGGCGGTGACGGCGGCGCGTTATTACTATTTTGCTTACGCCTTCCTGTTCGATGCCGCTACGTCCGGCCAGCTTGCTGAGGATGGCCGACCGGACTGCATCGCAGCCTATGAGCGCCTCGCGAAATAGGAAATTGGTTCAGAATTGCTGCTGCCGGTGGCGGCGCCCGGACTGGTCTTCGGGCTCCGGGGCAGGAGGGGCTGAAATGCAAGGTCGTTGTGGATTGAACTATGGAAGGGACGAATGTCATGCATGAGTCGATGCGCCGGGGTGCGGCGCGCGCACTGCGGCGAACCCGATGCCGCTTGATTGCGGCGTGGGCGGCAGCGCTGTTCTTAGGCGCTGCGGCGACGGCGTACGCGCAGGCGGGGCCTGCCGCAACGAGCCCGACGGGGAATGCGACGGATTCTCTGCGCGCCGCGCCGGTGACGGTCGATGGCAGGGATCTGTTCCGCGTGGCGGGTCTTACGCTCTATCCTGCCGAGAAGCGCGCGCGGGAAATCTCCGAGCGCATCGGCAAGCTCGCCGAAGACCCAGGCTTTTCGGTCGAGCAGTTGCGGCTGCGGGAAGTGGAGGATGCAACCGAATTTGTTGTCGGCGAGAACCGCGTGCTCGCTCTCGTGGACGCCGACGCGCAGCTCGAAGGCCTGCCGCGCAAGGTCCTTGCAGTCGCCTACGCGAAGCAGATCGGGGATGCCGTGCGCGCCCATCGCGAGGAGCGTACTGCCGCGTATTTGACGCGCAGCGGGCTCTATACCGCTGCGATGACGGCAATCCTGGTGCTGGCCCTTTGGGCACTGCGCTGGTCGCTGGCGTACACCACCAATACCCTCAGGGCGCGCTTTCAGCCCCGTTTGGCCGATATTCAGTCCAAGTCCTTCGGGATGCTCGGAGCTGACCAGTTCTGGAGAGTGGTCGAACGCGGCATACGCGGACTTTGGTGGCTGGCACTGGTGATCGCCGCCTACGCCTATGTGGATTTTGCGCTGTCGCGCTTTCCCTGGACGCGGCACGCATCGCGCTGGCTCCTGAACCTGGTGCTCGATCCGCTGCGCATCATGGGTCAGGCTGTCGCCGAGTCCATCCCCGGCCTGGCGTTCATCGCCATCCTGTTCATCATCGTGCGCTACCTGCTGCTGTGGCTGCACCTTGTTCTTGTGGGAATCGGCAGCGGTACGATCCGGGTGGCCGGGTTCGAGCGCGAGTGGGCGGTACCGACCTACCAGCTCCTGCGCTTCGGCCTGATCGCGTTCGCGGTGGTCATGGCCTATCCCTACATTCCGGGCTCAGGCTCCGATGCGTTCAAGGGCATATCCGTCTTCGTGGGCGTGCTGTTCTCGATCGGATCGTCCACCATGCTCGGCAATGTGCTCGCGGGGTACACCTTGGTGTACCAGAAGGCGTTCCGCGTCGGCGACCGGGTGATGATCGGCGAATACGTAGGCGACATCACGCTAGTCAAGCAGCAGGTCACGCTGCTGCGCACGGTGCACAGCGAGGAGGTGGTGATTCCGAATGCGACGGTTCTGGGGTCGAAAATCGTCAACTATAGCGCCATGGCCCGGGCGGACGGGGTGATACTCTACACGTCGGTGACCATAGGCTACGACACGCCGTGGCGGCAGGTCGACGCGATGCTGCTAGCCGCGGCGGAACGCACGCCCGGGTTGCTGACGGATCCGAAGCCCTTCGTGTTGAAAAGAGGGCTGGAGGATTTTTACGTCAAATACGAGCTCAACGCCTATTCTCGCGACGCCTCGACCATGCTGCAGCAGTATTCCATGCTGCATCAGAATATCATCGACGAATTCAACGAGCACGGCGTGCAGATCATGTCACCGCATTTCATGGCGCAGCCCGATCAGGCGGTGCTGGTGCCCAAGGAAAGCTGGTTTGTGGCGCCGGCGCGCGGAGCCACCGATGGCGCGCCGCCTCGCGAAACAGGCGGCGGCAAACCATGAGGTCGGTTGCGCCCGCATTCCAGGGCGCGATGCGAATCGACTGATGAGCTACGCAAGCCGGGACATATCATGAGCGCCGACGACAAGCCCCTGCTGCCCCGATGGCGGGACCGGTACGCGGGCGTTTCGATGCGCGACCTGGCCGTGTTGCTAGCTCCCGTCCTGCTGCTTTCGCTCGCGGCGATCTGGACCGCGCTGTGGTTTCTCGAACCAGCGCCGCCCAATCACATCACCATCACCGCCGGTCCTGACAATAGCCTGTTCCGCATCACCGCCGACAAGTACCGCGACATACTTGCGCGCAGCGGCGTGAAACTGGAAATACTGTCGTCGAGCGGCTCCCTGGAAAATCTGCGGCGGCTCGCCGATCCTGCGTTCCGCGTCGATGTCGGATTCGTCCAGGGCGGCGTGGCCGCGGGCGTGCCGCTGGACAAGCTGGTTTCGCTGGGGAGCGTGTTTCATCAGCCGCTGCTGCTGTTTTATCGCGCACCGCAGGCGCTCGAGTGGCTCTCCGACTTGCGCGGCAGGCGGCTTGCGATCGGCCCCGAGGGCAGCGGGACCAGGGAACTTGCATTGACTTTGCTCAAGGCCAACGGCATCGAGCCCGGCGGCCTTACCACCCTGCTCGATCTTGCCGGCGGCGAGGCGGCGCAGGCCGTGGCGGACGGGAATGCCGATGCCGCGTTTCTCATGGGCGATTCGGCGGCGCTGCCGACAGTGATAATGCTGCTGCGCACGCCGGGGGTCCAGCTGTTCAGTTTCAAGCAGGCGGACGCCTATACGCGGCAGTTTCGCTACCTCAACGCGTTGAACCTACCCATGGGCACCTTCGATCTGGGGAAGAACGAACCCGCCCAGGACACTCAGCTGATCGGTCCGACCGTCGAACTCGTGGCGCGCGAGAAACTCCATCCTGCGCTCTCGGACCTGCTCATCGAAACTGCGCAGCAGGTGCATGGCGGCGCGACACTCATGCAGCGCGCAGGCGAGTTTCCGGCGCCGCTGGAGCACGAATTCCGAGTCAGCGACGAAGCGCGCCGCTACTACAAATCGGGCAAGGGCTTCATGTACCGGAGCCTTCCGTTCTGGCTGGCAAGCCTGGTGGACCGCGCGCTGTTCATCGTATTGCCGGTCGTGTTTCTGCTGCTGCCGGGATTGCGGGTGGTGCCTGCGCTATACAGATGGCGCATCCGCTCGCGCATCTACCGCTGGTACGGCGGATTGATCGCGCTCGAGCGCCGCGCGCTCGCGGATCCGTCTGTCGAGACGAAGGAATCCCTGCTGCAGCGACTGGACGACATCGAAAAGGCAGTCAATGCCGTCAAGATTCCGCTCGCCTTTGCCGAGCATTTCTACATATTGCGCGGGCATATCCGCTTCGTGCGCGATCATCTGCAGGGCGGTACGAGATGGTGAGGAGCAAAGGGCATGCGCCGCCCGCGTACACCGCGGACGAGGCGCTGGCGCGTTTGAAAGTCGGCAACGCGCGCTTTCTCAGCGGCAAGTCGCATTTCCCGCGGCGGCAACAGCAGATCCTGGCCGAACTCGCCAAGGGCCAGCAACCCTACGCGACCATACTCGGGTGCAGCGACAGCCGCGTGCCGCCGGAACTGGTGTTCGATGCCGGATTCGGCGACCTGTTCATCGTGAGGGTGGCGGGAAATGTTCTCGGTCCTTCCATCATAGGAACGCTGCAGTACGCCGGTACGCACCTGCGCACGCCGCTGTTCGTGGTGATGGGGCATGAGGGCTGCGGCGCGGTGCAGGCTGCCATCGCCTGCAAGTTCCACGGCGCGCAACAGGCGAGCCGGATCGAAGCGCTGCTCGAAGATATCCTTCCCGCGCTGGACGGCCTGGATGAGTCTTTGCCCCCCGAGGCCCTGGTCAGCGCCGCAGTTGTAGCCAATGTGCGCCGGACCATGCGCACCTTGCAGGAGTCTCCCGAAGGCAAGGCGCGCATGGCCGAGGGCGTGATGAAACTCGTCGGGGCGATATACGAACTCGATACCGGCCGGGTTCGTTTCCTCGAATAGCGTCCACCTGCCTACAGTCCGGCGCCCCAGCGGTACTGCCAGCCTATGCCGAATATGTCGAAGTCGGTGCCGGTGCGCACCGATATGCCGCTGCTGGCATAAAGCTTGACCGACTGATGGCGGTCGATGGGAAAGGCGAGCGTCGCCCCGGTGCGTGAAGACCGAATGAGGTCGTCGTTTACCACGCCGCTCACCGTGGAACGCCCGCCGGTGTAATAGGTCCCGTTAAGCGAAGCCCAGATACCGTTGCGGAAGCTATAGATCAGGTTTGCGCGCGTCGAGTAGACCGGATCCTGCTCGCGCGTCCTGCCTCCGAAAAAATCGTGGTTGACGGTAAAGAAGCTGGCCGCCAGGCCCGCCTCGAGCGTAATCGAGCCCAGCGCCTTCGAGACGCCGATGTCGGGGCGGATGGTCCAGACATTGGTACCCAGATTGACCAGCCTGCCCGGATCGTACTGGCCCAGGGGCGGGGAGACCATCAGGCTGGCGCCTGCAATCAGGTCTTGTTTGTAGGCGCGGAATTCCTTCAGCGTGAGCGCGGGAGCGCCGTAGAAATTTACCGATAGGCGAAAGCTGGGATCGAGTCCACCGCAAACGTCGCGCGAAACCGGGGCGCCCGATACTTCCGCCGTTCCGGAAAGACAAGCTGTGGGTAGCACCGCGTCGAACCGGGCGGCCTTGCCCCAGGCGTCGAAGGCGTGCGCATAGCCGAAGGCCGGGACATCCATCTTCAGTTGCGCGTCCTTGAGGGGCAGCGCCGGATTGACGGCGAGTCCGCCCGACGAACGCCCGTAGGCCGCAATCAGGAAATTCATCCCGACCGGGAGATTGGTGTAGATGCGGGGCTCCATCTCCTGGGCCTGCGCGCCGCCCGCAGGGAGCAGAAACCCGGCGAGCGTCAGGAGCAGGGCGCAGGCCAGGCTGCGCCGCGATGCGATCGAGGACGGCACCGTCGCTGATCGTTGCGAGCGGCTCAGTAGCGCTCCTTCACCCAGCGGTACCTGTAGTCCGGCTCCTTGTAACCATCGGGCTTCTGCCGTCTGGGCAGCTCGACCTTCGGCAGCGGCGCTTTCTTGTATGGAATCAGCGACAGCAGCTGCGCGATGCAGTTGAGCCGCGCACGGCGCTTGTCGTTGGAGCGCAGCACGTGCCAGGGCGAGTGTTGGCTGTCCGTCGCTTCGAATACGGCATCGCGCGCACGCGAATAGTCGTACCAGCGCCGGTGCGCCTCCAGGTCCATGGGCGAGAGCTTCCAGGTCTTGCGCGCATCGGTGATGCGTTCCTCGAAGCGGCGCGTCTGCTCGTCCATGTCGACTTCGAGCCAGAACTTGATCAGCGTAATGCCGCCCTCGATGATGAACCTCTCCATCAACGGCACCAGGGTGAGAAAACGCTCCACGTTCTTCTCCTCGGCGAAGCCCATGACGCGATCCACCAGCCCGCGGTTGTACCAGCTGCGGTCGAAAATGACGATTTCTCCGCCCGCCGGAAAGCGGGTGATGTAGCGCTGCATGAACAGCTGCGTCTTCTCGCGCTCGGTCGGCGCGGGCAGCGCTTCCACGCGAAACACGCGCGGGCTGACCCGTTCCGTGATCGCCTTGATGGTTCCGCCCTTGCCTGCCGCATCGCGGCCCTCGAACACCACGATGACCTTGGCGCCGGTCTTCTTGACCCAGTCCTGCAGCGCGACCAGTTCGCCGTGCAACTTTGCGAGTTCGTTCTCGTAATACTCGCGCTTGAGCTTGCCCGACTTGCTGAGCTTGTCGGACTTGTCCTTCGCCGGGGAGCTGGCCGCAGCCGCCTGCCTGCCCTTCCTGTCATTCATCTTTTCGCTCTTGCCCTTCGCCTTCCTGCCCTTGTGTCCCATGTCTTCCCGCTCCAGTTTGTCGAAAAGCGGCTTACGCCGCATCCTGCCCGCCCTGCATTTCGCCGGCCTGTGCCGAACCCAGGTCCAGGCACATTCGCACCACCCCAGGTCCCTCGTCGCTTGCGGCCACCTGAAAGCCCAGCCGCCTGGCGAGTTTGCGCATAGGGGTATTGCCGGTCAGTATAAAACCTTCCATGGATTTCAGCCCGCGCGCACGCGCCGACCTGATCAGTTCCTGCATCAGCAGCGAAGCAAGTCCCAGGCCGCACCAGTCATCGGCGACCGCGATACCGAATTCGCAGCCTTGCAGCGCCGCGTCCGCGAGGTAGCGCGCGCCGGCGACGATGCGGCCGTCGGTTTCCTCGCCTGGCGCGTCGGCCAGCGCCACCAGCGCCAGATCGCGGCCCGCGACAGGGTGGACCGCGCGCTCCAGCATATAGGGGGGCAGCGCCCTCATCGGCGTCATGAAGCGCATATAGCGCGACTCCATGGAAAGGCGGTCGAACGCCGCCTGCAGAGCCTCGCCGTCGTCGGAGGCGATCGTACGCAGCTTGACCCGCCGGCCGCTGCGCAGGGCCACAGTGACGGGCGTGAAATCGTTTTCTGTCGACGGGTCAGTCAAGTTCGCTCCGCTCATCAGGCCATGATGTTGACGCCGCCGTCGACGTAGAGCGTTTCGCCCGAAAGGCGCCGCGCATAGGGGGTGGCCAGGTAGGCGCAGCTAAAGTCCATATCCATGACGGATGGAAGCATCCTGAACCGGCGCGGCGCGGGCGGATTCCCGCTGGGGTTTCCCGGCTGCGGCCTGCGCCAGCAGCTCGCGGGTGTGGCGCGCGATCATCAGCTCTTCGTTGGTCGGGATCACCCACGCCGATACGCGGCTGCCGGCGCGGCTGATGCGCGGTCCTCCGCTGGTGTTGGCGTCGGTGTCGAGCGCCAGTCCGAGCCAGGCGCTGCGCTCGCAGATGCGCGCGCGGATCAGCGCGCTGTTCTCGCCCACGCCGGCGGTGAACACGATGCCGTCGATTCCGCCCAGGGCCGCCGCGAGCGAACCCAGCTCGCAGGCGATGCGATAGACGAAGAAGTCCACGGCGAGCCTGGCGCCGGGCGCATCCGATGCGAGCAGGTCGCGCATGTCGTTGGACACGCCCGATATGCCCAGCAGCCCGGATTTCTTGTACAGCAGCGCCTCGATAGCGTCGAAGCTCATGCCGCGCTCGCGCCCGAGATAGATCACCACACCCGGGTCGAGTTCGCCGCAGCGCGTGCCCATGGGGCAGCCGTCCAGCGCGGTGAACCCCATGGTGCTGCATACGCTCCTGCCGCGCTCGAGCGCGCACATCGACACGCCGCTGCCCAGATGCGCAACCACCACCCGGCCGGCGGCGATTTCGGGCGCGACGCGCGGGAGCTGCGCCGCGATGTACTCGTAGGAGAGCCCGTGGAAACCATAGCGCAGCACGCCTTCGTCGTAGTAGTGCCTGGGCAGCGCGAACAGTGCCGCCTCGATCGGCTGCGTGCGGTGAAACGCGGTGTCGAAGCAGGCCACCTGGGGCAGTTCCGGCCGCGAGGCCATCAGCGCGCGGATCGGCGCGAGATTGTGCGGTTGATGCAGCGGCGCCAGCGGCACGAACTTCTCGAGTTCGGCGAGCAGCTGCGCATCCACGCGTACCGGCGCAGAGTACCTGGCGCCGCCATGCACCACGCGATGACCCACGCCCACCACCTCGCTTCCAGTAACCGCCTCGCGCAGCCAGGCGCCGAGAAAGGCGAGGCAGGATGCCGGATCGCCGCCCTCGGCGGCACTGAGCGGTCGATCGACGACGCTGGCGCCCGCGGCGTCCTTCACCGCGAAATTCGGCCGCGTGCCCATGCCGTCGATCAGGCCGCGAAAGCGCACGGTCAAAGCGTCGGCCTCCAGCTCAAATACCTGGAACTTGAGGCTGGACGAACCGGCGTTGACTACCAGTATCGCATCGGCCATCGCGTCACCCGATGGACCTGGCGCTGCTTTGCCGCCGTGCGTTTGCCACCAGCGCTGCCACCGCGCAGGAGGCGAGCCGGGCGATTACCGTATCGGCGCGGCTGGTCAGGATGATGGGCACGCGCGCACCGAGCACGATGCCTGCCGCATCCGCGCCGGCGAGGAAGCTGAGGCTCTTGGCGAGCATGTTGCCGGCTTCGAGGTCCGGCACCACCAGCACATTGGCGCGGCCGGCAACGGGCGAGTCGATTTTCTTGATCCTGGCCGCCTGCAGGTTGATGGCGTTGTCCAGCGCGAGCGGGCCGTCGAGCACCGCGCCGGTGATCTGGCCGCGGTCGGCCATTTTGCACAGCGCGGCAGCCTCGATCGTCGAGGGCACGTCCGGATTGACCGTTTCCATCGCCGACAGGATCGCCACGCGCACGTCCTTCGAACCGAGCGCATGCGCGAGGTCGATGGCGTTCTGCACGATGTGGATCTTGTCCTTCAGCGTGGGCGCGATGTTGACCGCCGCGTCGGTGATGATCAGCGCTTCGGCGTGGCCGGGCACATCCAGCACGAAGCAGTGGCTGATGCGGCGCGCAGTGCGCAAGCCCGTATCGCGCCTGACCACCGCAGCCATCAGCTCGTCGGTGTGCAGGCTGCCTTTCATCAGGGCCTCGGCCCTGCCTTCGCGCACCAGCTGCACGGCTTTTTCTGCCGAGGCATGGCTGTGCTCGGCGTCCACGATCGTAAGCTTCGCAATGTCGATGCGGAACTCCCTGGCCACGGCCTGAATGCGCGCCTTCGGCCCCACCAGGATGGGCGCGATCAATCCCAGCTTCGCCGCGTCGACCGCGCCCTCCAGGGAACTCTGGTCGCAGGGATGCGCGACCGCCGTCGGCGTCGGCGGCAGCTTCCTGCAACGGTTGATCAGCTTCTGGTACCTCTCGTGTTTTGCTTTCATGTTCCCTGCCTCGCTATCGGTAACCGGCACTTGGCGCAGCCGCTGCCGGCGGGCTCAAGCAGCGCTCGCGTGACGTGCATGCGCTAGTCCCAGCTTGCGCGCGGCCGCGGCGTAGTCCACGCCGAGCAGCCGGTTCACCCGGCGCGCGACCTTCGAGTCCGCGTTGCCCAGCTCGGGTTCGAGCATCAGCGCCTTCGCCGCGATGACTATGGCGAGTTCGCGCTGCTCCTGCCGGGGGATGAGCGCCGGGATCGCCTCGATCGCCTGCTGCGGCTCGAGCATCAGCACGCGCGTCTGGGCCTTGATCACCGCCGGCCAGTCGATGGGTTCGGCGCCGATCAGCGCGCGCACCTCGTCGCGGTGCTCCCTCAGGTAGCTGCGGATATGTTTGCCGATATGCGCGCTGCGCCGTTCGACCGCGCCGCGCGCCGTCACCAGGGCGACCAGGATGCGCGCCAGCGCCTGCGCAAATCCGCCGGCGTGGATCATCGGTCCGATCTCCAGCCGTGCCTGCTCGAGCTCGGTGCTGGCGCGCGCGCGCGCCGCCACCTCGGCCGGTGCATCCGGCGGGAACACCGCGCCCAGCGCGAACGGGCCGTACAGGTACTCGACCCATTTCACGATGGCGCCGTCGCGGCTGTCGCGATACGCGTTCAGGGTGTTCACGATCTGCCCGGAATTGCGCCGTTCCAGCGCGCTGTAATAGTTGTCGCCGGATGCGGGCCTGCGGTTCGCGCGCGCGATTTCGGCCCAGTTCCTGACCAGGCTCGCAAACGGATTGATATCGGAGGCCATCAGCCGCTGCGTGCGCGTCTCGCTCATCGCGCCCAGCATTTCGGCCGCGGGCTTGCTCACCATTGCCTGCACGAAGGGCCGGATGTAGTTCTTGTAGAACGCTTCGTTCTGCTCGGACACCTTGGCGATGGTGCTGAAAACCGCCTCGTCCTGGCGGCCGTCGGGTTCGAGCGCGAGTATGTCGTCCATCTTGCGCAGCTCGAAGTGAACGGTGTAATCGCCGTGCTCCAGATCCTCGTAGCGCCCGCTGCCCGACTTCTCGTCGATGACCATTTCGTACAGTCCCGGCGGCAGGCGTTCGATCTCGTCCAGCGTGTTCACGATCTGGTCGTGCTCCTTGCGCGCGACCGCGCCGCCGGTGAAGATGCCCAGGTGGCCGATTTTCTCGTGCAGCATGTAGACGATAGTCCTGCCCGCGGCGATGATCGCGCGCTCGTCGCCCCATGCGTCGACGATCCAGTTGAGCGCCTGCTGCGGCGGCGTGATGTCGTCGCCCCAGGACGCGAACACCACCACCGGCGCAGTGATGTTGCGCAGGTCGATGCGCTGCCCGCCGCGCACGATCTCCCCGCGCGCGAGCTTGTTGCCGACGAACAGATTGTTGACGATGGCTTCGATTTCCTCGCCGGTCATGCGGAAGTAGCCGCCCCACCAGCGCTCGAAATCGAGAAAGCGCGCTTCTTCGCTGTCGATCTTGCTGTAAAGATTGTAGTCCTTGGCCCACAGGGTGTTCGCCGGGTTGCCGCTCTCGAAATTTTTCACCAGGTGGGCGCCGTCGAATTTGCCCGCGCCCATGTCGCTCGCGAGCGCCGCCATCCACGAGCCGCCCAGCACCCCGCCCGAATAGCGCATCGGGTTCTGCTTGGCCGAGCCGGCCCAGTAGGACAGGGGAGCGCCGTTCAGCACGATAGGACCCATGATCTCGGGGCGCAGTGCCGCCAGCGCGGCGATCGCCCAGCCGGCCTGGCAGTTGCCGATGACCGCCGGCTTGCCCGCATCCGGGTGGCGTTCGCGCACCTTCTCGATGAAATGGGCTTCGGCCGCGGCGACATCGGCGAGGCGCTGGCCCTCGACCGGGTCGGGCGCGAAAGTCACGAAATACACCGGATGTCCGGCGCGCAGCGCCACGCCGACCTGCGAGTCCGGCTTGAAACCGCCTATACCCGGGCCGTGACCGGCGCGCGGGTCGACGATCACGATCGGACGCTGGTCGGGTCTGGTTGCGTACTCCGCGTCCGGCAGGATGCGCAGCAGCGAATAGTTGCAGGGCCGCTCCAGCTGCCTGCCGTCGATCAGCAGTTCGTGCTTGAACTTGAGCAGCGCCGGCTTGCCCTGCACCGCGTGCTCGATGTAAATGTTGCCGCGCTTGCGCATGGCGTCCAGGTACAGCGCACTGCGCTGGACCGCATCTACCCAGTATTCCAGGCCCTGCTGGAAAAGACCGGTATAGGCGTTGGCGAGATTTGATGCGGGGGTGGTCATCAACAGCTCCTCATGGCGAAACCGGCCGCCGCGCCAGGCTAGGTCGCGACGCCGGTGATTTTCCTGGATAGCGAATCGGTGGGAAACCGACAGTAAGCCTTTCTTTCGTATTGCGGATTGCGTGCCGAAAATAGTACTAGGCGCGTATGGGCAATTGTTGATGCAACGCAATATCCACGCAAATTTCGAACGCCACCAGTTGCGTTGCGCGCAGCGTACCCATACCAGATGGTATTCGCCCGATTTCTCCGGCCATTGTATGGAAGTGCTCGAGCATGAACCCGGGGGAATTCCGGCCCTGCCGTGCACCGCGCCCGGGATCGCGGAGGTCGACTATGCCCCACCGGCTCAGGGCCCCGTAATTTCCCAGCGGCCAGCCTCGTAATATCCCGAGGTCACAGCAATTCGAGGCTTGGCTAAGCTGTACTGGCAGCCGGCCGCGGCAAGGCATAAAGAGGCAAGGAGATTGCAATGACTACCAAGATGGCACCGAACGTGCGCAGCGTGGGCGTCCCCGGCAAGCGCACGGTCTATAGTATGTGCGGCATGTGCGCGGTGCGCTGCCCGATGGAAGTCACGGTCGAGGACGGCAAGGTGAGCTGGCTGCAGGGCAATACGCGCGACAAGGCCATCGGCGCCAGCCTGTGCGCGAAGGGTGCTGCCGGAATCGCCTTCGAGTACGACGACCAGCGGCCGCAGACGCCGCTGATCCGCACCGGCGCGCGCGGCGCCGGCCAGTGGCGGCGCGCATCCTGGGACGAGGCGCTCAACTACATCGCGGACAAGCTGAAGGACACCGTCGAGGCCTACGGCGCGCGCGGCATCGCGCTGTCCGACCGCGGCGGCTTCTTCAACGACCTCGCGCGCACCTTCGTGAAGGCGCTGGGCTCGCCGAACTACTTCAACCACGACGCCACCTGCGGCGGCAATGTGCACAACGCCGCGCGCTCGATCTTCGGCTTCAGCCATGCCGCGCTGGTGCCCGACTTCAACCAGGCCAAGCACATGGTGCTCTATGGCCGCAACATCGTCGAATCGCTGATGGTCAAGGAAGTCAAGGCCTTCACGGCGGCGATGTCCCGGGGAATGCGCTGCACCTACATCGATCCGCGCGCCAGCGCCACGGCCTGCAGGGCCACCCGCTACTGGCAGGTGCGCCCCAACAGCGACTATGCGCTGAACCTCGCGATCATCCACGAGGTGCTGAAGCAGGAAGCCTACGACAAGGATTTCGTCGAGCGCTACGTCTCGGGCATGGACGCGCTGCGCGCTGCGGTGAAGGACACCACGCCGGAATGGCAGGAAAGCCATACCGGGGTGTCGGCGCAGCAGCTGCGCGAATTCGTGACTGAGATCGCTGGCCAGGCGCCGCAGGTGATCTTCAATCCGGGCTGGATGACCGCGCGTCACAAGCAGTCGTTCCACGTCAGCCGCACGGCGCTGATCCTGAATGCCCTGATGGGAAATCTCGAGACCCCGGGCGGTTACGTGATCGCCAAGCGGCCCCAGTATTACGGCCGCAACAACCTGAAGCCGCTGGCCGCGCGCGCACCGGCGGTCACGGAGCCGCGGGTCGACGGCGCCGGCACCACCCATCCGACCTGGGACCCGGCCATCGGCATGCTGCACCAGTTGTTCGCAGCCATGGAAACCGCTCAGCCCTACGGCGTCGGCGCCTACATCGCCTACCGCCATGATCCGATCACCGCCATGCCCGATGCCGAAGCGGTGAAGCGTGCGCTCGACAAGTTGAAGCTGATCGTCTCGATCGACGTGCGCTATTCGGAAACGGGCTGGTTTGCCGACGTCATCCTGCCCGAGTCGACCTACCTCGAACGGGCCAACATCCTCGCCGGCCTGCCCGGCCCGGTGCCGGTGTTCGTCATGCGCGACCAGGCGATTGCCCCGCGCTTCGACAGCCGCCCGGCCTGGTGGATCTTCCGCGAAATCCTGCGGCGCTCGGGCAACAAGGAAGCGCTCGACTTCGAGACCGTCGAGGAAATCTGGAACTACCAGCTCGAGGGCACCGGCGTCACCGTGGCCGAGATGCGCGAATCGGGCGTCGTAAGCCTGGCCGCGGCACCCAAGCTCGCGCCGCGCGACGCGCTCAAGTTCCTCACGCCGTCAGGCAAGATCGAGATCGACAGCGAGTTGCTGAAGAAGGCGGGCCTGCCCGCGTTCCCGCCCTATGAGGTCAAGGAGGCACCCACGGGCGAGCGCTTCAACCTGCTGTTCGGGCGGCCGTCGACCCTGGCGCACGGCCAGTCCCTCAACAATCCGCTGCTCAAGGAGATCGCCCCCGAGCAATTGCTCTGGATCCATCCCGACCGTGCGGGGCCGCTGGGCATACGCGATGGCGAGGAGGTCGAGATCAGCGGCGGCGGCGCCTACGTCGGACAGATCAAGGCGCGGGTCACGCCCTTGATCCACCGAGAAGCAGTCTTCATGCTGCACGGCTACGGCGCGACCGTGCCGCTCGCCACACGCGCCCTCGGCGTCGGTGTCGCCGACCAGCGCCTGCAGCACGGCAAGCTGTACGACTTCGACCCGGCCGGCGGCGGCAATGCCCTGACCGAAACGATAGTCCGCATCAAGCCCGCGGCGGCGGGAGGAGCGAAATCATGAGCATGTACGCGCTGCGCCACGACGAGGCGAACTGCATAGGCTGCCAGGCCTGCGAAGTGCACTGCAAGAGCAACAAGGGCCTCGGCCCGGGTCCGTCGCCCTGCAAGATCGTAACGGTGGGTCCGATCGAAGTCGACGGACTGCCGCGCGTGCGCCACACTTTCATGCCCTGCTTCCATTGCGAGGAGGCGTGGTGCATGAAGGCCTGCCCGACCGGCGCGATGCAAAAGCGCGAGAAGGACGGCATCGTCTTCGTCCAGGCCAGCCTGTGCATCGGCTGCAAGTCCTGCATCAGCGCCTGTCCCTGGGGCACGCCGCAGTGGGACCCGGCCGCGAACAAGGTCGTCAAGTGCGACTACTGCAAGGACCGCCTCGATGCCGGTCTGCAGCCCGCCTGCGTCACCAAGTGCGTGACCGGCTGCCTGTCCTTCGGCGTCGCCAATGAAGTTCCCGATCCGCGCCGCGAGCGTTACGCCCGCTGGCTGCTCGCCGAGCAGTCGGGTGGCGAATAGGGGAACGGCCATGAGCGCACCATTGCAACAGACGCTGCCGAACTGGCTGGACGCCGATGCGGCCGCCCTGTCGGGCGCCGTAGCACCTGCAGCAACCCTGGCCGAGGCGCTGCCGGGCCTCGCCCTTGCCCAGTCCCTGAAGCCCCTGCAGCGGCTGCGCCGCCTGCAGGAGTCGGGCCTGGCCGAATGCGGGGGTGCGGGCGAACCGATCCATCTCGCCTGGCGCCGCTTCCTGCGCGGCCACGGGCCTTCGGTGCTGGTGATCGACGCGACCACTTTCGACGCGCGCTCGCTCGGCGCGGCCGCCGTGCTCAGCCACGCCCCCTGGCTGCTGGCCGAGGGCGTGCTGATCGCAGCGGGCCTGCGCGACAGCCTGACCATCGAATTGCGCCTGCCCCCCGAGCTGATCGGTCACGAAGCGGCGTTCCTGAACGCAGCCGATGCCATCCGCTCGCTCGCCAATATCAAGGTTGCGCAGCGGCGGCTCGTGGTCGAGCGCGACTGCAAACCGAGTTGCTGGGCCGAGGGCCCAGCAGGCGACGCCTCGCGGCTGGTGCACACGCCGGAAACCTGGTGCCGCATTGCACTGCTGTTCGCGGGCGCTGCGGGGCTGGACGCGTCCCTGCTGACCTTGCGGCGCGGCCTCAGGCAGCGCGGTCTGGTCGAGTTTCCCCGGGCCGGGAACCTGCGCCGCCTGATCAACGACTGGGGCGGCGGCGTCGAGGCCGAAGGCGAGGACCCGGTGCTGGTGTTCGACGACGGCATGGGCGGTTTCCTGCCGCTCACCGAGGCGGATCTGTCCTGCGAACCGCTGTCGCTCGCGTCCGCAGGCATCGTCCCGGCACCCTCCAGCCTGATGGTGATGGCCGCCGGCGTATGCGTGGTGAAGCAGACCCGGCGCGCGCTCTACCGCCATTGGCAACTGGCCGAAGGCGAATCGGCAGAGGTGCGCGGCCTGCTGGCGCGGGTAGCGCGCCTTACCACCGCGATTACCCTGGGTCGCGGCGACGCGGGACATCTCGCCGCGCTGGACGACGTTGCGCTAGCACTCGCCACCCAGGGCCTGGCGGCGGCCTGGCCGCTGGCCAGTTCGCTGCGCTACTACCGCGAGCAGTGGGAGCGCCATGTGCGGCGCGAGTCCTGCCCCGAGGGGTTGTGCCTGGAACGCAATGCGGCGCCCTGCCATCGCACCTGTCCGGCCAATATCGACATCCCGAGCTTCATGGCCCACCTCGGCCATGGCGATTATCGTGCAACCATCGAGGTCATCCGGCGCGACAATCCGCTGCCGCTGACCTGTGGCCTGGTCTGTCCGGCGCCCTGCGAATCGGCCTGCGTGCGCGGCAGCTACGACGGCGCCGTGTTCATCCGGCCGCTGAAGGCCAAGGCGGCCGAGCATTGCCTCGCCAACGGGGGTTATCCGCGACCCGCGATCGCGCTTGACTCGGGCAAACGCGTCGGCATCGTCGGCGCCGGCCCGGCCGGCCTCACGGCTGCGTATTACCTGCGTACCTGCGGGCATCAGGTCGAGATCTTCGAAGCGCAGGAACACGCCGGCGGAATGCTGCGCTATGGCATTCCGGCCTATCGCCTGCCGCCCGAGCTGCTCGAGCAGGAACTCGAGCAGATCCGCGTGCTGGGCATCGCCATCCACACCGGCGCTGCGGTCGGCAGCCTCGATGTTTTCCGCAAGGACTACGACGCCGTGTTCCTCGGTCTGGGCACGCAGAAGGCGCGCATGCTGCCGATCGAAGGCGCGCACCATCCCTTCGTGCTCGGCGGCATCGACTTCCTGCGCGCCGTGCGCAGCGGCGAGAGGGCGCGTGTCGGGCCGCGCGTGGTCGTCATCGGCGGCGGCAACGTCGCCATCGACGTAGCCCTGACGGCGCTGCGCCAGGGCGCGCAGCAGGTCGACCTGGTTTCGCTGGAAAAGCGCCGCGAGATGCCGGCCAGTCCCAACGAGATCGAGCTTGCGGTCGCCGAGGGCGTGCAGTTGCGGCCCGGTTGGGGACCGCTGCGCATTGAGGAAGAGGGCGAGGCGGTGTTCCAGTTTTGCGAGCAGGTCAAGGACGCGAGCAGCCGCTTCGATCCGAAATTCGACGCCGCGCGCCTGCTCACGCTGGAGGTCGATCACGTGATCCTCGCCACCGGCCAGGGGACCGACTTGACGATCCTCGAGGGCAGCGGCGTGGAAAGCACGCGCGGCTTCATCGTCGCCGACCCGAAGACCCTGATGACCAATGTACCGGGCGTGTTCGCCGGCGGCGACGGGCAGCAGGGCCCGCGCACGGCGGTGGAGGCGATACGCGCCGGCAAGATCGCGGCTGCGGCCATCGATGCCTGGCTGCGCGGGGTGACCATGGACACCGCAACCGGCACGCCGGTGCGCCGCGCAGAGGTGATTCCGCTGCTAGTCGAAGCCCGCGATCGTTCCCATCGCCGGCGGGCCGCGATGCCCGAAAAAAGCGTCGAGGAGGTGCTGGGCGTAGGCAACTACGTGCGCATCGAAGAGGGCCTCAGCGACGCGATGGCGCAGGACGAAGTGCGCCGCTGCCTGCGCTGCGACGTCTGCATCGGCTGCGGCATGTGCATGGCCGCCTGCAGCGAAATGGGTGTAGAGGCGCTGCGCATGGGCGACACCGGCGCAGGCCGGCTTGCCTACTTCGACTTCACCCGGGCAGCGCAGCTGTGCATCGGCTGCGGCGCCTGCACCCAGGTGTGCCCGACCGGCGCGATCCGCCTCGAGGATCAGGGCGGCGTGCGGCGCACCGTCATCACGGGCACCGTGGTGTGTGAACAGCCGCTATTCAGCTACAGCGAGGCCGGTATGCCTGCGCAGACGCCGGCCCACCGCGAGTACGTCCGCAGGCGCCTGCCGCAGCACATGGCCGCCCACCTGGACCGGGAGATCAGCCCGGCCAGCGCGCGCGAGCGGGGCGATCGGCCCGCGGTGGAGACCATCGACCGTTAAACGCGCAGACAAGGTAGAGTGACATCGGCCGCCACTGCGGCGGCCGACGCAGGATTTGCAGGACCGCGGAAAAATCTGTCGTGGCAATGCGCATGATGGACTCGTGGCTATATTTGGAGACCAACGATGAATGCCGAACAATCCCGTCTTGACGAAGCCAAGACGAAGCAAGCCGCCTGGAAGAAATGGGGCCCCTACCTGAGCGAGCGTCAGTGGGGCACCGTGCGCGAGGACTATAGCGAAGGCGGCGACGCCTGGAATTACTTCCCGCACGACCATGCCCGCTCGCGCGCCTACCAGTGGGGCGAAGACGGCCTCGCCGGCATCTCCGACGAGAAGCAGCAGCTTTGCTTCGCGCTGGCGCTCTGGAACGGCAAAGACCCGATCGTGAAGGAGCGCCTGTTCGGACTCACCGGTCCGGAGGGAAATCACGGCGAAGACGTCAAGGAGTATTACTTCTATGTGGACTCGACGCCCACGCATTCCTATATGAAGTATCTGTACAAATATCCGCAGGCGGCCTATCCCTATGACGATCTGGTCGTGACCAACCGTGATCGCGGCCGCGGCAGACCGGAATACGAACTGCTCGACACCGGCGTTTTCGATGAGGACCGCTATTTCGATGTGTTCGTGGAATACGCCAAAGCGTCGCCGGAGGACATGCTGATCCAGATCACGGTGCATAACCGCGGGCCGGAAGCGGCGGCGCTGCAACTCCTGCCCACGCTCTGGTTTCGCAACGACTGGTCCTGGGGAGGCGATGTGGCCCGTCCCGGCATGCGTCAGCTGGCCCAGGACAAGACCGGGGCGATCGCCGCGCTGTCGCATCGCGAGCTCGGGGATCGCTACTTTTGCGCGGAAGGCGCGGCGGCGCTGCTGTTCACGGAAAATGAAACCAATTCCGAGCGGCTGTTCGCCACAGCCAATCCCACGCCCTACGTGAAGGACGGCATCAACAACTTTGTCGTTCACGACAGGAAAGGTGCAGTCAACCCCGAGAAAACGGGAACGAAAGTCACCGCCCATTACCCGCTCACGCTGGGTGCCGGAGAATCGCGCACGCTACGCCTGCGGCTCAGCGACCAGCCGATAAAGAAATCAGCAACAGCGCTGGGCGACTATTTCGGCGCGGCGTTCGAATCCGTGTTCAGGACACGCATTGCGGAAGCCGATGAATTCTACGCAGGCGTCATTCCTCCCTCATCCAGCCCCGACGAAGCCCTGGTGATGCGCCAGGCCCTGGCCGGGATGCTCTGGTCCAAGCAGTTCTTCAACTACGACGTCGGCCGCTGGCTCAAACAGCACGGCATCCAGCCGCGCAGGCAGAATCAGCGCCCCATCCGCAACGGCCACTGGGGTCACATGAATAACGCGGACATCATTTCGATGCCGGACAAATGGGAATATCCCTGGTACGCCGCCTGGGATCTGGCTTTCCATGTCACGGCGCTGACCCTGGTCGATCAGGACTTCGGCAAGGACCAGCTGGAATGCATGCTGAAGGGCCGTTACATGCATCCCAATGGTCAGATCCCCGCCTATGAGTGGAATTTCGGCGACGTGAATCCCCCGGTGCATGCCTGGTCGACGATCTACACCTACCTGGTGGAAAAGGCGAATTCCGGCAAGGGCGACATCGTCTGGCTGGAGCGCTCCTTCCACAAGCTGATGCTCAACTTCAACTGGTGGGTGAACCGCAAGGATCGCGCCGGGAACAATGCCTTCGAAGGCGGATTCCTGGGCTTGGACAATATCGGGGTGTTCGACCGGTCCAGCCCCCTGCCCACCGGCGGCTATCTGGAACAGGCCGACGGCACCGCCTGGATGGTGCTGTTCTGCCAGAACATGGTCGAGATCGGCGCCGAACTGGCGATGAACAATCCGGCCTATATCGATATCACCGTCAAATTCGTTGGGCACTTTCTCATGATTGCCTCGGGCATGATCCGGCCGAGCGAGGAATGCGGCATGTGGGACGAGCAGGACGGCTTCTTCTACGATGTGCTGCGCCTGCCGGACGGGGGCAGCCAACGCCTGAAGGTGCGCTCCATGGTCGGGCTGCTGCCGTTTTGCGCGGTGACCATATTCGAAGGGAAGCTGACCGAGAAATACCCCGAGATTGCGCCGGCCATTCAGAAGCGTCTGCAGGAATATCCGGAATTGACGGGTTTCATTCATGACCCGATGAAAACCGGCCATAAGGAGCGGCGCCTGGGATCGATACTGAACGAAACCAATCTGCGCCGGGTGCTGGCGGTCATGCTCGACGAGAACGAGTTTCTCGGCCCCTACGGCATCCGCGCCCTCTCGCGCATCCACCAGGATCACCCTTACAGCTATTGGGTCGGCGAGCAGGAACTGCGGGTAGCCTATGTCCCGGGGGAGGGGGACAGCGGCATGTTCGGCGGCAATTCGAACTGGCGCGGCCCGGTATGGATGCCGGTCAATATGCTGATACTGCGCGCGCTGCTGCAGTACTACCTGTACTACGGGGACGCATTCACCATCGAATGCCCGACCGGATCAGGCAGGCAGATGAACCTCTACCAGGTGGCGCAGGAGCTCGGGCGGCGGCTGTCCAGCATTTTCCTAAGGGACGAGCACGGAAAACGGCCTGTGCACGGGACCTCGGAAAAATTTCAGAACGATCCCCATTGGAAGGACTACCCCCTGTTTTACGAGTATTTCCACGGCGACACCGGTGCGGGGGTAGGTGCGAGCCACCAGACGGGATGGACCGGGGCGATCGCGCGCATCATGCATCTGCTGGCGACGACCGATGCGCAGATGGCGCTCGACCAGGGCAAGGCAAGAAGCGTGAGCGGCAAGGCCAATCCGGCGAAGAAAACGTGACGCAAGCGCTGCATCCTTCCCTCTATCAGGTCAACACGCGCGTCTGGTTGACGCGGCTCTCCGGTGCACTGGGCAGGCGCGCGCTGCTGGACGACATCCCGGACGCCGAACTGGACCGGTTGGCGCAGCAGGGATTCGACTGGGTGTGGTTCCTGAGCGTGTGGCAGACCGGCCCGGCGGCGCAGGCGATTTCGCGCGCGAATCCAGAATGGCGGCGCGAATTCGCGGCTACGCTGCCCGACCTGAAGGAAGAAGACATCGCCGGCTCGGGCTTCGCCATTCAGGACTACAGCGTGCATCGCGATCTGGGCGGCGCTGAAGCGCTTGCGCGTTTGCGCCAGCGCCTGCAACAGCGCGGCCTGAAGCTGATGCTCGACTTCGTGCCGAACCACATGGCGCCGGATCACCCGTGGATAGACGCGCACCCGGAGTATTTCGTCCATGGCAGCGAGGCCGAGCTGGCGCGCGCGCCGCAGAACTACTGCCGCGTGCAATCGAAGAACGGCCCGCTGCTGCTCGCCTTGGGCCGCGATCCGTATTTCGACGGCTGGCCCGATACGGTGCAGCTCGACTACGCCAACCCGGATCTGCAGCAGGCGATGACCGGCGAGCTCGCGCGCATCGCCGCGCAATGCGACGGTGTGCGCTGCGACATGGCCATGCTGGTCCTGCCCGAGGTGTTCGAAAGCACCTGGGGCCGGCGCGCCGAGCTGTTCTGGCCCAGGGCGATCGAATCCGTGCGGCGCAAGCATCCGCAGTTCCGCCTCATGGCCGAGGTTTATTGGGACCTGGAATGGACCATGCAGCAACAGGGCTTCGACTACACCTACGACAAGCGGCTCTACGACCGCTTGCGCGAGGGCCAGGCGCGGCCGGTGCGCGAGCATCTGCAAGCGGCCCTGGATTATCAGACCAGGCTCGCGCGTTTTCTGGAAAACCACGACGAACCCCGCGCTGCGGCGGCCTTCGATGTGCGCGTGCACAAGGCCGCGGCGGTGATCAGCTATTTCATCCCGGGCCTGCGCTTTTTTCACCAGGGACAGTTCGAAGGCCGGAAGCAACGGATCTCGCCGCATCTCGTGCGGGCGCCGGAAGAATCTCCTGAGCGGGAGCTCGAAGCATTCTACGCACGATTGCTCGAGGTCCTGCGCAAGCCCGTCGCCAGAAGCGGGGAATGGCAGGCGCTGTCCTGCCGGCCGGCCTGGGAGGGGAACGGCTCCTCGGATGCTTTCATCGCCCATGCCTGGACGGGGCGCGACAACGAGCGCATGCTGATAGTCGTGAACTACGCATCCCATGCTAGCCAGTGTTATCTGCAGCTGCCTTTTCCAGAAATCAAAAACCGGTCGGTGCAGTTGGCGGATTTGCTCGGCACAGACAGCTATGTCCGCGACGGCAGCGAATTATCCGGGCGCGGTCTCTATCTCGATCTGCAGGCGTGGTCCCATCACGTCTTTGCTTTGGAGCTCAGTCCATGAAAGCGATTACCGTAGAACCCAGGAAACCGGGCAGCGCACGATACGAAGACATCCCCGAACCCGACGTGCATGAGGGCTCGGTCCTGGTGGAGGCGGTGGCTGTCGGCGTCTGCGGCACGGATGTCGAGATCGTCGAGGGAAAATACGGCTGGTCGCCCCCGGGAAAAACGCGCCTGGTGCTGGGACATGAATCCCTCGGCCGCGTGATCGATCCGGGCCCGAGCAGCTCGCTCAAGAAAGGCGATCTGGTGGTCGGGATCGTGCGCCGTCCGGATCCGGTTCCCTGCCCGAACTGCGCGGTGGGCGAGTGGGACATGTGCCGCAACGGCCAGTACACCGAACGCGGCATCAAGGAGATCCACGGCTATATGTCGGAACGCTGGCGGATAGAGCCCGAGTACGTCATGAAGATCGATCCGAGTCTCGGGCTGCTCGGGGTGCTGCTCGAGCCCACGACGGTGGTCACGAAGGCCTGGGAGCAGGTCGTCGCGGTCGGGAGCCGCGCCTTCTGGGAGCCGCGCACCCTGCTCGTGACGGGCGCCGGTCCCATCGGTCTGCTCGCCGCTCTCGTAGGCAAGCAGCATGGGCTCGAGGTCCACGTGCTCGACCGGGTCGAATCGGGACTCAAGCCTGAACTCGTACGCGAACTCGGCGCGATTTATCACTCGGGCAGCGTCAGGGATATCGGTTTCGAGCCGGAAGTGATCGTCGAATGCACCGGCGTCGGGCAGGTCATCGCCGACTCGATTCAGACTGTAGGCGCCGGCGGCGTCGTGTGTCTGACCGGGGTCGGCAGCGGCGGCCGCAGCGGCAATATACCCACGGCCGACACGGCGGCCAACATCGTGCTGCGTAACAACGTCATCGTCGGCAGCGTCAACGCCAACAAGCGCCACTGGTACAAGGCGGCCGAAGCGCTGGGGCGCGCGGACCGCAAGTGGCTGGGCCGACTGATTACCCGGCGCGAACAGCCGGAGAACTTCAAACAGGCTCTGGAGAGGCAGCCCGACGACATCAAGGTCGTGATCCAGTTTTCGGCGGCCTGAGCGCTGGCGCCTAGTGCGCATCGGCGCTTGCTCGACGCGCTCCCTGCGCGAGGGCGACCAGACCAGAAAAGGAAATCGGCGTGACGATGACCAGGCTTTTGCGGGAGTGCATGCGCCGGTCTGGCGTTTTCAGGCAGATCTGGCTGCTGGCCGTTCTGCTCGTCGCGGCGCCTGCAGCCCCTGCCGGCGAATACCTGATGTACGTCGGCAGCTATACCGGCAAAGGCAGCGAGGGCATCTACGCCTATCGCTTCGACCCGGCCACTGGAAAAACAAAGCCGGTGGGTCTCGCAGCCGCGACGGACAATCCGTCCTTTCTCGCCGCCGATCCGAGCGGCCGATTTCTGTACGCGGTGAATGAGCTCGATACCTACGCCAAGCAGCCGACCGGCGCGCTCAGCGCGTTTGCGATCGATCGTGTGTCGGGCAAGTTGAAACTGCTGCAGCAGGTATCGTCGCTCGGCGCCGGCCCCGCCCACCTGTCCCTGGACAAGTCCGGCCGCTATCTGCTGGTGGCGAATTACACGGGCGGGAACGTGGCGGTGTTCCGCGTCGGAAAGGACGGGCGCCTGGGCGAGCGCACGGCCTTCGTGCAGGACGCCGGGGCTGGCGTGCACCCGCAGCGCCAGACGGGACCGCATGCGCATGCCATACAACTCAGCAAGGACAACCGCTACGCCATAACGGCGGATCTGGGAATCGACAAGCTGCTCGTGCACCGCTTCGATGCCGACCGCGGTACCCTCACGCCGGCGAGTCCCGGCTTCGTCGCGATGGAGCCGGGCGCAGGACCGCGACACCTCGCTTTTGCTCCATCGGGCAAGCAGCTGTACGTGGTGAACGAACTGGCGAACACGGTCGCGGTATTTTCATACGACCCGGACGCGGGCACGCTGCGCCTGATACAGACCAACCCGACCCTGCCCGCGAAGTTCGCCGGCAAACAGAACACCGCGGCGGAGATCGCGCTGGATCCCAAAGGCAGATACCTGTACGTCTCGAACCGGGGGCACGACAGCATCGCCGTGTTCAGCGTCAATGCGGGCGACGGGAAGCTGAAATCTGCACACTGGGTTCCGAGCGGCGGCAGGACGCCGCGCCACTTCGCCATCGATCCGGGCGGAAAATGGCTGATCGCGGCCAACCAGGACTCGAACGAACTCAAGTTCTTCCGCATCGACCAGAGGAGCGGCCGGCTGAAACCGGCGCCCGGGTCCTTGAAACTGGCTGCTCCCGTCTGCGTAGTCATCATCCCTCTCGAGTAGGCGCGTACGAATGGATGTGTCGAAGGAAATCGCTTATTCCATCTCCGCCGGCGAGCTCGAGTCCGTGTTCTTGCCCGGCATGGGAATGATCTGCACCTCGCTGCGCCATCGGGGGGAGGAGCTGCTGCGGCGCGTCGACGATCTGGAGGCCTCGGCCGAGCGCGGAAGCGCCGCCGGCATCCCGCTGCTGCATCCTTGGGCAAACCGCCTCGCGACTTACGGCTATTCTGCGGCGGGGCGGCAGGTAGCACTGGATCCGGCCTCGCCGCTGCTGAATTTCGACGCACAGCACCTGCCGATACACGGCGTGCCCTGGTCGCGTCTGGCCTGGGAGCTGAAGCAGGTGCGCAAGGACGGCCTGGTCGCCGGCCTCGATTGGGATGGCGACGCGCTCCTGCAGGTATTTCCCTATCGCCACCGGCTCGAAATGGCGGCGACTCTGCATCCGCAGGGGCTGACCCTGGAGACGACGCTGGTTGCCGGGCAGGAGGCAGCGGTGCCGGTGAGCTTCGGCTTTCATCCCTACTTCGGGCTGCCCGGACTGGCGCGATCGCAGTGGCGGCTGGTGTTGCCGGCGATGCGCAGGCTGGTGCTGGACCGGCAGCTGATCCCGACCGGCGAACAGGCCTTGTACGCGGGAATGGATGCGGCGCTGGGAGAACTCGAATTCGACGACGGATTTGCCACGCTGGCGGCGACGGCGTCCTTCTCCCTGGAGGGCGCCGGCATGAGGATCACCCTGGAGTTGCTCGAAGGCTATGCTTATGCGCAGGTATTCGCGCCCAGGGATAAGGACTATGTCGCGCTGGAGCCGATGACCGCGCCGACCAATGCGCTGATCAGCGGCAGCGGGCTGCAGCTGGTCCCGCCGGGCGGTCGCTACCGGGCGGCGTTTCGCATCGGTGTCGATACGCTCGCATGACACGGCCGCAGGAAAGTACACGCATCATGGAAAACAAGGGCAGTCCACTCTTTCCCTGGCAGGTGTACCTGTCCGAGCTGATCGGCACGGCGCTGCTCTTGCTGGTCGGGCTGTCCCTGGTCATATTCATGTTCGGAGACGGCAGCCCGATGGCGCGGCTGATCCCGGGCGAGGACCTCAGGCGCCTGATCACGGGTTTCCTGTTTGGAACGACGGGCGCGCTGATCGCACTGTCCCCGGTGGGCATGCGCAGCGGCGCCCATATCAATCCGGCGGTCACGCTGGCGTTTCGCCTGATGGGCAAACTCGATTTGAAGACCACCCTGGGCTATATCGCGGCACAGCTGATCGGCGCGGTCCTGGGCTGCCTGCCGCTGCTCTTGTGGGGAGGCATGGGCGCAAGCGTGGCCTACGGCGCGAGCTTGCCCGGACCCGACATCCCACTGACGACCGTCATCCTGGGCGAGGTGATCACCACGTTCGCGATGGTCACCCTGCTCTGCGTCTTTCTCGGTTTCCGCCGCATCCGACCCTACACCCCGGCGATGTTTCCGCCGCTCTACGCGATCATGGTCTGGGCCGAGTCGCCGATCTCCGGCACCAGCACCAACCCGGCGCGCAGCCTGGGGCCGGCGCTCGTCTCCGGGCAATGGCAGGACTGGTGGGTCTACTGGGTCGGGCCGATCGCTGGTATGCTCTTGGCCGTACTCGCCTGCAGTTTTCTCGCAAAGCGCATAGAAGTCGCCAAGCTGTACTACTTCGACAGCGACCAAGACCGCCTGTTTCGGCGGAAGGGCCGACCCGCTGCGCAGGTGTAGATAGCCGGGCGTACGCGGCAATGGAACTCGCCCAGCCCGCCGGCGCCAGGCTGAAATCGGTGCGGCATACTTCGGAGTGGCTACTATGCAGGCCAGCGTGCTCGATCAGCGCGGACAGGACGAACACGCCGGGCGCGCCATCGCTGGACCGGCCCGATGAAGCGCGCGCAGCGGGTGCTGGTCGTCGACATCGGCGGCACCAATGTCAAGATACTCGCCACCGGGCAAACTGCGCCGAGGAGGTTTCCCTCCGGTCCGCGGATGAGGCCGAAGCAGATGGTCGCCGGTGTGCGCAAGCTTGCGGCCGACTGGGACTACGACCTGGTATCGATAGGCTATCCGGGCGTGGTTGCCAAAGGCCGCATCGTCGCCGAACCGCACAACCTCGGTCCCGGTTGGCGCCGCTTTGATTTCGAAAAGGCGTTCGCGCGACCGGTCAGGATAATCAATGATGCCGCCATGCAGGCCCTGGGCAGCTACAGGGGCGGGACCATGCTGTTCCTCGGCCTGGGTACGGGCCTCGGTTCGGCGCTGATCGTGAACGGGACCGTCGTTCCCATGGAACTTGCGCACCTACCCTGGGGCGAGAGTACCTACGAGGGCTATCTGGGCGTACGCGGCCTGGAGAAATTCGGCAAGAGCGCCTGGCGGAAGAACGTCGCGAACGTGGTGAAACGCTTCGTCTCCGCGCTGCTGCTGGACGACGTCGTCCTCGGTGGAGGGAATGCGAAAAAGCTGACCAAGCTGCCGCCGGGCTGCCGCCTGGGCGACAATTCGCTGGCGTTTCTGGGCGGATACAGGCTGTGGGAGCCGGCACCGGGCGGCCGGCCGCCCGGTGCCCCGGCGATCCCTGGCGTCGCCGCCAGGAAAGCAGGAAAGACCAGGAGGAATACGCGCCGATGAATGCAGGCAAGCGATCGCTGACGCAACTTCCGGCGTGGAAAGCGCTGCTCACGCACCAGCGGCAGATCAGGGACGTGCATCTGCGCGAGCTGTTTGCGGCCGATCCCCGGCGCGGCGAGCGCCTGACGGCGGAGGCCGCGGGCGTGTTTCTGGACTACTCGAAGAATCGCGTTACCGACGAAACCCTGGCGCTGCTCCAGCAATTGGCCGGGGAATGCGGCCTGCGCCAGCGCATCGACGCGATGTTCCGCGGCGACAGGATCAATGTCACGGAAAACCGCGCGGTGCTGCACGTCGCGCTGCGCGCGCCGCGCTCCGCGTCCATGTTCGTGGACGGCGAGAACGTGGTGCCCCAGGTCCACGCCGTGCTCGACCGGATGGCCGAATTCTGCAGCCGCGTGCGCAGCGGCGCATGGACCGGCCACAGCGGCCAGCGCATACGCAATGTGGTCAACATCGGCATCGGCGGTTCCGACCTCGGCCCGGTGATGGCGTTTGAAGCGCTGCGGCACTACAGCGAGCGCTCGATGAGCTTCCGCTTCGTGTCGAACATCGACGGCACCGACTTCGCCGAAGCCACGCGCGACCTCGATCCGCAGGAGACGCTGTTCATCGTCGCCTCCAAAACCTTCACCACCCTGGAGACCATGAGCAATGCGCAAAGCGCGCGCGACTGGCTGCTGCGCGCCTATGGCGGGGACCACCAGGCCGTGGCCAGGCATTTCGTCGCGGTATCGACCAACGCCGCGAAGGTGTCCGCCTTCGGCATCGACACGGCCAATATGTTCGGCTTCTGGGACTGGGTCGGCGGGCGCTATTCGATGGACTCGGCCATCGGCCTGTCGACCATGCTCGCCATCGGCCCGGAAAACTTCCGCGACCTGCTGGCCGGATTTCACCAGATGGACGAGCACTTTCGCAGCGCGCCGTTCGAGCGGAACCTGCCGGTGCTGCTGGGCCTGCTGACGGTCTGGTACGTCAACTTCTTCGGCGCGCAGAATGTGGCCGTGCTGCCCTACGAGCAGTACCTGAAACGCTTCCCCGCCTATCTGCAGCAGCTGACCATGGAGAGCAGCGGCAAGCAGGTGAGGCTGGACGGGTCCAGGGTCGCGGTCGATACCGGGCCGGTCTACTGGGGCGAGCCCGGAACCAACGGCCAGCATTCCTTCTATCAGCTGATCCACCAGGGGACGCGGCTCATCCCCTGCGACTTCATCGCCTTCGTCGAGCCTCTGAACCCGCTGGGCGCGCACCACGACATACTCATCGCCAACGTGCTGGCGCAGAGCGAGGCGCTGGCATTCGGCAAGAGCGCAGAGCAGGTCCGGGCCGAAGGCACACCCGATAGCCTGGTCCCGCACCGGGTGTTCGAGGGCAATCGCCCGTCAAACACCATCGTCGCCGAAAGGCTCACGCCGCAAACCCTGGGCGCGCTGGTGGCGCTCTACGAACATGCCGTTTTCACCCAGGGGGCGATCTGGGACATCGATCTTTTCGACCAGTGGGGCGTGGAACTGGGCAAGGTGCTGGCGCAGCGCATCATGCCGGAACTGGAAAGCAAAACGGAACCCGCGCTCGCGCACGACAGTTCCACCAATCATCTGATCCGTCGTTTTCGCAAGGCGAGCCGGCGCACAACATAGGCAAGCAGGAGTCAGCCATGCAGCTTGGAATGATCGGATTGGGCCGGATGGGCGCCAACATGGCGCGCCGGCTGATAGGCGGCGGCCACGAATGCGTCGTCTTCGACAGATCAAGGAAGGCCGTGGCCAAGCTGGCCAGGGAGCAGGCGACCGGCGCGGCGTCGCTGGCCGACCTGGTCAGAAAGCTCGCCAAACCGCGCGCAATCTGGCTGATGGTGCCGGCGGCCGTGGTCGACCAGGCGATCGCCGATCTGATTCCATTGCTCGATAAGGGGGACATCCTGATCGACGGCGGCAACTCCTACTACGTCGACGACATCCGCCGCGCCAGGGAACTGGCTCCGAAGGGCATGCATTACGTCGACGTCGGCACCAGCGGCGGCGTCTGGGGCCTGGAGCGGGGCTACTGCATGATGATAGGCGGCGAGGCCAGGGTGGTGAAGCGGCTCGACCCGATCTTCCGCAGTCTCGCTCCCGGTAGGGGCGAGATCCCGCGTACGCCGGCACGCAAGAAGGGGAAGGGTACGGCAGAGGAGGGCTACCTCCACTGCGGGCCGAACGGCGCCGGCCATTTCGTCAAGATGGTGCATAACGGCATCGAGTACGGACTCATGGCGGCGTACGCCGAGGGCTTCAACATCCTCAAGCATGCGAACGTCGGCAAGGCAAACCGGGAAGACGACGCCGAGACGACGCCGCTGCGCCAGCCCGAGCACCACCGCTACGACATGAACCTCGCCGACATCGCCGAAGTCTGGCGGCGCGGCAGCGTGGTTGCGTCCTGGCTCCTCGACCTGACGGCCGCGGCCCTGGTCGAGGACCCCACGCTGAAAAAGTTCGCGGGGCGCGTCTCCGATTCGGGCGAAGGGCGCTGGACGATACAGGCCGCGATCGAGCAGGGCACCCCAGCGCAAGTGCTCACGGCCGCCCTCTACGCGCGCTTCAGCTCGCGCGGCGAGGCGGATTTCCAGAACAAGCTGCTATCGGCGATGCGCCTGCAGTTCGGCGGGCATCAGGAGAAGGCGACGAAGTGAGGGGGTGCGGATGCGCAATCGTCGGACGCCTGCGTCGGCGCGGAGCCGGTCGCCCCGGGATTAGTGGTAGATTGCAGGATCGAATTTCCCATCGTTTGGAACCGCCATGCCCGCAATCGACCTGTCACCCAGCGCCCTGATCGCCCTGTTGCCCAGCGATGCCTCGCTCGTCCCCGCCGCAGCGGGCAAAATCATCTTCGCCAAAGGCGAACCCGGCGACCTCATGTACGTCATAGTGGAGGGGGAGGCGCAGATCGTGATCGATGGCAAGCCGGTGGAGACGGTGCGCAGCGGCGGCATCCTCGGCGAGATGGCGCTGATCGATTCCAGCCCGCGCAGCGCTTCAGGGATTGCGAAGACCCAATGCCTGCTGATACCCATCGATGAAAAACGCTTCGGCGACCTGGTGGCCTGTCGGCCGGAGTTCGCGCTGCATGTCATGCGCGTGCTGGCCGACCGGCTGCGCCGGATGAATTCCGGGCGCTAGTAGGGGTCGGGTTGCGAGTTGTCGCCGCGACTTTCCGAGTCGGCGGCTGCAGCCCAGGCACTCCGGCCGTCCGGTCTTCGGCGTCGTAGGCGCAGCCAGCCGGCACCGCAATCGGCCGGGCGCAGGCATAATGTGCGCGGCTCACGAGGCGCGGCGCTTGCGGCCGGACCAGGGACCGGGACCCTAGACGCGTGTCGTGGCAGACGCGGCCGGATCAGGTTTTTCTGGACGTTTTCCTGCGCCGGGAACCCTTTTACCGGGAGCGTGGTCAAACGCCCGGAAAAACGGCGTCCGCGACCGTCGAGATGGATCTGTGCATTGCGGAATTCAAAATAAAGGTTGCTACATGAAACGTATAGCCCTGTTCCTGGTAACCAACATCGCGGTGGTGCTGGTGCTGTCGGTAGTCCTCTCGGTGCTCGGCCTGGACCGCTTCCTGACGGCAAACGGCATCGATTACCGGACGCTGCTCGGGTTCTCGCTGGTGGTGGGCTTCGGCGGTTCCATATTCTCGCTGCTGATTTCCAAACCCATGGCGAAATGGTCCACCGGCGCGCGCGTCATCGACGGTTCGGAAAATTCCACCGAATTCTGGTTGGTGCAGACGGTGCACAAGCTCGCGGACAAAGCAGGCATCGGCCATCCCGAGGTGGCGGTCTACGAAGGCGAGCCCAATGCCTTTGCCACCGGCGCTTTCAAGAACAGCGCGCTGGTCGCGGTGTCCACGGGCCTGCTGCAATCGATGAGCCGTGAGGAAGTCGAGGCCGTGCTCGGGCACGAGATCGGCCATGTATCCAACGGCGACATGATCACGCTTACGCTGATTCAGGGCGTGGTGAATACCTTCGTGATTTTCCTGTCGCGCGTCATCGGCTTCTTCGTCGACAAGGTCGTGTTCAAGACCGAACGTGGCGTGGGCATGGGCTACTACATCACCTCCTTCGTCTGCCAGATCCTGCTGGGCATACTCGCTTCCATGATCGTGGCCTGGTTCTCGCGCCGGCGCGAATTCCGCGCCGATGCCGCCTCCGCGCATTTGCTGGGTTCGCCCAGGCCCATGGTCAAGGCGCTTGCGCGCCTGGGAGGCCTGGAACCCGGCGCGCTGCCGCAGTCGATGGCGGCGAGCGGCATCACCGACAAGGGCGGATTCATGGCGCTGTTCTCGACCCATCCGCCGATTGAAGCGCGCATCGCCGCGCTGAGCAATCGCGGGAACTAGGCGTCCATCATGTCCTGCCAATAAAGGGTTTTGTTTCCGCTACCCTGTTGGCGACCAAAAGCGGCGATGGCTCTGGCGAGAGTCTCTACCCGGATCGACCTGTATCTGGAGAGCGCTCCCGGCATGAGTTTGTCGAGCACGGGGAGCAGGGGGAAAAGCATGGATTCCGCCCATCTTCGATCGGTGCGCTCGGCGACGATCATGCCGGGGCGAAAAATGCTCAAGTCGGCAAAGCCCAGCGCCTTGAGGGCGTCTTCGGTCCGACCTTTGAGCCGGGCGTAGTACACCGAAGATCCAGCGTTGGCATTGGCGGCCGAGAGATAGGCAAAGCGCCTTGCCCCGGCCGCGCGGCCCGCTTTGGCGAATTCCAGGACGAACTCATGATCGATCCGGGTCATCGCCGCCTCAGAGCCGGCGATCTTCAGGGTCGTGCCGAAGGTGCAGTAACAGTCATCGACCTTCAGTCCGTCAAAGCCCGCGGCCAGATAATTAAAATCGACTACACGATTTTCCAGCTTCGCGTGGCTGATGCCGGTCTCGCGACGGTTGAGGGTAATGATTCTGCTGTAACACGGATCGTTCAATAGCAGCGGCAGGAGCTTTTGTCCCGTCGCTCCGGTCGATCCGAGCAGGACCGCGGTTCTGCGCCGGCTGTCATGCGATGAGGGCGACACGTTCGACACTTCCTGCTCCCGATATGGTTGGGAATTTGCGAGCAGGGATTATGCAGTCCCGATGAATGCCGTGACAATAAACTTCCTGAAAGAACTCCTGCCCGAGTACGGCGTCTTAGCGCCCATAATCGACTGATTGCGGTCCGAGCTTGTCCCAACCCGACCCCACCGGGGAACCCGCCGGGCGTAATATGGATGCTGTGTGCTTGAATTCGGGATCTAGGCTGGACATGGGAATTCAGAAGATCGAAGTCGCGCGGGGGATCCACTGGATCGAGATTGCGCAGGCCGGCCTGCGCGTGCTCTGCGGATGCCCGGCGGACGCAGTCAAGCATCTGATCAAGCGCGGGCTGATCGTATCCCAGGAGGTCAAGGGCGTCGCCTGCGAAACCGGCCCGAACGCCATCCTGTTTTCGGATGTATCCCTGCAGCACGGGGATTTCGCCAATCTCGCCGAGTTCCCCGTCCTGCAGATGCTCTACAAGCAGGGCCTGATCCTGCCAGGCCATCCCAACAACACCGGGCGCAAGCCGATGCTGATCGGGTCGGCCGAGCAGGTCGAGTCGCAGATGCGCTACGTCTATCGCGGAAACTACGGGCTGGTGTCTGGCGAGGAGATTGCCGAGACGGGGGTGCCTGCGACACAGGCCGCGGAAATGATGCGGCTCAAACTCAAGTTCGCGTTCGGCCGCATCCAGCCTAGCAGCGATTTTCTCGACACCCGCATCGTCGGCGACGCTGTGGTCGAGATCGCCGAGGGCGTGAGCCTGCGCCGCCTGCGCTCCAATGTCTTTGAGTTCGCGCACGAGGGCGAGACGGTGACCGTGGACCTCAACCTGCGAAGCGGCGAAACCTACGAATGCGCCTATCCGCTGGGCTATCACAGGTTCATCCCGGAATACTTTGCCGTCATCCACTCGGGCGAGGGCGACGGCTGGGACGTCAATCGGCCCTGCATGTCGAGCATCATCACCTATCAGGGGCGCGTCTACCTGATCGACGCCGGCCCGCATCTGGCCAAGTCCATGGCGGCCCTGGGCATAGGCATCGACCAGGTCGACGGGATTTTCCATACCCATGCGCACGATGACCATTTTGCCGGGCTGACCACGCTGATGGGCGCGGGCCGGCGCATACGCTACTTCGCGACGCCGCTGGTGCGCGCTTCGGTGGCGAAGAAGCTGGTCGCCCTGCTGGGCATAGAGGAAGAGAACTTCGCCGACTACTTCGACATACACGACCTGAAGTTCGACACCTGGAACGATGTCGAGGGCCTGGAGGTGATGCCGGTGTTCTCTCCGCATCCGGTTGAGACCAATATCTTCGTGTTTCGCGCCCTCTGGGGCGATGGTTATCGCAGCTACGCCCACCTGGCGGACATCGTTTCCATGGGCGTGCTCGAGGGCATGGTCAGCAAAGACGCGAAAGCGCCTGGTCTGGACCGCCAGGCCTGCGAGCGCGTGCGCGCGGCCTATCTGAGTCCGGCCACGCTGAAGAAGATCGACGTGGGCGGCGGCATGATCCACGGCAGCGCCGAGGACTTTCGCGGCGACGCTTCGGAAAGGATACTGCTCGCGCACCGCGCCAGCGAACTGACGCCGGAGGAAAAGGAGATCGGCTCCAGCGCTGCGTTCGGCACCGTCGACGTGCTCGTGGCCGGGCAGTCCGAAGGCATGCGCCGCCACGCCTTTGAATATCTGTCGACTAGCCTTCCGGCGGTTCCGCTGCATGATCTGCGCATGCTGGTCAACCACCCCATGACGGAAATCAATCCCGGCGCGATCATCCTCAAGGAAGGCGAGACGCCGCGGGAGTTGCTGCTGCTGTTGAGCGGCCAGGTGGAGAAGCTGCGCACGCGCGACCAGTTCTATGCCGGGCTGTCGGCGGGATCCTTGATCGGCGCGGCCGCCGCGCTGGACGACCGGTCCTCCCGGCATACCTACCGCGCGCTTTCCTTCGTGCGCGTGATGCGGCTGCCGATCGGACTGTATTCCGAAGTCGTAAGGCGCAACGGTTTGCTCGAGCGCATGCGGCGCACCGCCGAGCTGCGCGCGTTTCTCGAGACGACCGATCTGTTCAGCGAAGGCCTGCCGGTCGCCGCTTTCGGGCGCATCGTCGACGAAGCGCAGGAGCGGCGTTTCCGGCCGGGCGAGTCCGTCGCCGGACGGGATCTGCAGATGCTCAACCTTATCCGCTCCGGCCGCCTCGAGCGCTCGGTAGGCAGCAAGGTTCTGGATGTGCTGCAGGAGCGCGAATTCTTCGGCGAGGAAGGCGCGATCTTCAAGGTTCCCTACCTGACGCATCTGCGCGTGCTCGAGGAGACCGCTGTGGTTCAGATCCCGGGAGACCTGCTGAAAAGCGTGCCGATCCTGCGCTGGAAGCTATTCGAAAAGTACCATCGGCGGGTGGCGAACGTCGTCCACGGCGGCGACGAGACGCAGCTGTTCGTCTGGCGCGACGCCTTTTCCATCAAGGTGGCCCAGATGGACGGGCATCACAGGCATTTGATCGAAATCGCCAACGCGATCATCGAGCACCTGCATGCGGAGGTCGACCAGGAATCGTTGCTCAAGGCGATCGACGCTCTAGTGGATTACACGCAGTATCACTTCTCGGCCGAGGAAAAATTGATGGCGCTCTACAATTATCCCGGCGCCAGGGGCCATGGCAACAAACACGGCCAGCTGATCCTGCAGGTGGCCGGATTTCGGCAGGGGGTGCTCGAAGGCAGGGTGCCCGACAAGTCGAGCTTCATGCACTTCTTCAAAACCTGGATGGTGCGCCACGTCCTGGATGAAGATCGCAAGTACGGCGCATTCCTCAATGCTCGGGGCGTGTACTGAGCAGCCGCCGGCCCCGGAGTGCCGGTATCGGGACCAGGTTTCGGACTGGCTTTGCTAGCTTACCGGCGAAAAGTCAGGGAGGCCCAGAAGCTTTCCCACTGGGCTCTTTCCGAGTCGGCGATTTCGATGATATGCACCGCCTTGATCAGCCATATTCCCGGTTTGTTGATCGCTATGTCGGCCCTGCCGTTCGCGTCGGTGCTGATCCGCTGAGCGTCCCCGGGTGCAGCGCTGTTGAATGCAATGACCGTGACATTTGCGATCGGCCTGGATTCGTATAGCAGTCTTACCGGCAGCTTGTCATTGGCGGCGAGCTTGTAGGGGTTCTTCAAGGGTATGAGTTCCAGCGTGTAACCCAATACCTTGTTGAATACGGCATCGGGATTGCCGCTGCCGACACTTACCAGGCTCTTGGCGCAGCGCGAGTAAAGCTCACCCGCCGGCTTATCGGTCTCGCCGCGCTGTTTGCGCAGCTTCATCGCCTGATAAAGGCCTTCCATTTCCAGATATTGCTTGAATTTGGCTGGTTCAATTTTCACGAAACTGCGTTCCGTGCGGTGCCCGATCAGATACAGACCGTCTGTGGCCGGGGCAAACCAACCTGCCGGATCATCGCCAATTTCCGCCTCCACGGGCTTGGCGCCTTTCGGCCCCACAATCCGGTAGTCGCTGAACCAATTCGGTATGTACGGCACGCTGTCGCCGCTGAGGTTTTGCCCTACACGCAGGAAGATATTTACTGTCTGGCCTGGATGAGGCCGGTACTCGGAGGGGTCTATCCAGAAGTCATGCGCATGCGAAGATGATAAAGTCAGCAGCAAGCCCGCCAAGCCGAACAAGAAATTCCTAGAGGCGCTAAACATTTTGAAAAAACCCTGGTTGATTGCCGCAGTTGCCATGTTAGCACTGCTGGTTGAGCTGCCAGCCTGGGCACATCAATTGCGGCCGGACATCGTCACCGTTACCCTCAAGGGTGATGGGACTTATGATCTGATCGCCGCGGTGAATGCCGAGGCACTGATCGCGGAAATCGGCCCGGGCAGCCAGGATACCAGCGAGTCGGCCAACGCGGCGATTTACGATGCGCTGCGTGTGTTGCCGCCCGAGGCGCTGCAGACGCGCATCGCGGAATACGCTCCCAAATGGATAGCCGGGCTGGAGTTGAGCTTCGACGGCCAGCGCTCCAAACCGGAATTTCTCGGCGCAGAGGTTCCCGCTGTAGGCGACATCCAGCGGCTGCGCATCAGCACCTTCCGCCTGCGCGGCAAAATACCGCCTGGGGCCCGGGATCTGGTGTGGCGATACCGGGCGGATTTCGGCGACAGTGTGGTGCGGGTTGGGTTCGCCGGCAGGGAAGCGATCCAGTCCGAATACCTGCGGCCGGGCCAGGCCAGCAAGCCGATTCCGCTGGGCATACAGCTCGCGTCCAAGAGCCGGGCAGAGGTTGCCCTGGAATATACCGGCCTGGGCTTTACCCACATCTTGCCCAAGGGGCTGGACCACATACTGTTTGTGCTGGGCATATTCCTGCTGAGCACGCGGCTCAAGCCACTGCTGTTTCAGGTCACGGCGTTCACGATCGCGCATTCCATCACGCTGGCCTTGTCCATGTATGGAATCATTTCCCTGCCTTCCACCATCGTGGAGCCCCTGATTTCCCTGTCCATCGTCTATGTTGCGATCGAAAACGTACTGACGGCCAGGCTGCATTCCTGGCGCGTGCTCATCGTGTTTCTGTTTGGCCTGCTGCACGGACTGGGTTTTGCCGGCGTGCTCATCGAGCTCGGGCTGCCGCGCAATGAATTCGTGACCGCACTCATAACCTTCAATATAGGCGTCGAGTTCGGTCAGCTGGCAGTCATTTCCATAGGCTGGTTCGCGGCCGGAAAATGGTTCGGCAAAAAGCCCTGGTACCGGCAGCGCGTGGTCATTCCCTGTTCCCTGATAATTGCCGCGGTTGGTATGTGGTGGACGGTAGAACGCGTAATGTTGATCTAGCCGGGATGCCGCTGTTGTCCGCGGGCAAGGACGTCAAATTGCAGCATCCGTCGGACGCCATACTCCGCAGCCTGTCTGTTCGCCGGCACGGCGTGCACTGGCCTTTGCTTATGGTTACTGGCCCGGACTGACCCGCCTATGTCCAGGAGAAATGAACAAGGGCTTACGTTTGCGCGTAAGCCCTTGTGTTGTTGGTGGCGAATCCGTGATTCGAACACGGGACCTGCGGATTATGATTCCGTCGCTCTAACCGGCTGAGCTAATTCGCCTGAGGAAGGCGCGGATTATCCCCGCGCGGTACCGCGCCTGTCAAGGTTCCTGCGCGCTATCCGGCTGAATCGAGAAAGGAAAAATAGTTTCCGGCCGGCGCACCCAGGTTTGCCGCGTGGCGTAGTGCGGCGTTTATTGCGTTCCTGGACGACCTTTGCGTTTAAAATCCGCATATGGACTTCGATGTCGTCATCGTCGGCGCTGGACTGGTCGGTGCGAGCTTCGCCAGGGCCTTGCGCGGTGCCGGTCTCAAGCTGGCTCTGGTCGAAGCACAGGCACCGCTTGCCGGTGGCGCACATTGGGACAGCCGCATCTACGCCATCAGCCCCGGCAGCGTCGCATTCCTGCAGTCGCTGGAGATGTGGAAACGGCTGGACCAGGGCCGCATCTGCCCGGTGTACGAAATGGACATACACGGCGATGCTGCCGCGGCGCGGCTGCGGTTTTCGGCTTACGAGGCGGGCGTGCCCGAACTCGCCGCGATCATCGAGAGCCGCCATCTGCAGTCGGTGCTGTGGCAGGGGCTGGAGCATCAGCACGACCTCGAACTCCTGTGCCCGGATCAGTGCGTGGCGCTGCAGATGGGGGAGGACGCGGCCGAACTCACTCTGGCGGGCGGGCGGACCCTGCACGCCAAGCTGGTGGTCGCCGCCGACGGCATGCATTCCTGGGCGCGCGAGAGCGCGGGCATCGATGTCAGCGAGAAATCCTACGGCCAGATGGGCGTGGTGGCGAATTTCGCCTGCGCGCGGCCGCACCACAACACCGCTTTCCAGTGGTTTCGCGGAGATGGCGTGCTGGCCTATCTGCCCTTGCCCGGCGAGCGCATGTCCATAGTCTGGTCCACGCCCGATGCGCATGCGGCGGAACTCCTTTCCCTGCCGCCCGCGGCCTTCTGTGCGCGCGTCGCCGAGGCCGGCAAAAACACGCTTGGGGATCTCGACCTGCTCTCCCCCGCGATGCGCTTTCCGCTGGCGCGCATGCGCGCGGCCCGCCTGGCAGCCCCGCGCATCGCCCTGATCGGCGACGCCGGCCATGTATTGCACCCGCTTGCGGGTCAGGGGGTGAATCTCGGCTTCGGCGACGCGAGGGAACTGGCCGGCGTGCTGCTGCAGCGCGAACCCTATCGCGACCCGGGCGAAATCCGGTTGTTGCGGCGCTATGAGCGCGCCCGCGCCGAAGATATACTCGCGCTGGGCCTGGTGACCGACGGACTGCAGCGTCTGTTCGCGGCGCCCGGCGCTGCGGTGGCCAAGCTGCGCAATACCGGATTGAACTTAACCAATGCCCTGCCGGTCGTAAAGAATCTGCTTATCCGCCGCGCCCTGGGCTGAAGCCCCGCATTCGAACCCGTTGCATAGCGAATATGCAGCTGCAAAAGGAAAATCATGTTGAAACACAAACTGGCACTGTTCCTGGTCTTGCTCGCCCCTCTGATGGTCCAGGCCGCGGAACCCGCGGGCAAGCTTACTACCGAGAACATCATCAAACGCACCATCGAAGGCAGGCTGGGCGGGGCCAAGGTCGACGCGGTGACCAAGACGCCTTACCTCGGCCTGTACGAAGTGCGCGTGGAGAACGAGATTCTCTATACCGACGAAAAGATGAACTACATCTTCAGCGGCAACATCATCGACGCCAAGAGCATGCAGAACCTGACCGAGAAGCGGCTGCGCGAGCTGTCCGGCATCAAGTGGGAGACACTGCCCCTGAACGGCGCAGTCAAGACGGTGCGCGGCAGCGGCAAGCGCGTGCTCGCGGTTTTCTCCGATCCCAACTGCCCTTACTGCAAGCGTTTCGAGAAGGACCTGGCCAAGGTGGACGACATCACCATCTATACTTTCCTTTACCCTATTCTGTCGCAGGACTCGCACGACAAGGCGAAAGCGGTCTGGTGCGCGCCCGACCGGGCCAAGGCCTGGCGCGAGCTGATGCTGAACGCGACGGCGCCGGCGGCGGCGATCTGCGAGACGCCGATCGAGAAGAACCTGGAGTTCGGACGCAAGTACCGCATCAGCGGCACGCCTACGCTCTTTTTTGCGAACGGGGAGCGCGTCCCCGGGGCGATAGGCGCGGACAAACTGGAACAGATGCTGGCCCAGAACGAAAAGAAATAGCGGTCGCGCAATGCAGTAAGGAAACGAGGGGATGCCCCGCTCCTGCTCCCCCGGGCCGGTCCGTTACAAAATGACTTATGCCACGGGTTCTTATTGCCGAATCGGGTAATCCCGCGGCAGCAGCACCCACATCCTCGCGCTTTGGCGCATGCGTCCCGCAAGTGCGCCCGCGGCCTCGCCGAATCCCCAGAAATAATCGGCGCGCACGGCGCCGCGGATCGCGCCGCCGGTGTCCTGCGCGAGTACCAGGCGCGCGAGCGGCTGTTCGCTGCCGGGCCAGGTGGTGGCGAGAAACACCGGCGCGCCCAGCGGAATATGGCGTGCATCGACGGCGATCGAGCGCTCCGGCGTGAGCGGCACACCCAGCGCGCCCACCGGACCGGTGTCGGCTGCATCCTGGCTCGCGCCGTTCTGCGGCAGCTCGCGGAAAAAAACATAGCTCGGGTTCTGCTTGAGCAAGGCATCGAGCTTTTCCGGATTGGCCGCGCCCCAGTCCTTGATTCCCTGCATAGACGCCTGTTCCAGCTTCAATTCGCCCTGCGCGACCAGGTAGCGTCCTATCGATTTATACGGCTGCCCGTTCTGGTCGGCGTAGCCCACGCGCACCAGTTCCCCCGTGGGCAGGCGCACGCGTCCCGAGCCCTGGATCTGCAGAAAGAACAGATCCACCGGGTCGTCCACCCAGAGCAATTCCTTGCCCGCAAGGGCGGGCAGGCCGCGCTCGATCTCCGCGCGCGCGTAATACGGCACCACGCGCCGGCCTTCCAGGCGCCCGCGCAGGCGCAGGTGCTTCAGCTCGGGGTTGATCTCGGCCAGATCGACGATCAGCAGATCCGCGGGCGCGGCGTAAAGCGGATAGCGGTATGCCCCCCCTTTGCTGCGGCTGCCGCGCAGCAGCGGCTCGTAGTAGCCCGTGGCGAGGCCCTGCACGCTGCCGTCGGCACTGGCCACGCGGTAGGGCAGGAATCCGGCCTCGAAGAATTCGCGCACCGAGGCCGCTGCGGGCAGCTGCCCGGCCCGGGCGCAACTCTCGCGCCATGCCGCTTGTGACTGGAGCCTGGTGCAGCTGCGCAGGAAGGCCTGCCACGCAGCGCGCGGGTCGTCTTCGGTCCAGCCCGCGACCTCGGACCAGCTCACCGCTTCCAGGGGTTTTACCTTGGGCGGCGCCGGCGTGACGCCGGGGCATGCCGGACAGGGCGGCGCCGCCC
>JACZJV010000169.1 GCA_014860355.1 Burkholderiales bacterium | reverse complement strand
CCGTGTTACCACGTCGGCCTTTCAGCCATGAGGCGAGATCTCCCCAGGTAAGAACGCACTCCTTCACTGCACAACCGCCGGATCTACGCCACCTCGCCTTGATCACAAGAGCTTCGCGGTTTTGGGCCCGCTCGCCCTGCTAGGCAACGCCTTCTATCCGATTCTTGTTCATCGGCTCGCAGTTTCGCTCCACGCTTCCTTCCCACACTCGGTCGCCCTCATGCAGTTGCGCTTCGCTTCGTTCGCTGTGATCAGCTTACGGTGGGACTTACACCCACAGGAGTGCGCCCATGCTGGGCGCACCCAAAAGAAAAGGGCGCACATGGCGCCCTCTTTCTCTCTGCGACGGATTTAGACCCGCCGTTTGTACTCGCCGGTGCGGGTGTCGATCTCGATCTTGTCCCCTGTCGCACAGAACAGCGGCACCTGTACCGAAAAGCCGGTGTTGATTTTCGCCGGCTTGAGCACCTTGCCCGAGGTGTCACCGCGTATGGCCGGCTCGGTGTAGAGGATTTCGCGCACCACCGTGTTGGGCAGCTCCACCGATATCGGGCGGTCGTCGTAGAACACGACTTCGCACTGCATACCGTCCTCGAGGAAATTGATACCCTCGCCCATGTTTTCTTTTTCCACTTCGAACTGGTTGTAGTCGGCGTCCATGAACACGTACATCGGATCGGCGAAATACGAATAGGTGGACGGTTTGCGCTCGAGCACGACGATGTCGAATTTTTCGTCGGCCTTGTACACGTTCTCGCTGACCGAGTCAGAGAGCAGGTTCTTCAGTTTCATTTTCACCACGGAAGCGTTGCGGCCGGACTTGCTGAATTCGGCCTTCTGCACCACCATGGGGTCAGTGCCGAGCATGATCACATTGCCTGCGCGGAGTTCTTGTGCGATTTTCATATCTGGTGTCCTACACGGGTTGATTTGTCTAATAGACTGCCTCAAAGCTGCAGAAGCGGTCCGAGGGGAAGTGCCACCCTCATTTTTCAATGAGCTATAAAGCGTTCTATTTTAACAAATTTTCGCAAAACTGCGCAAGGTTATTTGCGAGATCGCCGGTTTTGGCCAGCCGCCCGGACCAAAGCCGGGCATGCGCCTCGAGTTCGACCCGGTAACGCCGGAAGACCGGCCAGGCAGATTCGATCGCGACAGCGTCACCCGTGTTCCACGCCTGCCACAGCTGAGTCACTGCCGCCGCCATCTCCGGCTGCATGCCTGCGCAATACAATGCTAGAAACGCCTGCAGCTTGCGACTATGTGCGTCCTCCTGCTGCGGATAGATGTTCCATAGCAAAGGCCGCAGCGCCCATTGCCCGCGGACGAAGGAATCCTCGCCGCGTACGAGGTTGACATCGCAGGCCCAGAGCAGCCGGTCGTAGCGATCCTGATCGAGAAAATGAAGAATTCGCACTTCCACGCCGCCCCTGCGCAGGGCCGCCCCCGGAGCGAGGTTCTCGACGCCGAAGAACTCCGTCAAGGCTGCGTTCGCGGTTCCCTCCGGCACCAGGCAGCGCACCGGCTCGTTGCCGGCTGCCCAAGCCCGCAACAGCGCGCTCACCCCGGCTTGGGGGTAACAGAACAGTGACACCTGCAACTCGCCTGCGCGCGGCGCGGGAACACCCAGATCGTTCCAGAAGCGGGCCTGCGCCGATGCCGAGCGCTGAAATTCTTCGCGAGCCTGCGTCAGTGCACGCTCAGCAAGCAGTCCGCCCGTGCCGGGGACGAAACCCGGAAAGAAGAAATACTTGACTAAGGTTGAGGACGGATGCGGCGAGGGCAGCCCGTGGCAACCCAGCACCCAGTTCTCGGCGCTCAGGAATTCGAGGTTGATCCATACCGGTTGCGGCTGTCGTGCGACCATCGCCGCGACATAGCTTGCGGGCGGGTTGCAGGCGAAAGCCTCGACCACGATGTCTGAGGGGCGGACCACGGGAAATGGTTCGCGCCACCACCTGACTTCCACCCCTTGAATGGACTGCGACTCGACGTCCTGGGCGATATCCGGACAGATCCTGCGGAAGCTGGCCAGGTCGTCGACCCACAGGCGCACCCGCTGCGCGCGTTCGCCTGCGAGCTGCCGCGCCAGGCGCCAGCAGACGCCGATGTCGCCGTAATTGTCGATCACGGTGCAGAAAATATCCCAGCTGCGCATGGACGATATATCCTTCGAGTCCATTTCGGCATCGCCGAAACGGCCCCTCATTTAGGAGAATATGAAGGGAAGCCTCCCCTCAAATTGAAATCAACACCAGGATCAAATTGCATTGTGCGCCCGGCGCAAAAGCAGCAGGGGCGCTCGCGCGCCCCTGCCGCTTCGGTGCCGAACTGCTAAATGCGGCCCTGCACGTACGCGGCCAGCTCCTGCGCCTCGGGATTGTCCGGTTGTCGCCTGAGCATCTCGTCGGTGGCCGTCTTCATTTCGGCGTACAGCAGGTAATCCTGCAGCACCGAATAGAAGTACAACTCGGGCGTGATGTCGTCTGCCGATGCTTTCTGGCGCATCTGCGCATACGTGGCTTGCGCCTGGCTCACTTCAGCCTGCTGTTCGGACGACAGGCGGCCGGGCTTGGCTACACCGCGCACCGCGATTCCGCCCGAGCGGCCCAGCTTTGCGATTTGCACCAGGCTGGGCACCTGGGCGACTTTTTGCGCCACACCCGAGGGCAGCTGCGTCGTTTCCGCCGCGTGGCCACTGAGCGCTTCGCTTTGCCGGGTGCCTGCCTTGAAGCTTGCCGGACCCTTCCAGGTTTCCTGGCGGCTGCCGTTGAAATAGACCAAGCGAAGTTGCGCACCGGCGGGCAGGGTAAAACGATCGCCCTGGCGCACTTTCATGTAAGCCTGTGCCGTGGACTCGGTGCCGCCGCGGCCGGCGTAGCTCACCTCGCCCGACAGCTGACTGACCAGACCTGTATCGCTGGATTGGCCGTTTGCGGTCAAAGTCACGGCCAATAGTGCGGCTGCCCAGATAGTTTGCAGCAATTTCATGGTACGTCCCTACTCTTGCCTATGAATGAACCAATGGGAACAGTTTATTGACCGCTCCAGCATCTATAAGCAAACATCGTACCGGTGACTCTGACTCCAAAAAAGCATTCCAAATCAATGCTGCAACAGATCGTTCGGCGCAGACAGTAGCGGTTCACCCTAAACGAATGTCAGTTAGTGACAAAAATCGACCACCCCCGCCTTTCACACCACGCAGTGCCGTACCGCCAGAGCGCTGCTCAGGCCGCCCGCCTGGACGTGGCCGGGTGCAGCAGCACTGTCTGCCTAACTCAATGTCCGCGTGCAATCAGAATGCTGCAGGGCGCGTAGTCGAGGAGTGACGCCCCGACCGAACCTTTCCACCATCGCGCCGCAAACGAAAGTTTCTGCCGGTGTCCGAGGACGATCAGATCGGCACCTAGTTCGGTGGCGACCCGGCAGATTTCCTCCACCGGTTCGCCCACTGTAAGGTGACCGGTGGTGTTGAAGCCCTGGTCCTTGAGCAGCCTGATCCCTTCATCGAGGATCTCCTGGGTGCGTTTCTTCTCCTCTTCGAGCAACTCTTCGGGCAGAAAGCCCTCGGTCAGGAACAGGCTGGGCGGCATCCCGGCCACCGCCAATAGATGCGTTTCCGCCTTGATGAACTCCGCAATCTCGGCGCTTTCCAGCAGCGCCGAGCGTCCCTCGCGCGATCCGTTGAAAGCCATCAGGATCTTCTTGTACATGACTGCCTGCCCTCCTCCAAAAAACATTGCGTCACAGATTACGCTTGTTTGGCTCTATGTTGAGCCCTTCGCGTGCCTGAAGTATCGTCCCGGCCGCGATTGCTGGCAAGCAGTTCGTGCCTGCCGCCGCTGCCTGCCGCCGCTGCCGGCGCGGAGGATTCGGGGTAAAATCGCGCTCACTCCCCGCTGCATCAGTTCGAACCTGCCGCCGACAACCACACTCAGGAGATTGCACACATGCTGGATGCCTACATATACGATGGACTACGTTCTCCTTTCGGCCGGCACGCGGGCAAACTCGCCGCGGTGCGGCCGGACGATCTCGCCGCCGAGGTCATCGCCGCGGTGGTAAGAAAGGCCGGGCTCAAGCCCGCCGAGATCAGCGACGTGCTGCTCGGCAATGTCAACCAGGCAGGCGAAGATTGCCGCAACGTCGCGCGCTTCGCCGCGCTGCTGGCCGGACTGCCGCCGACCACGCCGGGGGCGACCGTCAACCGCCTGTGCGCGAGCGGGCTGCAAGCGACCCTGGACGCGGCGCGCGCGATCAGCTGCGGCGAGGGCGAGCTCTACATCGCCGGCGGCGTGGAAAGCATGTCGCGCGCGCCCTATGTGATCGGCAAATCGGAGTCCGCCTATTCGCGCGACGTAAAGATGTACGACACCACCATAGGCGCGCGCTTCATGAACCCGCGTTTCGCCAAGCAGTATGGCACCCACTCCATGCCGGAAACCGGCGACAACGTGGCCAAGGACTTCAAGGTGTCGCGCGAACAGGCCGACGTGTTTGCGCTCGCCTCGCAGCAGCGCTATGTGAAGGCGGAGGCCGAGGGCTTCTACAAGGGCGAGATCCACGCGGTCACGCTTCCGACGAAGAAGAAGGATGCGCCCCCGGTCATGGTCGAACTCGACGAACATCCGCGCCGCGACGCCTCGATGGAATCGCTGGCCAAGTTGAAACCGCTGTTCGAAGGCGGCGTGGTGACCGCGGGCAACGCCTCCGGCGTGAACGACGGCGCCGCCGCGCTGGTGATCGCGAGCCGGCAATGGGGCGAGAAGAACGGCAAGAAACCGATGGTGCGCATACTCTCGGGCGCATCAGCCGCGGTGGAGCCGCGCATCATGGGCGTAGGCCCCGCCTTCGCCATTCCGCTCGCCTGCGAGCGCGCCGGAATCAAGCTCTCCGACCTGGACATCATCGAAATCAACGAAGCCTTTGCCAGCCAGGTGCTCGCCTGCCTCAACCTGCTCAAGGTCGACTTCAAGGATCCGCGCGTCAATCCGAACGGCGGTGCGATCGCGATCGGCCACCCGCTGGGCGCCTCCGGCGCGCGGCTGGCGCTGACCGTGGCGCGCCAGCTCGAGCGCATGAACGGCCGCTATGCCGCCGTCAGCCTCTGCATAGGCGTGGGCCAGGGCCTCGCGATCATCATCGAGCGCGTATAAGCCCTGGCAGTCATGCGCCGCACGCCCCGATCCTCCTCTTTGTGAAAGCGCCCCATGGACAACGCCAAATGGACCTTCGGACTCACCATGATGATCGTCGGCATGGGCGGGACCTTTCTGACCCTGTGGATTCTCAGCCTGGTGATGGACCTGCTGAAGAGAGTCTTCCCACTCGTCGCCAAAGCAGCTAGCCCGGACAAGAGTTAATACGAAGGCTGCGCTCGGGCGCTGGGCCTGATCGCGGCTTCCACCAACGCGACGCAACTGCGCAGGCGGGGAGAACACATGCTCGATACCGTATTGCAAGGCCTGTCCGGACTGGGTGCCGGCGCCACTTTTCTGTTCACCTCGGGCGGGCCCAATGCGATCATGCTGCTGATCGCCGCGGCCCTGCTCTATCTGGGCGTGAAGAAGGAAGTCGAACCGCTGCTGCTCGTGCCCATCGGCTTCGGCTGCATGCTGGTCAACATCCCCCTCTCCGATCTGATGGACACCGGCGGATTGCTGCGCATACTCTACGACATGGGGATCTCGAACGAGCTCTTTCCCTTGCTCATCTTCGTCGGCATAGGCGCCATGATCGACTTCGGCGCGCTGCTGGAGAATCCGAAAATGCTGCTCTTCGGCGCGGCCGGCCAGTTCGGCATTTTCCTCACGCTGCTGCTGGCCCTCGCGCTGGGCTTTCCGGCGCTCGAGGCCGTGAGCATCGCAGTCATCGGCGCCTGCGACGGTCCTACCGCCATCTACGTAGCCTCGCAATACGCGCCGCAGCTCCTTGCGCCGATCTCCGTGGCCGCGTATTCCTACATGGCGCTGGTCCCCATCATCCAGCCGCCCATCATGCGCGCGCTGACCACACCCAAGGAACGCGTGGTCAGGATGGCGCCGATAAAGCGCTCCGTTTCGACCCAGACCAAGCTCCTTTTCCCCATCGTGGTTACACTCGTCACCGGGCTGCTCGCGCCCAAGGGGCTGCCGCTCATGGGCACCATCATGCTCGGCAACTTCATGCGCGAATGCGGCGTGGTGGCGCGCCTGACCAAGGCGTCGGAGAACGAGATCGCCAACATCGTCACCCTGTTCCTGGGCCTGGCCATAGGCGGCACCATGGAGGGCCACGCCTTCCTCAAACCGCAGACGCTGATGATTTTCGGCATGGGCTTCATCGCCATCTGCACCGACACCGTCGCCGGGGTGGTTTTCGGCAAGATTGTGTGCAAGCTGACCGGCGGCAAGGTCAATCCGCTGATCGGCGCGGCAGGCATTTCGGCATTTCCGATGGCGGCGCGAGTGGTACAGGCGCAGGGGCAACGCTACGACAAGAAGAACCACCTGCTGATGCACGCGGCCGGCGTCAACACCGGCGGGCAGATCGGCTCGGTGGTAGCCGCCGCAGTCATGCTGTCGGTGCTCAAGGGGATGGGGCTGATCTGAAAGCAGGGATGCCGCAGATCCACGCACCCTGCTTGACCCTGGAAGGGCTGCCTTGCGCGCGCAGCCCTTCGCAGCGCTCCCGCGTTTCGCGGTCTGTCAGCCCTTGATGATGCGCGGCAGCAGCATCTGGTGGCGCGGGCAGATCGACTTCGGATTCTGGTAGGACGCGCCGGCGAAAGCCTTGAGGTAAGCGCGCAACGACTTCAACTCCACGATCTCGTCGACAAAGCCGTAGCGCGCGCAGTACGCCGGCCGCGAGGTGTCGAAATACTTCTGCGCCATCTCGTTCATTTTCTGCGCCAGGGGTTCCAGCGGCTTGCCCGAATCCTTGTCCTTGATCGCGCGGCGCGAGTAGCTTGCCACCGCCGCGGTCTCCCCGTGCATGACGTAGATCTCGGTGGCGGCCGTGCCCAGGGTAAAGGCGTTCTGGCGATTGGCCGTGGGCCCGCCCATGATGTAATGCGCCGCCGCGCTGCCTTTGCGCAACACCACCAGCATCATCGGAATGTCGGCCTGCTGGATCGAGTACACCAGCGACTGTCCGATGCCCAGCAGTTCCGCCTTCTCGGCGATATCGCCCACGTCGATGCCGGTCGTGTCCTGGAACCAGATCACCGGCACGCGGTCGCGCGCGCAGTGGGTCACGAACTCGTTCATCTTGATCAGGCCCTGGCGGTAGAGCTTGCCGCCGATGCCCGGGTAATCCGCGTATTCCGGATATCCCTTGGGCAGCAGCCCCTGGCGGTTGCCGATGGCGCCCACCAGCATGCCGTCGATTTTCACCAAACCGGTGTACACCTCCGGCCCGTAACCCGGCCGGAACTCCATGTGCTCGCTGCCATCGACCAGGCGCGCAAGAATGTCGTCGAATGAATAATCCGATTTCTGGTTGATGGGCAGCAGGTTGTAGAGTTCGCCCGGCGCAAGCTGCGGCTCGGCCGGTTCGGCCACGCGAAAAAACTTCGGGTCGTAGGCCGGGATCATACCCATGTATTCCTTGATGCCATCGAGCACGCCTTTTTCCTCGTCGTACACGCGGGTGAAGAAGCCGGTCGCGTCGTAATGGGTGGACACGCTGCCCGGCGGTTTGTCCTTCATGTTGCGCGTCACCGCGATCAGCTGCTCCAGACCGGCGACGTCGAAGCCGCCCTGCGGCGCCATGCCGGAAACGATGCCGACGCCCCCCACGGCTATGTTCGCGTCCTTGTGCGCAATCAGGATGGTCGGGCTGATCGCCTGATAACCGCCGCCGGCCGGATTGGTCCCGTAGATGCCGGCGAGCACCGGTATGCCCGCCTGCTCCAGTTCGGCGTGGCGGAAGAACGGCGCGCCGGAACCGCGGCGGTCGGCGTAGAACTTCTCCTGGTCGGGAAGCTTGACGCCGCTGCAGTTCACCAGCCACACCAGCGGGATGTGCAGCCGCTTGGCAAGATTGGTCACGCGCAGGATGTTGTCGGGCTGTCCGGCGATCCAGGCGCCGGCGAGCACCTTGTTGTCGAAGCCGATGATCACCGCCCAGCGGCCGCCGATCTTGCCCAGGCCGTCGACCACATTGGTCGTGCCCTCTTCGTTGTCCGCCGGGTTGTAGAGGCTGTGCAGCGGCTGCCAGGTACCCGGATCGACCAGGTATTCCAGCCGCTGCCACACCGTCAGCCCGCCGCGTTCGTTGATTTTGGCCGTGGGTATGCCCACTTCCTCCTGCGCCTTCTTCGCCGCGGCGATCTCGGCCTCTATCGCTTCCAGCCTGGCGCGGCTATCCTGGGTGCGCGCAATGCGGTTTTCCTTCAGCGCTTTGCCGAAAGCCGGCATCTTTTCAAAATAAGGTCTCATGCGGATTCCTTTGCAAATTGTGCGGGGTCTGCGTATGGGGTAGGGGTCAGACCCCCTTTCCACCGTCGCATGCCTAGGGGTCATGCCTAGGGGTCAGACCCCCTTTCCCGCGGTAGCCCGCAAGTTCTACCCACTTGGTAAGGGGGTCTGACCCCTAGACTGGGAAAGGGGGTCTGACCCCTGTGCTGTTTGACCCCTGTGCTGTTACTCGCGGTTGGGGGTAAAGCCCAAAGCCATGCCCGAGATCAGGATTTTCTGGATATTGGACGTGCCTTCGACGATCTGCAGCGATTTGGCATCGCGATAAAAGCGCTCCGCCGGATACTCGGTCGAATAGCCGTAGGAGCCGTAGATTTTCATGCACTCGTTGGCCGCGTGCACCGCCGCCTCCGAGGCCGCATATTTGGCCACCGAAGTCTCGTACTGGTTGGGCAGGCCCTGGTCCTTCAGCCACGCCGCGCGGTACACCAGCATCTGCGCCGACTGGTGTTCGACCACCATTTCCGCGATCTGCGCCTGGATCATCTGGTGCTGCGAGATCGGTTTGCCGAACTGGGTGCGTTCGTTTGCGTATTTGATGGCAAGATCCAGCGCGCCGCCCGCGACCCCGAGCGCGCCCGCAGCACAGCCCAGCCGCGTCTGGTTCAGTTGCCACATGCAGACGCGGAAACCTTCGCCCGGTTTGCCGAGCACGTTTTCCTTCGGCACCTTCATGCCCTCGAACGCGAACTCGCCCGTCGGTGCGCATTTCAGGCCGAGCTTGGTCTCGATCGCGCGCGCGCTGCAGCCCTTCATCTTCTTCGGCTCGATGATGAATGCGGTGATGCCCTTGTTGCCCTTCTCCCTGTCGGTGTAGGCGTAGAGCAGCCCGGCGTCGCCCACGTGCGCCTGCGAGATCCACATCTTGTTGCCGTGAACCTCCCAATGATCACCGCGGTCGATGGCGTGGGTTTTCATGCTCGCAACGTCGGAGCCGGTGTTGGATTCGGTCATGGCAAAGAAGCCAAGCTGCGTGCCCGCCACCCACCCGGGTACGTACTTCTTCTTCTGCGCATCGCTGCCGAACTTGCTTACGGTCAGCGCCGGCCCCAGGTTTTGCATGTTGAACGGCAGCCTCCACGAAGCCGATACCATGCCGATCTGCTCGGCCATCAGCACCGATTCCATGAAGCCCATGCCGCTGCCGCCCAGTTCCTCCGGCACCCCGCAGGAGAAAAAGCCCAGGCTGCCCATCTTGGCGACGCGATCGGCGCGAAATTCGTGTTTCTCTTCCTCCTCGTCCAGCGTCGGCGCGATGTCCTCCGCGGCGAATCGCCTGGCGGTGTCCTGTATCAGTCGCTGCTCTTCGCTAAGTCCAAAATTCATTGTTGCGTCCCTCCTGTTCGTTGGCAGCCGCCGGTCATTCGAGCACGATGAGGAGTTGTTCGTCCTCAACGCTGTCGCCCTTCTTTACCAGGATTTCCTTTACCTTCCCGGCGGACGGGGAATATACGGTGTTCTCCATTTTCAGCGCCTCGATGACCAGCAGTTCATCGTCCTCCTCGACCTTCGCGCCGACTTCGACCAGCACTTCCCAGACTTTTCCCGCCAGTGGAGCTAATACGTCAGCCATGGTTCTCCCTTTCTCGAATTGGTTTCCGTTATGTCTAGTCTATCGTCTGTCCGGCATCGCCGCGGCGCAGCGCACTGTGGCGACGGGGTACGCAACGCCGGGCGCTGGGCGTAAGCTAGCACAAAGTGTGCGTTTGCAGTTCGACCGAGATCAAGCTCCGCGCAGGTTCGGGCAATTTCTTTATTGTTTCCGCAACTTGCACAATGGCGCCCGGTCCGGCGCACGGGACCAGGCACGCGCTGGCAAGCTGCCCTGGATCACGCCATGGCGGGACTCGCAGCGCGCAGTTATCATGCGCCTGTGAACAGTATCGATTCCCGCACGCGTTGCCCCTGGTGCCTAGGCAGCGAGGCCTATATCGCCTATCACGACGAAGAATGGGGGATGCCGCTGCATGACGAACGCATGCTGTTCGAACTGCTGATTCTGGAAGGCGCACAGGCGGGCCTCGCCTGGTCCACCATCCTCAACAAACGCGACAATTACCGCAGGGCCTTCGACAATTTCGACGCGCGCAAGCTTGCGCGCTATTCGGACAAGAAGGTCGCGCGCCTGCTCGCCGATGCGGGCATCGTGCGCAACCGCCTGAAGATCGCCGCAGCCATACAGAACGCCCAGGCCTACCTCGCGGTCCAGAAGGAATTCGGTTCCTTCGACCGTTATATCTGGAGCTTCGTGGGCGGCAGGCCGATGCAGAACCGGCGGCGCAGGATGAATGGGGTACCCGCACGCACGCCCGAATCCGATGCGATGAGCAAGGACCTGCAGCGGCGCGGCTTCAAGTTCGTGGGTTCGACGATCTGCTACGCCTACATGCAGGCAACCGGCATGGTCAACGACCATCTGCTCGGGTGCTTCCGCCACGCGCAAGTGCAGGTGCAACGATGAGCCTGCGCCTGCTGCTGTTCATTGCGGCCTTGGTCGGTACCGGGCCTGGCGCCTGGGCCCAGGCAGGCGAATCTGCAAACGGTGTTTTTCTGGTCGCGTCGCCGAATCTGGCGGACCCCAATTTCCGCCACAGTGTGGTGCTGGTCACCCAGACGCGCGATGGCGGCAGCGTGGGCTTCATCGTCAACCGGCCCGGCGAACGCTCGCTTGCGCAGATACTCCCCGACAACGAGGTGCTAAAGCGCTACACCGAGCCGCTTTATCTCGGCGGACCGGTGGAAGCAGCCGGCTTGTTCGCCATATTCCGCGCAAAGGACAAGCCGCCGGGCGCCCTGCAGGTGCTGGCCGACGTGTCATTCGCCTTCGATCCCGCGGTGGTGGAACAACTGCTGCACGCCCCGCCCGAACGGGTACGCTTTTTCAACGGTTACGCCGGTTGGGCACCGGGGCAGCTCGCGTTCGAAATCGAGCGCGGCGGCTGGTACGTGGTCCGCGCCGACGCCGATCTCGTTTTCCGCGAGAAGATGAATACGCTATGGGAAGAACTGCTCGCGCGCGCGCGCGCAATCAGCGCGCGGCTGCGCCCGCACCTCGATTTCGCCGCCGCCGGCGAGTGATCGATCGCAGTCCGCCTACCCTGAGCGCGATCAGCTGTCCGGCGTCAGCAAAGACACACCCAGACGCGCGCGGCGCGTGAGCCACAGGTTCGGACGGTAGCGCGGATCGGCATAGAGTTCGTGCATGCGGTTCAGCACCTTGAGCACTTTGGCCGGCCCCAAGGTGTCGCCGAAAGCCATGGGCCCGTGCGGGTAGTTGAGCCCCAGCGTCGCGCCCTTGTCGATGTCTGCCGGGGCCGCGGTTCTGCTTTGCGCGAGATAGCAGCCGATGTTCACAATCATGGCCACGATACGCTGGGCGACGAACCCCGGGCTGTCCTTGATCGCCGTCACCGGCACGCCGTCGCTCGCGAGCAGTCCCAGCGCCGCATCGCGCCAGGCCGCGTCGGTAATCGGGGTGCTCATGATGGTGCGCCGCTTGACCATCGGAAAGAGCGTGTCCACGGCCACCGTGCGTTTTGCATCCAGGCCCTGTTCGACGGCGCAGGAAGTGGCGTCGTCGCCGTAGGGCGTGACCAGAATGAGCGCCTGCGCGCTTGGCCTGGAACCGCTCTCCAGCGGCGCATTCAGCGCCTTCAGCAGCGCCGTGAGCGCCGCGTGGCCGTCTGCTTCGGCGCCGCTGACCCAGACGCTCTGCGGGCGCGCGGCAGGCGCGGGCGGCTCGGCCGGCACCACCGCCTTGCCCTCGGCGTAGTCGTAGAAACCCTTGTTGGTCTTGCGCCCGAATATGCCGGCCTCATAGCGGCTGCGCATCAGCTGCGCCGGGCGGTAGCGCGGCTCGTGATAGCACTGCTCGTAGATGGCGACGCTGGCGGGCTGGCTCACGTCCAGTCCGGTGAGTTCCATCAGTTCGAACGGCCCCATGCGAAAACCCGCGACCTCGCGCATGATGCGGTCGATGTCGACGAAGCCGGCGATGCCTTCGGAGGCGATGTGCGCGGCCTCCACGCCGAAGCCGCGGCCGACCTGATTCACGATGAAGCCCGGCGCATCTTTCACCCGCACCGGCTCGCGGCCCATGCGCCGGCCGACCTCCATCAACGCATCGCCCACCCAGGGCTCGGTGCGCACGCCATCGATCACTTCAACCAGCCGCATCAGCGGCACCGGGTTGAAAAAATGCATGCCGGCAAAGCGCTCGGGCTTTTTCAGCTTTGCCGCAATGGTGGTCACCGCCAGCGAAGAAGTGTTGGTGGCCAGTATGCATTCGGGACCGACGATGCCTTCGAGTTCTGCGAACAGGGCCTGCTTCGCGGCCAGGTCCTCGACGATGACCTCGATCACCAGATGGCAGGGCTTCATCGCCGCGGGACCGTCGACCACTTCGATGCGCCCCATCGCCGCTGCGTGCGCGTCTTTGCTCATGCTGCCCTTCTCCACCGCGCGCTCGAGCATCTTGCCGACGAAGGCCTTGGCCTCGGCAGCCGCGCCCGCGCGCGCGTCGCACATGAGTACGCGCATGCCGCCGGCGGTGGCGACCTGCGCGATGCCGCGCCCCATGGCGCCGGTGCCGATGATGCCCAGGGTGAAATCACTGCGTTTCGGATCGAACTGCATGGCTGCTCCCGGTAAAGAAGAAGAACCTGTGGTACCGCACATCCATGCCGCTATTCTACTGCCAGCCGGGGTTCGTCAAATACTATGTCGCATGCCGGGCGTAAGCCCGCGCGCTACGCGCGCCAGCCGTATTTTCCGCGCGGATGAAAAACGCATCCGCGCAGAAAACACGGTTATGGAGAAGGACAGATTGGGATTGGTTTACTACAAGACCACCGATTGCGTGCGGATGTGCTTTTCATCCGCGCGCAATCGGTGATCCGCGCGGACAGTTTCTCGTCCGCGCCACATCGCGAACCCACCGCGGCGGCGGGCGCAATTCAGTTCGCGTCGGCCAAGTCGAGCGCCATCAACCCTTGCTGAACTGGATCGCGCCGCCCTTGGCCGCGATTTTCACCGTGTCCTTGGGGCCGTAGTCGCCTTCGAGGATGCGCTTGGCCAGCGGATTCTCGATTTCCGACTGGATCGCGCGCTTCAACGGCCGTGCACCGTACACCGGGTCGAAACCGGCCGCGGCAATCTGCGCCAGCGCGCTGTCAGCGACCTCGAGCTTGATTTCCATCCCGGCCAGGCGCTTGAGCAATATGCCCAGCTGGATCCTGGCGATGCTCTTGATGTTAGCCTCGTCGAGCGCGTGGAACACCACGATCTCGTCGATGCGGTTGACGAACTCGGGGCGGAAATGCGTTCTGACTTCGCCCATCACCGCAAGCTTGATCACCTGGTAGTCATCGCCCGACATCTGCTGGATCATCTGCGAACCGAGGTTGGAGGTCATCACCACCACCGTGTTCTTGAAATCCACGGTGCGGCCCTGGCCGTCGGTCATGCGCCCGTCGTCCAGCACCTGCAGCAGCACGTTGAACACGTCCGGGTGCGCCTTCTCCACTTCGTCGAGCAGGATCACGCAATAGGGTTTGCGCCTCACCGCCTCGGTGAGGTGCCCGCCCTCTTCATAGCCGACGTAACCGGGCGGCGCTCCGATCAGCCGCGCGACCGAGTGCTTCTCCATGAATTCGCTCATGTCGATGCGGATCAGGTGGTCTTCGGAATCGAACAGGAATCCCGCGAGCGCCTTGCACAACTCGGTCTTGCCCACGCCGGTCGGCCCGAGAAACAGGAAGGAACCATAGGGCTTGTTCGGGTCTGCCAGCCCGGCGCGCGACCTCCTGATCGCATCCGACACCAGCCGCACCGCCTCGTCCTGGCCGACCACGCGCTCGTGCAGTTTCTCCTCCATGTGCAGCAGCTTCTCGCGCTCGCCCTGCATCATCTTCGACACCGGTATGCCGGTCGCACGCGACACCACCTCGGCGATTTCCTCGGCGCCGACCTCGGTGCGCAGCAGCCGCGCCTTGCCCGGCTTCGGGCCGGCCTTTTCCTCTTTCTTCAGCTGTGCCTCGAGCTGCGGAATGCGGCCGTACTGCAATTCGGACATGCGTTGCCAGTCGCCCTTCCTCTTCGCCGCTTCCATCTCCACTTTGAGCTTCTCCAGCTCTTCCTTGATGTGCTGCGAGCCCTGCACCTCGGCCTTTTCCGCCTTCCACACCTCGTCCAGGTCGGCGTACTCGCGCCCGAGTTTCGTGATCTCGTCCTCGATCAGGGCAAGGCGCTTCTTCGAGGCTTCGTCTTTTTCCCGCTTTACCGCTTCGCGTTCGATTTTCAGCTGGATCAGGCGTCGGTCCAGCCGGTCCATGACTTCGGGCTTGGAATCGATTTCCATCTTGATGCGCGAAGCGGCCTCGTCGATCAGATCGATCGCCTTGTCCGGCAGGAAGCGGTCGGTGATATAGCGATGCGACAGTTCGGCTGCGGCGACGATGGCCGGGTCGGTGATGTCCACGCCGTGGTGAACTTCGTATTTCTCCTGCAGGCCGCGCAGGATGGCGATAGTGTCCTCGACGCTGGGTTCGCCCACCAGGACCTTCTGGAAGCGGCGCTCCAGCGCGGCGTCCTTCTCCACGTACTTGCGGTATTCGTCCAGGGTGGTGGCACCTACGCAGTGCAGCTCGCCGCGCGCGAGCGCCGGCTTGAGCATATTGCCTGCGTCCATCGCGCCTTCGGCCTTGCCCGCGCCGACCATGGTGTGCAGCTCGTCGATGAACACGATGGTCTGGCCTTCGTCCTGCGCGAGTTCCTTCAGAACCGCTTTCAGGCGCTCCTCGAACTCTCCGCGGTACTTGGCGCCGGCCAGCAGCGCCGCCATGTCGAGCGAGAGCACGCGCTTGCCCTTCAGGGTCTCGGGCACCTCGCCGTTTACGACGCGCTGCGCCAGGCCTTCGACGATGGCGGTCTTGCCCACGCCGGGCTCGCCGATCAGTACCGGGTTGTTCTTGGTGCGACGCTGCAGAATCTGGATCACCCGGCGGATTTCGTCGTCGCGCCCGATCACCGGATCGAGCTTGCCCGCGCGGGCGCGCTCGGTCAGATCCATGGTGTATTTCTTCAGCGCCTCGCGGCTGCCCTCGGCCTCGGGACTGGACACGGTCTCGGCACCGCGCAGGGCGCTGACCGCCTGCTCCAGCGCCTTCTTGCTGCCTCCGGCTTCCTTCAGCAGGCGGCCGGCCTCGCCTTTGTCCTCGGTGAGCGCGAGCACGAACATCTCCGAAGCGATGAACTGGTCGCCGCGCTTTTGCGCCTCCTTGTCCGTCAGGTTGAGCAGGTTGTTGAGTTCGCGCGAAATCGACACCTCGCCGCCCTGGCCCTCGACCTTGGGCAGGCGGCCGATCGCAGTCTTGAGGGTGTCGCGCAGGTGCACCATATTGATCCCGGCCCGGGCGAACAACGAGGCCGTTCCGCCGTCCTCCTGCGCGATCAGGGCGGAGAGCACGTGCACCGGCTCGATGTAGGAATTGTCGTTGCCCACAGCCAGGCTCTGCGCGTCGGCGAGCGCCTGCTGGAACTTGGTGGTGAGTTTGTCTAAGCGCATTGGTTGCTCCCTGGATTCATTGCCTTCCAGATGCGGCCAAGTCGCGGATTTTCAAGGTGCCGGGTCGGTGTAGTCACAGTGCCGGGCTCGAACTGGGAATTCCGGATGCTAGTGCAGGCCGCTCCGGATCGCGTTCTGCAAAATGGCGTAGAGCACGCGCGACTGCTCCCAGACCAGGGGCTCGATGGCATTGAACCTCGAGCCGCCCTCCCGGTTCTTGTCCACCAGGAATTTGATCAGGCCTTCGACGCCGCCGGCGCGAACCTTTTCGGCAAAAACGTCCCGGTAATTGCTGATGAGACACACGTCGGCAAGCTTGACGTTGTAGATCCTCCACCCTGCCGCCGTCTTGTCCATCTCGTAGTCCAGGGTCATGCGCTCCTTGCCCGGCTGCTTCACCTCGGACCTGACGGTCACATTGGTGCCGGCCGGCGCCGGGCGCAGCTGCTTGAACACGACAGGCTCACCGCGAAAATGCGCGAGCGCAGTTGCATAAGTGCGCACGAGCAGCGTCCTGAATTCGTCCGTGATCACCCCCTGCTGCTCGGGCGTCGCCATATTCCAGTTGTGGGCCACGGCCAGGCGCGTCATGCGATCGAAATCGAACAGCGGCACGATACTGCTTTGCACCAGGTCATCCGCTCGCGCGCGATCACCGCCCTGAAGCTCCTGATCCAGCTTGATCTTGTCGATCAACTCGTCGGCGACCGAGCGCGGCAGCGCTTCGGGCGCAGCGCTTTGCGCAAGCGAGGCCGGCGCGGCTAGCGCCAACACCAGCAGCAGGACCCGCCTTGCAACCAATTCCTGTTCCTCCGTGTTCGATCAGGGTGCGACAAGACCGAGGGTGCGCGTCATTGCGGCTACAGTCAACCGGACTATCCCGTATATTGAAAGCTCTATTGATTTAGCTCAAACGCGCTCGCCGGCGTGCGATCGCGACCGACGCGGGCCGCTGCCGGCGGCGGATGGCGCCGCGCTCCGGACCGCCGCGCCGCTTGCGCGCTGCATCGGGCTGCGTCAGTATATGATGCGGTGCAGGTGCCGAAGCGCTATTGCATTCCGGCTGCTTCGCGTGAACTCATCCATCGAAAAGCGTCCTGATGTTCCAAACCCGAAGCGCCTGGCCTGTGGCGCCATGACTGCTGCGTCGCGCCGGCCGGGAATTGGTCCATGCGGGGACAAAAGGCGATTGAAATTCGAGGATCAAGCATGATTCGCCTGGGCGTCTTTCTGCTGTGGCTGCTGCATTTTCTGCCGTTTCGCGCACTGGTCTGGTTCGGCAATGCACTGGGCTTGCTGCTCTACGCGCTGGCTGCGAGGCGGCGGCGCATCGCAGCGATCAATCTCGCATTGTGTTTCCCGGACTTGAGCGCAGCCGAGCGCAGCCGCCTGGCGCGCGATCACTTCAGGATGTTCGCGCGCGGGATCGTCGAGCGCTCCATACTGTGGTGGTCGAGCGCGGCACGCATCGGCAGCCTGATCCGCGTCGAGGGAGCGGAACATTTTGACGCGGCAAAGCGCAAACCGGCCATTTTGCTGACTGCGCACTTTGTAGGCATGGATGCGGGCGGACAGTGGATTACGCAGCACGCTGACGCGGTGTGCATGTATGCGAACCAGAAGAGCCGCTACCTGACCGAACTGCTCCTGGAAAAGCGCGCGCGCTTCGGCAAGCAGCGCCTGTATTCGCGCCAGCAGGGGCTGCGTGCCATCGTCAAGGCGATGCGCCAAGGCCACCCGTTCACCTATGCCTCGGATCAGGATCAGGGCGTCAGGGAAGGCGCGTTCATCCCCTTTTTTGGCGTGCCCGCCGCCACCATTACCTCGGTGCCGCGCATCGCGCAGATGACCGGTGCGTCCGTGGTTCCCTGGATTACCCGGGTGCTGCCAGGGGCCGCAGGCTATGTGCTGACCTTCTATCCGCCCTGGGAGAATTATCCGAGCGGCGACGATATTGCGGATGCGCGCCGCATGAACGAATTCATCGAGCAGCGCGTGCTCGAGATGCCGGAACAATATTTCTGGGTGCACCGAAGATTCAAGACCAGACCGCAAGGCGAGGCGAAACTCTATTAGCCGGCGTCCCGCGGCGTGCATGGGAGAAGACGGCGCAGGCGCGTTGCGCGCGCCGGGCGGGCGCCGATGAGCGGCGTTTTGCCTAGACTTTTCCTGCCGGACCGATGATGCCGTACTCGGTTTCAGTCCTGGCGTAGACCAGATTCAGGTTCTCGCGCCCCAGCTGCGCGAGAAATTCGTCAGCAAGATCCGTGCTGGTAACGAAAACGACCTCTACCGGAAGCACCCCGGCGAGCTCGAAAAAAGTCTGTTCGTGCAGGATACCGTGGCGGCCATAGCCGGCCATGGCACGAAAAGCCGAGCCGCCGGGAATGCCCAGCTTCTTCGCCTTCTCGAGCAGCCATTCGTACATCAGCTCGCCGTCGTGCTTTTCGCCTTCGCGTACGAAGAATTGCAGTGAAATGCCGCGCATGGCTTACTCCTTCATCCGTGCAGCCACTTGAATGTCGCAAAGCCGAGCAGGGTCATCACGATCGATCCCGCCAGGTGCGACAGCATCAGCCCGGCGGCCCAGGCGTACTGGGCGCGCAGCAACAGCGTGACCGTTTCCGCGGAAAATGTCGAGAACGTGGTAAGCGCGCCGAGAAAGCCGGTGATGATGAACAGCCTCCACTCCACCGGAACGGCGGCATTGTCGGCAAAATACGCTATCGCGAGTCCGATCAGGTAGCCGCCGATCAGGTTCGCCGCGAGGGTTCCCAAAGGAAGCGTGGGAAACACCGGGTTGAGCGCATTGCCCAGCCCCCAGCGCAGCCAGGCGCCGGTTGCGGCGCCGATACCGACCGCTGCGAAAGCGGCGGCGCTCATGGCGCGCAAACCGCCCCTCTCCCGACTCGTCCATGGCGCAGTGCGGCGCAGCGACGGGGGAATGCGCGGGTATTAGCCAAGGAAGCAGGTCAATCCTGGTTCCAGCGCTCGGCCGCCTGGTCGTCGCTGGCCCTGGCCTCGACCCAGCGCGCGCCCTGTGCGGTCTGTTCCTTTTTCCAGAACGGCGCCCGGGTCTTGAGGTAGTCCATGATGAATTCGCAGGCGGCGAAGGTCGCGCCGCGGTGCGCGCCGCTGACCACCACCAGCACGATCTGGTCCAGCGGCTTTAGCGCGCCGACGCGGTGGATTACCAGAGCATCGATGATGTCCCAGCGCTGTTTTGCCTCGTCGATGATGCCGGCGAGCGCTTTTTCAGTCATGCCGGGATAGTGCTCCAGCGACATGCCGGCGATCGCGTCGCCCTCGTTCACGTCGCGCACCAGTCCGATAAAGCTCGCGATGGCGCCTATCCCGGGGTCGGCGCGGCGGAACGCGGCAATTTCGGCGCCGACATCGAAATCCTCCTGCTGTACCTTTACCGGCATTCAGCCCCCGGACACCGGCGGAAAGAACGCGATCTCGTCACCCGCCTTGATCGGCGTATTGTTGCGGGCTAGATCCTGGTTGACCGAAACGCGTACCGCCTTGCCCGGGTCGAACGCGGTGGCGGAGCTGCCGCCGCGCGCCGCCAGCCGCGCGCGCAGGCTTTGGACGTCGCCGACATCCCCTGTAAGCTCGAACATCTCTCCGGCTATGCCCATTTCCTCGCGCAACCTGCCGAAGTAGAGAATCCTGATGCTCATAGGAACAACTCCGAGAACGGAAGGAATTTCACCATGTCGCCGCGGCGTATCGCATGCTTGGCGGGATTGTCGACCAGGCCGTCGGCCCACACCGCCGAAGTCAATACCGCAGAGCTCTGGTTGGGGTAGAGCTCGAGTCCGCCGGCTGCGTTCAATTTTACCCGCAGGAACTCGCGCCGTGAATCCGGTTTGGTCCAATCGAAATCCGCGCCCAGCCGATAGCTGCGCGGCTCTACCCGGGCGACGCCCTGGCAGCGCAGGATAAAAGGCCGCACGAAGACCAGAAAGGTGACGAAGCTCGACACCGGATTGCCGGGCAGGCCGATGAAATGCGCCTTGCGCCCGGCACCCGCATGGACCTCGCCGAACGCGAGGGGCTTGCCCGGTTTGACCGCGATTTTCCACATATCGAGCCGGCCCTCGGCCTCGACCGCCGGCTTGACGTGGTCTTCTTCGCCTACGGAAACACCGCCGGAGGTGACGATCAGATCGTTGCCCGCGGCGGCCTCGCGCAGCACCTTGCGCGTGGCTTCCAGCCGGTCCGGGACGTTGCCGTAATCGGTGACCAGGCAACCGAGCTGCTGCAGCAGCCCGTTGAGGGTAAAGCGGTTGGAATTGTAGATGCGCCCCGCGGGCAGCGGCTCGCCCGGCATCACCAGTTCGTCGCCGGTGAAAAACACCGCGACCCTGAGCCGGCGAAAAAGCGGCAGCGCGGCGATCCCGACCGAGGCCGCAAGGCCGGTGTCCTGCGCCCGCAGCTTGATCCCGGCCGCGAGGATTTCTTTCCCCGCGAGAATGTCCTCTCCCACACGGCGCACCCATTCGCCCGGCGCGGGCCGGTGTTTCACGATCACGGCATCGCCGTCCTGCGTGCACAGCTCCTGCATCACCACCGCATCGGCCCCGGGCGGGATGGGCGCGCCGGTGAATATGCGCGCGGCGGTACCGCGGGCGAGTTGCTGCGGCACACTGCCCGCCGGGATGCGCTGCGACACCGGCAGGCGCGTCTCGCCCGAGGCGCAATCCGCGGAATTTACCGCGTAACCGTCCATAGACGTGTTGTCCAGCGAGGGCACGCTGAAACCGGAATGTTGCGCCTGCGCCAGCACGCGGCCGCTGGCCGCCAGCGTGGCCACCTGCTCGGTGTCGGCGACCGGCCGCGCGCCCGCAAGCAGGGTGGCGAGCGCCTCGTCTACGGAAAGCATGGCCGGCCTCATCGATCCAGTTCCAGAGTGTCGAGCACGAATGCGACTATTGCATCGTAGTCCCCGAGCCCGAACTGCGGCAAGTGGCATTGCACGGGGGTGTCGGTGGCCAGCGCCACGATATGTGCGTCCCCCGGATACAGCAGGGGCTTGCCGCCGGCGGCGCGATAGATCTCCAGCTTGGGCAGGGGGTAGTGCTTGTAGCCTTCGATCAGCAGCAGATCGCAGGGCGACATGCGCGCGATCTGTTCTTCCAGCGTGGATTCCGGTTCGCCGCGCATCTCGTGCATCAGCGCCCAGCGTTCGCCCGATGCGACCAGCACTTCGCTGCAGCCGGCTGCGCGATGGCGGAAGGAATCCTTGCCGGGCTGGTCCACGTCGAAGCGGTGGTGCGCATGCTTGATCAGCGACACCCTGAGTCCGGTGCGCACGAAACGCGGAATCACCTGTTCGATCAGCGTGGTCTTGCCGCTGCCGGACCAGCCGGCAAAGCCGAAAATCTTCATTTGTTTCAGGCGCTCTGCCCGGGTGGGGAGCGGTGGTTGTCGAGCTGAAGATTTTACCAGCATTCCGGCGCCAGACCGGACATCGATTCTTCGCGGCTTGCACGGTGATCAACTAAGTTTGCCGTTCTCCAGGTGTAGGCGCTGCACCCCGGGCAGTTCGATCAATTCGCGGTCGTGGCAGGCGATCAGGACGCTGACGCCTTCAGCGTAAAGGCGCGCCAGCAGGTCCATGACCCGGCGGCGGCCCTCGGCATCCAGATTGGCAGTAGGCTCGTCGAGCAGCAGCAGTTCCGGCGTCAGAACCTTGGCGCGCGCCATGGCCACGCGCTGCTTTTCGCCGCCGGAGAGTTTCTGCGGCGGCACCGCGGCGACTTCGCGTACGCCCGCCCAGTCCATCGCTTCCTCCACTTTATGCAGCCAGCGCTCGCGCGGTTCGCCGCGCGCCTTCAGCCCATACGCGATATTTCCCGCCACGCTGGTATGAAACAGGTAGGGGTGCTGGTGCACGTACACTGCGCGCGGCCGCCAGCTATCCGGATAGCGCGGCAGCTGGGTCTGTTCGCCCTGAAAACGCAGCACGCCGGCGTCGGCCGCCTCGAGCCCTGCCAGTACGCGCAGCAGCGTGGACTTGCCGCTGCCATTGTCGCCGGAGAGCACATAGCCTTGACCGCGCTCCAGGTTCAAGCTGATCCCGTCCAGCACGCGGCGCCCGCCCAGGCGCCGCTGCAGCCCTTCGGCTGCGAGCAGAACCTGGCTCATTTCAATCCCCCTTCGCCCTGCAGCAGCGCCATGACGACGTTTATGCCCAGGGCAATGGCCATCAGCACCATGCCCAGGGCGATGCCCTGCGCAAAATCGCCTTTGCTCGTCTCCAGCGCAATGGCCGTGGGCATGTTGCGCGTCAGGCCGGCGATATTGCCGCCCACCATGATGGCGCAGCCGACTTCGGACACCACCCGGCCGAAGGCGTTCACTATCGCGGCGGTGATGCCGAAGCGCACTTCCCAGAGGATGGTAAGCGCCGCGCGCATGCGGCTCGCCCCCAGGCTGCGCGCGGTTTCGAACACGCGCGGGTCGGCGCCCTGCACCGCCGAGACGGTGAATACCACCAGTATCGGAAACGCAATGACCATATAGCCGATCACGATCGCCGTGGGCGAGAACAGCAGCTCGAACGAACCCAGCGGCCCGCGCCGCGACAGCAGCAGGTAGATGACCAGGCCTATGACCACGGTGGGAAACGACAGCAGGGCCTGCGCCAGCACCACCAGGGTGCGCTGTCCGGGAAAGCGCCGTTTGGCGAGCAGCACGCCGAGCGCGATCGCGGGCGGCGCGATCAGGGCGATCGCTGCGATAGATAGCCACAGCGACAGCCAGATGATCTGCAGCAGTTCCGGGTCGCCCCGAAACAGCAGGGCAAAGGCTTCGCGCGTGGGTTCCAGCAGGCCCATATGGTCCCAAGAGGTGCAGCGGCCGGCGCGAGACTGGCGCCGGCCGCGAACGTAAATAAGGCGCTATTTCTTGTAGTTGGGGAAGAACAACTGCGCGCCCTTGGGCTTGAACGCCGCAATATCCTGCTGGCCTTCGGGCGAAGTGATCCATTCGATGAAATTCATCGCGCCGTCGTAATTCACGCCGGGATAGCGTTTCGGATTGACCGCGATCACGCCGTAGGGGTTGTACATCTTCGTATCGCCTTCGACCAATATTTCCAGGCCGGTGCGATCCTTGTAGGTGGCGTAGGTGGCGCGGTCGGTGAGCGTGTAGCCGGCCTTCTCCCCGGTAACGGTGAGCGTCTGCCCCATGCCCTGGCCTATGGCGAAATAGGATGACCCTTTGGGATCGATGCCGGCCTCCTTCCAGTAGCCCAGCTCCATTTTGTTCGTGCCTGAATCGTCGCCGCGCGAAACGAAGGCAGCGCCGCTTTCCTTCAATTTCTTCATCGCGGCGATCACGTCCTTCATGCCGCGCAGATGCGCCGGATCGCTCTTCGGCCCCACGAGGACGAAGTCGTTGTACATGACATCGCGCCGGTTCACGCCGAAACCGCTGGCGACGAATTTGTCCTCGGCCTTGCGCGCGTGCACCAGCACCACGTCGGCGTCGCCGTTTTCGCCCAGTTTCAGCGCAGCGCCGGTGCCGACTGCGACGACATGCACCTTGCAGCCGCATTTTGCCTCGTACCTGGGCAGCAGCGCCTTGAGCAAGCCGGAATTGTCGGTACTGGTGGTGGTCGCCATCCTGATGTCGCGCGCCGCGGCGGCGTTCATCGCACCGAGCGCAGACGCGGCCAACATGAGCACAAACGCAAATGACCTTACTCTCATATTCAATCCCCCCGAATCGAAATGCCGGCAATCGCATGAAAAATGGAAACCGGCCGCATGATCGAAATTTCCCTGACTTTCTGTTAAGTTATCGCGATAGTATTCGATAGTCGGTCACATCAAAATATGAACTGGACAGCATAATGATTCGCGTAAAGCTCCAATACGAGTGGCAACTTCAGCCCGGCGGCGGTCAGGGAGTCGAGCCGATTCTGTTCCGCGTCCTATATGCCGTCCACTCGGCCGGCTCGCTCGCCGGCGCTGCAAGGCAGACACGCCTGTCCTACCGGCACGTATGGGGACTGATGGGCAAATGGGAGCGCATGTTCGGCAAGCCGCTGGTCAAGCTGAACCGCGGACGCGGCGCCGAACTCACCGAATTCGGGCAGAAACTGCTGTGGGCGGAGCAACTGGTGCAGGCGCGGCTGGCGCCGGAACTCGAAAGCGTAGGCCAGGAGATCGAACGCGCGCTGTCGCACGTGATCGAGGCCAGCGCAGACCGGCTGGTCATATGCGCCAGCCATGATCTCGCGCTGGCGCAGTTGCGCGAACGGCTGGCGCGCAGCGACCGCCAGAAACTCGATCTGCGCTTCCTCGGCAGCCTCGCCAGCCTGGCGGCACTGGCCAAGGGCCAATGCAACATCGCCGGGTTTCACTTCGCCGAAGGAATGGAACAGGCGGCGACGGGCATGTTCCGCCGCTATCTCAAACCGCGCCAGCACCAGCTCATCGGACTCGCGACCCGCACCCAGGGCCTGATGGTCGCGCAAGGCAATCCCAAGGCAGTCTGCGATCTCAGCGATCTGACGCGCAAGGACGTGCGCCTGATCAACCGCCAGCGCGATTCGGGCAGCCGGGTGGAATTCGACGAACTGCTCGCCGGCGCTGGCATAGACCCGGACGCGATCGAGGGCTACGACACGGAGGAATACACCCATCTCGCCGTAGCCGCGACGATCGCCGGCGGCATGGCCGATGCCGGCTACGGCATTCGCGCTGCAGCCGCCCATTACGGGCTCGATTTCATACCGCTGCTGACCGAGCGCTACTATCTGGCGTTTCGCAGCGATTCCCGGGACGAGCCGCAGCTGGCAGGCTTCATCAAGCTGCTGCGCGGCAAGGAGTTGCGCGAAATTCTGTCCGCCATGCCGGGCTACGGAACCGCAATCACGGGAAACTTCTACGATGTCAACCAGGCGCTGCCGCTACGCCGCGCCGCGCCGGCACTGGCCAGTTCAACTTAGGGAGGATTTCATGAAGCTTAGCGCAAGAAACACCATCAAAGGCGGCATCAAGGACGTCACACTGGGCCCGGTCAGCGCCGAAGTGACGCTGCGCGTCGCGCCCGGTATCGATATCGTCGCGGTAATCAGCACCGCTTCGGCGAAGGCGCTGAAGCTGAAGAAGGGCAAGAAAGCCTATGCGGTGATCAAAGCCAGCAGCGTGATGGTCGCGATCGACTGAAGCTCGTTCACGATCCATCCATCGCCGGAGACGGGTCGCCGGGGCTGCGGCTCATTCCCGCCAGGCGGACTTGTCCGCCGCCCGTGCCGAGGAAAATTCCGCAGGCGGCATCAGATGTATGCCCGAGGCGAGCAACGTCACCCTGACCCGGTCACCCACAGCGAGCCGGTTGCGCCGCGCATGGTGGGTCAGCAGGCTCATCGCCAGCGGCACTGCGGCAGGCGCGTCGATGTCCAGCGCCACGCTGGTGGTTTCACCCAGCGGCACGCATTCGCGTATCACGCCGCTCACCGGATTTTCGTTCTCGCCGGCCGAAGGCCGGTCGCGCCGGTGCAGGATGACGCATTCAGGCGGGATCATCCAGGACACCGCATCGCCGACGCCGAAGGCCGGCGCATGCACCGCTTCCAGCGTGTAACCGAGCCAGGCCAGCAGCGTCTTGCTCTCGTCCGGGCGCTGCGCCGCAACCCGACCCTCGAACAGATTGTTCTGGTCGAGCAGCCGCGCCACCTGCGCAGTCGCAGGCCGTGCCATCAGCTGCGCCGTGGGCCCTTCCTGCAGAGTTTCGCCGCGCCACAGGATCACCATGCGGTCCGCCAGCGCGCGCGCCTCGTCCAGATCGTGCGTGACCAGTACGATGGGCACGCGGATACGCGCGCGCAGCTGCGCCAGTTCGCGCTGCAGCCGCCGCCGGGTGACGCGGTCGACCGCGGAAAACGGCTCGTCGAGCAGCAGCACCGCCGGATCGCGCGCGAGCGCGCGCGCCAGCGCGACACGCTGCTGCTGGCCACCGGAAAGTTGTAGCGGGCGACGCCCCTCCAGCCCGGACAGGTGCACCAGTTGCAGCAGATCGCGCGCCCGGCCTGCACGCTCACCCGCCGCAACGTGCGCCATCGCCGCCTCCACGTTCTTCTGCGCGCTCAAATGCGGGAACAGCGCGTAGTGCTGAAACACGATGCCGACCGAGCGCCGCTGCGGCGCGAGGTTTATCCCCCTGGCAGTGTCCAGCCAGGCTGCGCCGGCGCAGCTCACCGTCCCCTCGCCCGGATGATTCAGTCCGGCTATGCAGCGCAGGATCGTGGTCTTGCCGCTGCCCGACGGCCCCACCAAAGCGAGCAGTTCGCCCGCTTCGCAGCCGAATCTCGCAGCCAGGGGTATGGGCGCCACCTGGCGCAGACCCACCTCCAAGCCCGTCTGGCTACTCACGCGGGCGCCCGACGCGGTTCGCCAGCACGTACACGGCGCCGATGGCGAGCAGCGAAAAAGCGAGCAGCAGGCTGGACATGGCCGCGGCGCCGTGTTCGTCGAAGGCCTGCACCCGGTCGTATATGGCGATCGCGATCGTCTGCGTCTCTCCGGGGATGTTGCCCCCCATCATGAGCACCACTCCGAATTCACCCATGGTATGCGCAAAGGTGAGCACCAGCGCCGAAACGATGCCCGGCCAGGCGAGCGGAAACTCGATCATCAGGAAGGTGCGCCAGTGCGACATGCCGCTGCACCAGGCGGCCTCGCGCACTTCACGCGGAATGGACTGAAACGCGCGCTGCATCGGCTGTACGGCGAACGGAATGTTGAACAGTATCGAAGCCAGCAGCAGGCCGTCGAAACTGAAAGCGAGCGGCCGGCCGAAGGCGCTCTGCCAGGCCTGGCCGATGGGGGTGGCTGCGCCGAAGACCGACAGCATGTAATAGCCGAGCACCGTCGGCGGCAGCACCAGAGGCAGTGCCACCGCCGCTTCGACCCAGGCTCGACCGGGGAAATCCCGCCAGGCGATCTGCCGCGCCACGAGTATGCCCAGGGGCAACAGCCAGACTACGGTCCAAGCCGAGAGTTTGAGCGACAGGAGCAGCGCCGGCCAGTTCACGCGGAGCTAGTGTCCCGCGGCCGGCAGCGTAAAACCGTACTTCTCGAACAGGGTCCGCGCCGGCGGCGACTGCGCAAAGGCGTAGAACTGCCGCGCCGTATCTCCCGCTGCGTTCAGCAACACCATGCGCTGGCGCAGCGGTTCGTGCGAGTCGGCAGGAAGCAGAACGTAGGCGCCGGCTTTCGCCATGCGCCCGGAGATCACCAGCGAATAGGCGATCAGCCCGGCCTCGGCCGACCCCGAAGCGGCGAACTGCGCCGCCTGGGAGACATTTTCGCCCATGACCAGATGGGGCTGGACCTGGTCCCACAGACCCTTCTTCTTCAGGACGGCGCGCGCGGCGCGGCCGTAGGGCGCATGCTCCGGATTGGCGATGGCAAGCTTCTTCAGCCGGCCGTCGTTTAGCGCTGCCGCAAGGTCGTCCAACTGCGCGTCCGCCTTGAGCGCTGACCCCTTGGGAACGAAAAGCGCGAGCCGGCCGACCGCATAAAGGGCGCCGGCGTCCGGCGCGAGGCCGCGCCTGGCCAACTCCCGCACGTAGGCCTCGTCGGCGGAGAAGAACAGCTCGAACGGCGCTCCCTGCACGATCTGCCGCACAAAATTGCCCGACGAACCAAAGCTAAGCCTGACCGAGCGCCCGCTCGCTTGCGCGTATGCCGCAGCGACCTCGGTGAGCGCGTATTGCAGATCGGAGGCAGCCGCGATCACCGGGACTGCGGCCGCGTGGGCCATGGAAAGCATCGAGTACAGGGCCGCGATCGGAATCAGCACGAACCTCGCTACAGCGCGAATCATTTGCCACCTCCGTCACGGAATCCTGCGCCTGCCGCGTGTCTCAACCGCGCAGCCGATTCTAGTCGAGCGCATGCAAACAGGCAACGACGGGCGCGGCTCGCGCGCGCTTGCGCCGCCGCGGCTTTGGCTTACACTCGGCATCTCTGACAGCGGAAAAAGGGAGGGGGTATGGCGGCGTATCTGGTGGTCGACATCGACGTGAGCAATCCGGCGCAATTCGAGGAATACAAGAAACTGGCCCCGGCGGCAATCGCCAAGTACGGTGGGCGTTACATTATTCGCGGCGGCGCCTACGAGACGCTGGAAGGCGACTGGAAGCCGCAGCGCGTGACCGTGGTGGAATTCGAGTCCATGGAGAAAGGCAAGGCCTTCTACAACTCCCCTGAATATCAGACCGCGATCAAGGCGCGCAATGGGGCGGCGAATATGAAAATGCTGCTGGTGCAGGGCGTCTAGGGTCGGCGCAGATTCAGTGATCCGGCACTTCGACGGTCTTGAACTCGCCGGGCAGCACCACTTCGAGCAGCTCCAGATCATCCGAATGCCCCAGCTCCCGGTGGCGGATGCCCGGGGGCTGGTGGGCGCAGGAACCTGCCTCTAGCAGCACTTCGCCCACGCCTTCGTAGTCGAATCTGATCCACCCTTTCAGAACATAGACCAGTTGGAAGTCGGTCTCGTGCCAGTGGGTCTTGCCGACGAATTCGCCGCCGGGCCGCGCGCGGATCACATGGGCCACGGCCTTGCCGCCAGTCGCATCTTTTACTCCCAAATCTCGATATTCGAAGAACGCCCGTAGTCCATCTGCCTTGAATCCGCTGTCTTTCAGATGGCTGACGCTGAATTTCCGTCTGGACATTTCCTTCCTCTCTGCCGAGCAGTTCTGCATTAAGCAAAAAAGGCGCCAAGGCGCCCTTCTTGCAAATAGTGAGCCTGCTACTTCTTGGCAGCCGGCGCGGCGGCCTTTGCTTCTGGCGCAGCCTTGCCGCCCTTGCCATGCTCGATCTTGTAACGTTCCACCACCCGGTCCTGCGCTTTTGCCAGCAGTTCGGCCGCCTTCTTTGCCCCCTCTGCCGCCTTGGCTTTCTTTTCTTCGGCCTGCGCCTTGGCAGCGTCGTCCATTGGCGCAACAGGTATCTTGGCCTGAGCCATCCCTGCGCCCAATGCAAACACCAATGCTCCCGCGACAATCGATTTTGCGGTTCTCATTTCAGCCTCCCAATTAATGTTGGACTTGTGGCGGAGCGGTCGCGGTCGCGGACGCTGCCGCGCCGGGCTCGCCCGAGGGCAGTGCCCGCCTGCCGGCCTTGACGTCCTCGTACCAGTATTGCGCGTGTTCGCGCGCCCAGGTCTCGTCCACATAGCCGTCGCGCATCGCCTCATAGGCGCCGGTGGTTCCGACAGTGCCCAGGTAAATGTGCGTAGCCGCCCACATGATGTACCAGAGCCCGGCGATCACATGTACGACGTTGGCAAGCATCATGACGTCCCGCGTCTGGTCGAAGTTGGGAAAGTTCATTACCAGACCGCTTGCGCAGGACACCGCGCCCAGACCGATCACGCCGCCCCAGAACCAGATCTTCTCCCCGGCGTTGAATCGGCCCGAAGGCACGACTTCCCCGGTGAGCACGCCCCCGCCCTTGACCAGCCAGGTGAGATCGTAGGCGCGCGGCCAGTTGTCGCCGATGTACTTCAGCACGAATACGACGATGCTGAACAGGAATATCGGACCGACGAAGTTGTGCATGGTCTTGGACAGTTCGGCCAGCCAGCTGAACAGGGTGTGCCCGATCACCGGCAGCAGGATATGTTTGCCGAACAGCAGCGTCAGACCGCTCACGGCGAGCACGCAAAAGCTGATCGCCATGGCCCAGTGGGCGATGCGTTCAAAGGCGGAGAAGCGCTCGATCATTTTACCGGTGGGCGGACTGTGCAAACCGATCGGCCCGCGCGCCGCGTAGAACACGCCGATGGCGACCAGCATCAGCACTACCAGCCAGCCGCCGTACCTGGTGATCGGGCCATTGCGCAGCTGACGCCAGGTTTCGCCTTCGGACTGAATCAAAACGCCGGTTTCACGCCCTTTGGTCGCGGTGTAGCCCTCTACGCTCGAACGCGCTTTGCGCCAGGTCGGTGCGTTGTTGCCCGGCTGCACCTGCTGGCGCTGTGCCTGGGTATCCTGCCCCTGTGCCTGGGCCCAGGCCGTCCCGCCGAACAAGGGCAGAATCAGCATGAGCCCCAGGAAGAAATGCCGCACGCCTGAAAGATTGGCTCGCATGATTCCCCCTTAATCGCCGATGCGCACGTATTCGTTCTGGTTCTGGCTGCGCGACCTGAGGGCGGACTCCCAACTCCCCTTGTCGCCCTTGGACCACTTCGAAGTGGTGGTGGCCCCAGGCGCGCTATCCCAGGGCCTGGTATCGGGCTTGCCCTGATACTTGCCCTGCTTATACATGATCACCTGCTCGGTTTCGCCGCAACCCGCAAGACCGACGGCAAGCGCGAGAGCAGCAATGGCAACAACAAGCTTGCGTACGCTGATCATGATTTCGCTCCTTTCGGTGCCTCTTGCTGGGGTTTGTCGGGTTTGCCGTAAGCCGTGCTCCAGCCCCACACTTCCGCACCCTTGCCACGTTTGAGCGCGCGATCGCGGAATATGTCGGCGATGACGTTGCCGTCGCCTCCGAGCAGCGCCTTGGTCGAACACATCTCCGCGCAAGCAGGCAGCTTGCCTTGCGCGAGGCGATTGGAACCGTATTTGGCGAATTCCTCCTTGGAGTTGTCCATCTCAGGACCGCCGGCGCAAAAGGTGCATTTGTCCATTTTGCCGCGCATGCCGAACGCTCCGGTTTGCGGGAACTGCGGCGCACCGAAGGGACAGGCATAGAAGCAGTAGCCGCAGCCAATGCACATGTCCTTGTCGTGCAGCACCACGCCTTCTTCGGTGCGGTAGAAGCAGTCCACCGGACACACCGCCATGCAGGGCGCATCCGAGCAGTGCATGCAGGCGACCGAGATCGACTTCTCTCCCGACACTCCGTCATTCAGCGTCACAACGCGGCGCCGGTTCACGCCCCAGGGTACTTCGTTCTCCTGCTTGCAGGCAGTCACGCAGCCGTTGCACTCGATGCAGCGTTCGGCGTCACACAGGAATTTCATTCTGGCCATGATGTCGTCCCCCTATGCCTGATATTTTTCGATTTGACACAGGGTCGTTTTGGTCTCCTGCATCATGGTCACCGAATCGTAGCCATAGGTCGTGGCGGTATTGACCGCCTCGCCGCGCACGATGGGCGCAGCGCCTTCGGGATAGAAGTCGAGCATGTCCTTGCCCATCCACCACCCAGAGAAGTGAAACGGCAGGAACACCGTGTCCGCGCCGACGCGCTCGGTTACCATCGCCTTGACCTTGATCTGCGCCCCGGTCGGGGTCTTCACCCAGACGAAATCGCCGTTGCGCACGCCTCGATCGTTGGCTGACTTGGGATTGATCTCGACGAACATGTCCTGCTGCAGTTCCGCCAGCCAGGGATTGGAGCGCGTTTCCTCGCCGCCGCCCTCGAACTCGGTCAGCCGGCCGCTGGTCATGATCAGCGGAAACTCCTTGGAAATGTTCTTGTTCTTCTCCTGCACCGACTTGTAAAGGGTGGGCAGGCGCCAGAACGCTTTCTTGTCGTCATGCGTCGGATATTTTTCCACCATGTCCGGCCGCGGCGAATACAGCGGCTCGCGGTGCTGCGGAATGCCGTCGGGGAAGTTCCACACCACGGCGCGTGCCTTGGCGTTGCCGAACGGATGACAGCCGTGCACCTTCATCACCACGCGCTGGATGCCGCCGGAGAGGTCGGTCTTCCAGTTCTTGCCCTCGGCTGCTGTCTTCTCCGCATCGGTCAGGTCGTCCCACCAGCCAAGCTTCTTCAGCAGCACGTGGTCGAATTCCGGATAACCGGTGGTCAGGTCGGCTCCCAGGGAATGCGATCCGTCCTCGGCGAGCAGGTTGACCCCGTCCTTTTCCACTCCGAAGTTGGCGCGGAAATTGCCGCCGCCATCCATCACATGCCGCTCGGTCATGTACAGATTGGGCGAACCCGGGTGCTTCATCTCCGGCGTGCCGAAGCACGGCCAGGGCAAACCGAAATAATCGCCGTCACAGGGCCCGCCTTTGGCGCGCAGGGTCTTCACGTCAAAGGTGTTCATATGCTTCATGTGCAGCTTCAGCCGCTCCGGACTCTGGCCGGTATAGCCTATGGTCCAGGTGCCGCGGTTGAATTCGCGCGTGATGTCCTCGATCACCGGCTCGTCTTTCACTACCTGGATGTTCTGCTTGCCGTCCTTCTTGCCTACCAGCTGGTCGGCGAATCCGAACCTCTTCGCGAGCAGATACAGGATGGTCTGGTCTGGCTTGGATTCGAACAGCGGTTCGATCACCTTCTCGCGCCACTGTATCGAACGGTTGGAAGCTGTGACGCTGCCAGAAGTCTCGAACTGCGTCGCCGCAGGCAGCAGGTACACGCCGTCCTTGCGCACCATCGCCGCCATCGCAGCGGTCGCAGATGGATACGGATCGATCACCACCAGCAGGTCGAGTTTTTTCATCGCCTCGACCATTTCCTTGCCGCGCGACTGGCTGTTGGGGGCGTGGCCCCAGAACACCATCGCCCGCACGTTCGGATCCTGGTCGATCAGTTCGTTCTTCTCCATCACGCCGTCGATCCAGCGCGATACCGTGATGCCGGGCTTGTTCATCATGCCCGGCGCATATTGCTTCTTCAGCCATTCCAGATCGACATTCCACACCTTGGCCCAATGAGCGAACGATCCAGGCGCGATGCCGTAGTAGCCAGGCAATGAATCGGGGTTCGGGCCGATGTCGGTCGCGCCCTGCACGTTGTCGTGGCCGCGGAAGATGTTGGCACCGCCGCCCATCTTGCCGATATTGCCCAGCGCTAGCTGGAAAATGCAGAACGCGCGCACCATGGCATTGCCGATGGTATGCTGCGTCTGACCCATGCACCAGACGATGCTCGAAGGTCGGTTCTTGGCCATGGTCTCGGCGATCTTGTAGCAGTCCTCCTCGGACACGCCGCACACCTCCTTGACGCGATCGGGCGTCCATTTCATTACCTCGTCCTTGACCTTCTCCATGCCGTAGACGCGGTCGTGGATGTACTGCTTGTCCTCCCAGCCGTTCTTGAACACGTGGTAGAGCACGCCGAATATCACCGGGATGTCGGTGCCGGAACGGATGCGCACAAAATGATCCGCCTTCGCCGCCGTGCGGGTGAAGCGCGGATCGGCGACTATGATCTTGGCGCCGGATTCCTTCGCATGAAGCACGTGCAGCATGGACACCGGATGCGCCTCGGCCGCGTTCGAGCCCATGAACCAGATTGCCTTGGCGTTCTGCATGTCGTTATACGAGTTGGTCATCGCGCCGTAACCCCAGGTGTTGGCGACGCCCGCGACCGTAGTCGAGTGGCAGATGCGCGCCTGGTGGTCGGTGTTGTTGGTGCCGAAAAGGCGCACGAACTTGCACATCAGGTATGACTGTTCGTTGTTGTGCTTGGACGAGCCGACCCAGTAGGCCGCATCCGGGCCGCTCTCCTTCCTGATCGCGAGCATCTTGTCGCCGACCTCGTTGATGGCCTGGTCCCAGGAGATGCGCTTGTACTTGCCGTTCTCCAGCTTCATCGGATATTTCAGGCGGTGCGAATGCTCGGTCATGCCGTGCTCGCGCACCGACGCGCCTTTGCAGCAATGCGCACCGAGGTTGAGCGGTGAATCGAACACCGGCTCCTGCCGCACCCACACGCCGTTCTGCACCACGGCGTCGATGGCGCAGCCGACGGAGCAGTGGGTGCACACGGTGCGCTTCACTTCCAACTTGCCCCCGGCGGACTTGTCTTCGGCCGCCTCTGCGCGGCTGATCATGTTGAAAGGCAAGCGCCCTGCAAGTGTTGCCAGGGAGGCGCTCGCACCTACCGCAACGCCGGAGCGCTTGAGGAAGGAGCGGCGGTCGATGGTCTTGGCCAGCATGCCCGCCAGCCCACGGGACAGGCGGTTTTGCGCCGAAGGCGCGCTAGTGGATTTGCGTGTGAGTAACATGGCGCCTCCTCAGACTTTCGCGGTTCGGTAATAGTTGCGGACGTGCTCGGAGGCCTGGTAACCCCGGGTTTTTTTCTTGCCCTCGCCGCTCGGGTCCGCCTGCGGCTGCGCCTGCGGCACCGTCTTCGCCGCTATCGCGGCGGCGCCTGCCGCACCGCCTGCGCCAAGTGCAAATAGGAAATTTCTACGGCTCAGTTTGATCTGGCCTTGGCTCATGTTCGCCTCCTCCAATATGACCGCCGGCGGCGGTCAAATCATTTCGAAAGAACCCGCTTCCAGGTCGAGAAATGCCTCGGTGAATGCCGCTACATGCTTATAGAAATTCGTATTCGGTGTAGCGATTACCGCGGCACAAAAATTAGCATACCAAGAATTGAGATAGTCAATAAAGAACTTTTTTTGTTTCTGCACTGCAACATCATCCGAACCCGCAGCGATCAGGTGGCGCATGACTTCGCAAAGACCGGCGAGATGATCTTCGTACTCCCCTGCCGACTGGTTCTTCGCCAGTCCCATCGCGGTCAACGCATCGCGCAGCCGCACCAATACGCGTTCCTGCATGGATTCGGCAAGGTAGTGCGATGCATAGAGCGTGATTTCGGCTTTGCCGGTGCCGACGAACACATTTTCATATTCGTCCCTCGCCGCTTGCGCATCTGTCGCCGCCGCCGCAGCGCCCAGCGCCCGCCAGCTGAGTGCCAGCGGCGCGTCCTCGTCCGCGCCCGAGATTTCACCGGCGCCGGAAATGGCGGCGAGCAGGCGCTCGTCCGGTCCCGCATAAAACAGGCGCGCAATCAGCGCATAAAAGTCGGCGCGCGCCTGATCCTCCTCGAACACCGGCTGCGCGGCTGCCAGCGGGCTGTGCTGCTCGCTCACGGGCGCACGCCGAATATGGTCTGTTCGTTCTTGTTTTCCATCATGTCGACGACGCGGCAATCGCCGCACATCTGCAGCCGCCTCATGCCTGCGCCGGCAAACATGGGATGCGCCCCCAGTTTGCCCACCATATTGTCCACCATCTGCTTGTTGCCGAACGGCTTGCCGCAACTCACGCAGTTGAACGGCACCGCCTCGTGCAGCAGCTGTTCCGCCTTGGCCTGGGGGCCGAGCAGCAGTCGTGGCGCGAGGGATATCGCGTTCTCCGGACAGGTGTTGGCGCACAGGCCGCATTGCACGCAATTGCGTTCGATGAATTTGAGCATGGGCTGCTCGCGTCCGTCGACCAGGGCCGATACAGGACATGCGCCGACACAAGCCATGCACAGCGTGCATGTGGCGCGGTTGACCTTCACCTCGCCCCAGGGCGCGCCCGCTTCGAGCGCGATCTCGGTCGGCGCAGCCGGCGCGTGGCGCGCCAGGTGTTCGAGCGCAAATTCCAGGGTGCTGCGTTTTTCCTGGCCAAGGTTGAAAACCGCCGCGTCGGCCACGGTGCGCGCCGGCCGCAGCGCCCAGACCTCGTGCTCGAGCAAGGCCACGACTTCGGTGGCGAGCAGCTTGAAGTGCGTGCCCGCATAGCCCAGCGCGCTCACTATGGTCTGGGCATGGCGCATCTGCTGTTGCACTGCTGCGCCGTATTCGTCCGCCTCCTGCTGGTTCGCGAGCAGCACTACCTGGCTGGCGCCGTAGGCGAGCGCTCCCAGCCATGTATCCATGCCGAGCGCGGCGACGCTGTGGACCTCCAGCGGGATCAAGCGCGCCGGCAGGCCGCCGCTTTTCCCCGGCTGCGCGCGGCGGCCGAGTTTGGCGATCAAATCGCGGCTGACGCCCGCATTGTGAAACAGGACGCACGCGTCTTTTCCGCCCGCGCCGCGATAGGTGGCGAGCATGGTCTTGAGCCGCCGGCCCAGTTCGGGCACGCGCGGATAGACATGGGTCATCGCGCCCGAGGGACACACGGTGGCACAGCCGCCGCAGCCCATGCACAGGTGCGGCTCGACCGTTACGCCGTCGCCGTCGGCCGCAATTGCGCCGGTGGAGCAGGTGTCGATGCAGTTGCTGCAGCCGGTCTTGGCCGAACGGCTATGCGCGCAGATCCCGGCGTTGTAGGCGAAATACTTCGGTTTCTCGAATTCCCCCACCATCTGCGCCAACTGTCCTGCCGCGAGTGCCTGCTCCAGTGGATCGCGCCCCGGCGCGAGATAGCCTTGCGGCGGCTGCGCCAGCCTGATGCCGGGTTCGTCGCCGAGGTCGAGCACCAGATCGAAGCGCTCGCTGCGCGCGCGCTCAATGCGCTCGAAATCAATGGCACCGATCTCGCCGCAGGCCTTGACGCAGGCGCGATGCGACGTGCACTTGGCCGCATCGATCTGATAGCTGAAATCGATGGCCTGTTCCGGGCAGGCACGGATGCAGTCGTTGCAGCGCGTGCAGGCTTCCAGGTCGATCGGATTGGCCTGCTCCCATGCGACCTCGAACGCGCCGAGATAGCCGCTGACCGATTTCAGCCTGCCCGACCAGACCGGGTAGCTGCGCACCGTGGCAAGCTCGCCGCCCGAACTGTCGGTGAGGAGCACACTCACTTCGAGTTGTCCCTTGAGCCGCTCGGCCCATTGCACGGCAATCCCCGCCGGTCCGATGATCAGCAACTGCCCGTCCGAGTGGTAGCTGACGCTGGCCACCGGTTCGACCTCGGGCATACCGGCAAGTGCGAGCAGTGCCGCGATTTTTGGCGTGGCGTGATTGGATTCCCTGGACCAACCGGCAGTCTCGCGTATATTGACGAATTTGAGCTCGTGCTTGGCTTCGGCCTGATCGGCGAGTTCAGCGAACAGCGGTGCCTCCTGGGTGCAGGCTACCAGGCAATCGCCGCCTCGCAGGGCGTCGTGAAAAGCGCCGACTTCGCGCCGGCACAGTTCGGTATGGATCGGGATAGGCGCATCGAGTTTCAGCGCGATCGCCAAAGCCTTGGCGTCCAGCGCCATGGTTTGGTTGCAATTGCACAGCTTAATGGTTTTGTCTGACGACATATTTCTTTTAATAATTTGATTGCGCACCCGTCAAATGCGGGTTCCTCCGGCGCAGGCCTATATTACAAGCGAACAAAACACTTTGGCTAGGTATAATTTCCGTGCTGTGCCGGCACCGCGGCGGCGCTGCTCGCGACATCCATATCCTCATCGCTTGCAGCGGCCGGCCGTGCTTGCGGCGGCACGGTCGCGTCTGCTGCGGCTGCGGCTGCGGGTAAGTCCGATGCGGTGACTTCGGACTCTGCCGGGCCGTCCGCGCTCCCGTCGGTCTCCCCCTTCTTCTCGTCCTCAAACAAGAACAGGTTCTTCGCCTGATTCAGCTGTCGCAGCATCGACTCCGGAATGGGGTCGGCTATGGAATAGTCGTCGATGTAGACGTCCAAGCCATCCATGATGTTGTAGCGCGGGTTGCTGAACAATCCTTTCAATGCAAGATGGCGTAACCTTTCATCCACCTGCGGGTCGAAGAACTTTCGGTACTCGGGGCTCCTGGTCCGCGCCGATTCGGGCGGGCCAGGTTCCGTCGCAGGCGCGGGCGGCGCAACGTCAGGCTGCGCAGCCGGGGGCAACGCGACGGGCGCATCGTCGTTTGCCTCCAGCTTGCGTCGCGACCAACGCGAGAGAAAAGGTTCCTTGTCGTCCACCGCGCTAACCTCTCTTCGCGCCTTTGAACGAGGGCGGACGGCTGCGCCTCTTGGGCTCGGGCTTGTAATGCTGGTTGACGAATTCCCCCAGCCAGTCGCACATGTCGCGCGGCATGGGTGCGGTGTCCACCTTTTCGTCCGCGTCCATGAATCGCGCGGCTTCGCCATAGCTCAGCGTGACAAATTTCGGCACCGCCAGGTCCTCCTCCATGCGCCAAATAAGGAATACACAGGGTTGCTGCGCCGAAAGGTTGAGGTAGTAGTTCTCGGCCTCGTCGCGATGCAACTCCAGTTCGAAGCCGCCGTGCAGCCATTGCGTGCTCGCCTCGTCCTGCCGCAATATGCGCGGTGCCGCCGCGTCGCCAGGGTCCGGAATGATGCCGATGGCCTCCCATGCGTGCGCTTGCCAGCGACTGGCCAGCGCGCGCCGCTCCATGATTACCGCAAGGTGAAAGCCGGGATGGTTCATAACGGCACAACTATACTAGCGTAGCGGCCCCTCTGCTATCATGTTCAATCCGATTCGAATCGAATAAGCCACATGACTGAAAGGGTTATCGCACTCGTAGACGCCGGGCGCCACCAGCCCCTGCCGCCGCCGGTTCCCCAGGTCGCGGGCCCCGCGCGGGACCGGCTCGGCCGCGTCCTGCGCGACCTGCGCATCTCGGTCACCGACCGCTGCAATTTCCGCTGCGTCTATTGCATGCCCAAAGAAGTGTTCGGGAAGGACTACCCGTATCTGGCGCACGACCAGCTGCTGTCGTTCGAGGAAATCGCGCGCCTGGCGCAGGTGTTCGTGGATCAGGGCATAGAGAAAATCCGCCTCACCGGCGGCGAACCGCTGCTGCGCCGGAACATCGAGCACCTGGTCGAAATGCTCGCCGCGATCAAGCTCCCCGACGGCAGGAGCGTCGAGCTCACGCTCACCACCAACGGCTCCCTGCTGGCGAAAAAAGCGCGCGCCCTCAGGGACGCGGGCCTGCACCGCGTCACGGTGAGCCTGGATGCACTGGACGATCCGACTTTCATGGCCATGAACGATGCCGATTTCCCGGTGGCCAAGGTACTCGCTGGCATAGCCGCCGCGGACGCAGCCGGCCTCGCTCCGGTGAAAATCAACATGGTGGTGAAGCGCGGCGTGAACGAGCATTCGATCCTGCCGATGGCGCGCCGTTTCAAGGGCTCGGGCCACGTCCTGCGCTTCATCGAGTTCATGGATGTAGGGGCGACCAACGGCTGGCGCATGGACGACGTGATCCCCTCGAGCGAAATCATCCGCCTGATCGGCGCACAGCTGCCGCTGGAACCGGTCGATCGCAATTATCCGGGTGAAGTCGCGGAGCGCTGGCGCTACCGCGACGGCTCGGGCGAGATCGGCGTAATTTCCTCGGTCACCCAGGCATTCTGCCGCTCCTGCACCCGCGCGCGCATATCCACCGAGGGCATGCTCTATACCTGCCTGTTCGCCACTTCGGGCTACGACTTTCGCGCACTGCTGCGCGGCGGCAAGTCGGACGCCGAAATCCGCGCAGCCATCGCGGCCGTGTGGGCCGCGCGCGCCGACCGCTACTCGGAGATTCGCACCGCGCAAACGGCGCGGGAACGCAAGATCGAAATGTCCTACATTGGCGGCTGAGAGTTCATTTCGGAATGAGGTGACAACTCCCTCATGCTCGCCTAAGCCGGAGGCCAATTCGGCAATTTTGAAATGGCCGCCAGGATACTGTCTCATGACGGCGGTTCAATGAAGACGCACTATCGTCCCGAAATCACCTGCGCCAGGCGCCCACTCACATTCGAGGTCGAAGCGATCAACGAACGCGGTGAAATGGTGCCCACCGCCATCGCCGGTGAAAACCCGCTCACCCTGTACGTCGACAAGCGCGAGATCGTCACGCTGATGACCCTGGGCCAGGCGCCGGAAGCGCTGGCGATAGGCTACCTGCGCAATCAGCGGCTGGTGAAATCGATCGAAGAAATCGCCGCGGTTCAGGTGGACTGGGAAACCGACTCGGTGGCGGTGACCACGCGCAAGGCCACGGGCGCCCAAGCGCGGGCGCGCGCAAAGGGTATGACGGACAGAATGAAAAAGCGCACCGTCACCACGGGCTGCGGCCAGGGCACGGTGTTCGGCGACCTGATGCAGGAAATCGACGAAGTGAAGCTGCGCGACGATGTGCGTCTGTCCGAGCAGACGCTGTACGCGCTGATGGAGCAGGTGCGCCAGCACGAGACCATTTACAAGTCGGCCGGCGCAGTGCACGGCTGCGCCTTGGCTACCAACGAGCCGGGCGCCAGCCGCATACTCAGCTTCGTCGAGGACGTGGGGCGCCACAATGCGGTCGACGCGATCGCCGGGCAAATGTGGCTGGAGCACATCGACGGCTCGGACAAGATCTTCTATACCACCGGCCGGCTCACCTCGGAAATGGTGATCAAGGCGGCGCAGATGGGTATCCCGTTCTTACTGTCGCGCTCAGGCCTCACGCAGATGGGCCATGCGATTGCCGAAAAAATCGGCATTACGATGCTCGGCCGCGCAACGGGCAAACATTACCTGCTGTTTACGGGCAAGCTGCGTTTCGTCAAATCCGTGAGCCCTACGCTAGTTGCCTGAGAATCCGTTACGCAGTGAGGCGTCATTCCAAGGGCGCAGCCTGAGGACAGGTTGCAGAATGAAATGTCATTCCGAGGGCATCGCCCGAGGAATCTGCTTCTTGTTCATTTGCAAAGCAGATCCCCCGCTTTGCTCGGGATGACATTGCTGACGGCAACCAGAGTGCGGCAGAATCCAAGTCAGCGGGCGGGCCGCGTCGACAGGTATATCCCCGGCAGAATCAATGCCGCGCCCACCCAATGAAAACTTTGCACCGGCTCGCCCAGCACCAGCCAGGCGCTGGCCGCCGCATAGATCGGCCCCAGGTAGAGCACCACGCCGACGCGCGCCGCGCCGAGCTCGCGCTGCATGTAGGAATAGGCGAGGTAGGCCCCGAGCCCGGGAAACAGCGCTGCGGCCAGTACGTAACCGAAGCTGGCCCAGGAAACCTGCGTCGGCATGTACAGCAGGGCCTCGGCCACGGTCAGCGGCGCAAGCACCAGCAGTCCGCCAGCCATGATGAGCGTCAGGCGCGCCGCTGGCCCGAACGGGCTCGGCCATGCCTTGAGCAGCAGCGAGTATGCGGTCCAGGAGAGCATCGCCGCCAGAATCCAGGCGTCTCCGACGGTGAATTCCACCTGGGCCAGTCCGCCCCATCGGCCCTTGAGCACGATGTGCAGCACGCCCGCAAAGGCGAGCGCCACACCGAACAGCTGCAGCGCGCCCATGCGCTCCTTCAGCACGAAGCGGGACATGAGCGCAATCATCACCGGCGAAGTGGAGTAGATCAGCGCGATATTGGTGGCCACGGTGGTGCGCGCGCCCAGGTAGACGAAAGCGCCGCAGATCCACATGCCGAGCGCGCCCAGTACGAGACTCTGCTTCCACCCGCGCCGGATCGCGATCGGATGCGCGGCGAGTTCGCGCCAGGACATCGCCGCCAGCAGCACGAATGCGATCAGCCAGCGGCCGAAGGCCAGCGCGTGCGGTGCCACCGTGTCCACCGCGCTGCGGCCGACCAGATAATTGACGCTCCACAGCGCCGGGGTGATAAAAATCAGGGCGTACGCCCAGTGCTTGCGATGTTCAGGAGTCAAGGTGCTGCGCCGGAAAACGAGGACGGGGCGCGCCGCGCCCCGTTTGCGCGATTATAGTGCAAGCCCGGACGAAATCCATGGGCAGGTGCTTCCCTAGGCGAAACCACGATTCGCACCGGACCCGCACGAGCCGATAGAATGTCGGCATGACAGACACCAATCCAATCACGGGACTGATCCTCGCCGGCGGCCAGGGCCGGCGCATGGGCGGCGTGGACAAGGGCCTGCAGGATTTCCGCGGCAAGCGTCTAGTGGACCACGTCTACGAGCGCCTCGCGCCGCAGGTGGGCGGCATCATCGTCAACGCCAACCAGAATCACGAGGCCTACGCGAGCCTGGGCGTGCCCGTGGTCGGCGACGCCATCGGGCCATTTGCCGGTCCGCTTGCCGGGCTGCACGCCGGCCTGTGCGTCTCGCGCCGGCCCTATCTCGTCTCGGTGCCCTGCGACTCGCCGTTTCTGCCCGATGATCTGGTCGCGCGCATGTTTGCCGCGCTGGAAGGTTCGGGCGCCGAGATCGCGGTGGCCAAGACCGGCCGCTGGCAGCAGCCGGTATTCTGTCTGGTGCGCAGCGGCGTGCTCGAGCACCTCGCCGACTTCCTCGGGAACGGCGGGCGCAAGGTCGACGCCTGGTATGCGACGCTGCGCCTCGCCGAGGTCGCGTTCGATGACGAGGCGGATGCCTTTTCCAACATCAATACCAGCGATGAACTCAATGCGCTTCAGTCGAACAAGCAGAAGCTGTAAGGGAGAACACCAGGCATGACGACACTAGAGCAGATCACCAGTTGCATGGACGCGTACGACCCCGAGGCGCTCGCGGTGGACCAGGCGCGCGCGGTCGTGCGCGCATTCATCACCCCGGTCGCCACCAATGAAAGGCTCGCGGTGCGCTCGGCCCTGGGGCGCGTGCTGGCAGAGGACATCGTATCCACGCTCGATGTGCCCGCGCACGACAATTCGGCCATGGACGGCTACGCGCTGCTGCATTCCGAACTCGCGCCCGAGGCCGAAACCGTGCTGCGCCTGGCCGGCAGCGCTTACGCCGGACGCCAGTTCGAGGGCAGCGTGGGCAAAGGCGAGTGCGTGCGCATCATGACCGGCGCGGTAATGCCCAGGGGCACCGACACGGTGGTGATACAGGAACTGGTGCAGGCCGAGGGCGACAGCGTGCGCATCCCGGCTGGGCAGAAGCGGGGACAGAACCGGCGCCTCGCGGGCGAGGATCTCGCCGTGGGCAAGGCGGTGCTGCGCTCGGGCACGGCCATCGGTCCGGCCCAGCTCGGTCTGCTCGCGTCGCTGGGCCTGGCAGAAGTCGCGGTGCGCCGGCGCCTGCGCGTGGCCTTCTTTTCCACCGGCGATGAACTGTGCTCGGTCGGTACGCAACTGGCCGAAGGCGAGGTGTACGACAGCAACCGCTATACGCTCTACGGCATGTTGTCGCGCTTGAACTGCGACATCATCGACATGGGGGTGGTGCGCGACGATCCGGTGAGCCTGGAGCACGCGCTCAAGACCGCGGCCGCGGACGCCGACGCAGTCATCACCTCGGGCGGCGTGTCGGTGGGCGAAGCCGATTTCATCCGCGAACTGCTGGGCAAGCTCGGCGAAGTCGTGTTCTGGAAGATCGCGATGAAGCCGGGCCGGCCCATGGCCTTCGGCAAGATCGCGCACGCGGGAAACGCGGCGCACTTCTTCGGCCTGCCCGGCAACCCGGTTGCGGTGATGGTGACCTTCTATCAGTTCGTGCGCGAGGCGCTGCTCGCCCTCTCGGGCCGCAACGACGACTGCGCGCTACCGCTGTTGCAGGCGCCGTGCACCGCCGCAATCAAGAAGAACCCGGGGCGCACCGAATTCCAGCGCGGCATCCTCGCGCCAGACGACCACGGGCAGTGGCGCGTATGTCCGACCGGCGCGCAGGGTTCGGGCGTACTGCGCTCGATGTCCGAGGCCAACTGCTTCATCGTGCTCGAACACGGGCGCGGCTCGGTCAAACCCGGCGAGCAGGTGCAGGTGCAGCTGTTCGACGGCCTGGTCTAGGATACGCGGCGCGGGAACACCCCCCGGATTCGCGGGTGTATCATCGGCGCATGCGACAGACCAGTTCATTGCCACGCGAATTGGCCCGCGCCACCGGCGAACTACTGGCGGCGTTCATCGGGTGGGTCGCCAGCTGGTGGCGCGTCTTTCACTTTGGCGCGCTGGCGCTGGTGATGGCGCTGTCGCCCGCCACCTACGACAGGGAAAACCGCGCGGTGACGGCGAAGCAGATCTATTTCTCCGCCTGGCAGGTCCTGCCCTGGTTCACGCTCCTCGCCGCACTGCTCAGCATGATACTGATCCGCATCGTCGTTGCGAGCGCACAGAGCTACGGACTGACGCAGTATGCGCTCGAACTGGTGGTGCGCGTGCTGGTGCTGGAGCTGGTTCCGCTGTTTGCCGCGCTGTTCGTCGCGCTGCGCTCGGGCGCAGCGATCAACACCGAAGTCGCACTGCTGCACATCCGCGGCGACTTCCAGGCGATGCGGCGCGCGGGCGCCGATCCGCTGCGACGCGAGCTCGTGCCGCGGGTGATCGGCAGCGCGCTGTCGGTGGTTGCGCTTACCACGGTCAGTGGCGTGATCGGGCTGGTGCTCGCCTACGTCGGCGTCTACGGCTTCTCGCCCTGGGGCCTTACCGGCTTTACGCGCATGGTCGGCCAGGTGTTCGACCCGCAGGTTGCGATAGGCCTCGCCCTGAAGACGCTGCTGTTCGGTCTCGCGGTGGCGGTGATTCCGATTACCGCCAGCCTGGATACACCGCGCGAGTTTCGCCTCGCGCCGGTGGCGGTATTGCGCGGCATGGTGCGCCTTTTCCTCGTACTGGTGGTGGTAGAGGGCGCATCCCTCGCAGTGAAGTATATTTGATGCGCCCGGCCTAGCAAGCATGCCGCCCGACTCCGAACAGCCCGCGCCGCTGATTCCCCACGTCGAGTTCAAGGCTGCGCTCCTGCTCGCGCTGACCCTGGCGCTGATCTGCGGCTTTCTCGGCTATGTGATGTACGCGCGCGGCGTGTTCGAGAAGACGCAGCGGCTGGTGCTGGTTTCGGACAACTCCGAAGGCGCCAAGGTCGGCATGGATCTGACCTTTTCCGGCTTTCCGATCGGGCGCGTGCAGCGCATCGAACTCGCCGAGGACGGCAAGGCGCGCATCCTCATTGACGTGCCGGAAAAGGATGCCCGCTGGCTGCGCACCTCCAGCGTATTCACCATGGAGAGCGGACTGGTCGGTGACACCCGCATCCGCGCCTACAGCGGGGTGCTGGACGATCCGCCCCTGCCCGATGGGGCGATGCGTCCGGTGCTGCGCGGCGATGCGAGTGCGGAGATCCCGCGTTTGATCGCCACCATGCGCGCCCTGCTCGAAAACCTGGAGCGCATATCGGGCGCAGATTCGAGCTTGAGCGCCAGTATTGCCAATGTGCAGACGCTTACCGAACGCATGAAAGGCCGCTATGGCGCGCTCGCGGGCGTGCTCGGCAGCGAGGAAAATGCGAAGAAGGTGATCAGCGCGCTCGATCGCGCCTACGCGCTGCTCGGGTCCGTGGGCGAAGTCTCGCTCAAACTCGAGCGCATGCTGTCCAAGACCGACGAACGCGTGTTCGGCGCAGCCGGCGTGATGGACGAAACGCAAAAGGCGCTCGCACAGTTGAACGCGATGCTGCGCGATGCGCGCGATAGCCTGAAGAAAGTCGATGCGGTGCTCGCCGAGGCGCAGGCGATCGGCGCGAACACGCGCGCGGCCACCGCCGACCTCGCCGCTCTGCGCACCGATGTGGAGGCGAGCCTGCGCAAGGTTGCGCATCTGGTGGACGAAATCAACCGCAAGTGGCCGTTCGCGCGCGACACGGAGCTGAAGCTGCCATGAAAGTGCTCCTGCCCGCGGCGGCACTGCTGCTGGCGGCGTGCGCCGGCGCGCCTGCGCCGCCCGACTGGCAGGCAAATGCACACGCCGCGCTGCAAGGATTCACGGCGGCCTACTACGCCGGCAACACGCGCCTTGCAAAGCAGGAATTCGCGCGCGCGCGCGACGACATCGCCGCTACCGGCCGTCCGGACCTGCTCGCGCGCGCCGAACTCGTGCGCTGCGCGGCGCGCGTGGCGAGTCTGGAGTTCGAAGACTGCGCAGGGTTTGAAGCGCTTGCCGCCGACGCGGGTCCGGCCGAGCGCGCCTATGCGGCCTTTCTCGCCGGAAAGTGGCAGGGCCTGGACGCGTCCTTGCTGCCGGCACACCACCGCGCCTTGCTCGCGGGCGCAAGCGATGCCGGCACGCTCGCCGCAATCGAGGAACCGATGTCGCGCTTGGTCGCCGCAGGCGTGCTGTTTCGCGTCGGACGCATGACGCCGCCGGGTATCGATGCCGCTACCGAGACCGCGTCGGCAAACGGCTGGCGCCGCCCCCTGCTCGCCTGGCTGGGTGTGCAGGCGCGGCGCGCGGACGTCGCCGGCGATGGTGCTGCCGCCGCGCGCATCCGCCGTCGCATCGACCTCGTTAGCGGCAGCCCGGCGGCGCCCTAGCCAGGCCTGGACTGCCTTAGCTGCAGGTCTAGCCCACGGGCCCGCGGTGGATCGCTGCACCGGCATGTGGATGTGCACCGTCCCCTGCGCGCCGGGCGCACCAAAAAAAAGCCCCGCTCTTGCGAACGGGGCCAGTTTGCTTCCAGGAGAACGATTACCTGATGACCAAGGTTCCTGTGACCGTCGCCCCTTTCGAGGTGGTGACCAGGAGTCGCGTCGCACCTGCCGGCAATGCCACCGCCTGGTTGACCTTGAACCGTCCTGCCGACGCGACGGTGTTGGCTGCGAGGCCGAGCACCGTACCCGCGTTGTTGGTGAATTCGACCTTGATGCTCGAATTCGACGGCGGGTTGACGTCGCCTTCCATCGACAGAGTCGCCTTGCCGGTGTCGTACTGGTTCTTGTTGATGCTGACCGTTTCCGTCGGATTCACCGTCAGCGTCACCGTGCCCTGGTTGTTGCCGGTACCGACTGTGGACTGGGCACCCGCGGCATCCTGGGCGGTATAACGGAAGGTGAAGGTTCCGCTCACGGTGGACAGGATCGATACCGTTCCCGGTGTGGCGCCGGCCGTGATCGTGACCGCCGCGTTGTTCGGCTGGGTGAAGGAACCCACAGCAACCACATCCGCATTGCCGTCCGGATCCGTATCGTTGCCGATCAGGCTGACCGTGGTCGGCACGCCGACCGTAACAGACACATCGTCGTTGACCGCCACCGGCGCATCGTTCACCGGTGTCAGATTGACCGACACGGTGGCCGGTGACGAGACCAGTGCGCCCTTCGTCACTGTATAGGTGAAGGAGTCCGCGCCGTTGGCATTGACCTTCCCGGTGTAGCTCACCGTTCCGTCGAGATTCGCAACCGCGGTACCGATGACCGGCAGCGAGGTCAGGGATATCGTGCCGCCGGCCGCGTCCACATCGTTGGCAAGCAGGGTCAGGACGTGCGCGCCCGAATCTTCCGGGAAGGCATAGCTGTCCGGGGTGGCAACCGGCGTACCCGCGCCTATGACTCCACTCGGGAAAGCCGTGTTCACCATATAGGCTGTGTGGCCCGCGGCGCTGGACTGCACGGTTACGCGGGCGGGTGACACAACAACATTGGGCACGACTATCTGCCCGCCGACCAGGTCGCCCGCGTAGCCTCGGTAGGTCAACTTCAGCGCCGGGGGGACCAGCTCGTCGCTCGATGTGGCCGCCACCGTCAGGGTACCGGCGGTGCCATCGTAGTTCGCCTGCGTGACGGTGACTTCGTCCGTGACCGCATGCAGTGCGTATACCGGCCGGATGTTTCCGGCCGCATCGCGCGCATTGCCGTTCTTCACGCATACAGCCGCGGGCAGCACTGCGGGTTGGATCTGTCCCCAGTACGCAGGGCCCGTGGCGAGCATCTGGGTCTCGGTCGCGCCCACCGGGGCGCTATAGGGCGGTTTGATATTGCCCGCGGCGTCCACGGTGCCAGCACAGGGCGCATCGAAAAAGCTCAGCGTCGGCACTATCTTGGCCGGAGCGGGCTGCGCCGGAAACCGGGCCGCCGTGGCCGCGCCGCCGGTCGCATAGACATCCAGCTTCTGCCCGTTCGCATTGCGCGTATAGCTGGCGCGGTCGATCTTGGCCTGGCCCGGCATGGTGCCGTCGTACAGACGCCCCATGAGCTGAAACTTGGTGGTTTCGACCCAGTCTACGGGTGCACCGGTCGCAGGATCGATACCCAATCCGGAACCCGAGGGCCCTTCGATGCGAAAGACGTTGTGGTTGCGCGAGGCTCCGGTCGAATCGATGAAATCGGGCAGCGCGCTGCCGGTGACCGGACCGATGCGGTTGGGATCGGCGATATAGGCCTTGCCGGTGTTCGGGTAGGGCGTAGGCATGAAGATGCCCTCGAAGTTGGCCGGGTCGATATCCGGCGTAGGATTCGACGCGGTCAGCGGGGGCATCTCGGCACCGCCGGGGGTGATCGATGGCATCAGGAACGGTCCCAGGCGCGATTTCAGCGCGCAGTTGAACAGTCCGCTGCAGCCGACGCCGACATCATCGGTGAAGAAGATTCTGTCGCCGGCGACGCCTTCAATTACCTCTTCTCCGTACGGATGGATGAAGCGGTAGGTCCCCGAGGCGGGGAGCGGACTCAGCGAGACCCGGATGCGGGCGAACGTGACCTGGTCGCCGGGCACGGCCGGCCCATTGGCGAACGCGGCCTCCTGCGCTATTACCAGCAAGGCCCTGCCATGTACGGGGTCGTACAGGCTCGCAGTCGCCGCCGCGCCTGCAGCAAAGTAAAAGTGTTCGTCGAAATAATTCGCAGGGAACACTTCGGGCACCGCCGGTATGTCCGGCGGCAACAGCAGACACCAGCCTCCGGCCACTTCCGCCGAGTTCAGCGGATTGCAGTATTCCAGGGCGATGCCGGTCGTGTCCTGGTACCAGGCCGGGTAGCTGGCGGCTGTCGGGTCCAGGCTTACGGGGCCGACCCGCTCGAGTACGGCCTGCGCGGAAAAACTACTTGTGGCGAGCGCGACTGCGAGCGTAACCGCACGCGCGCCAACCTTGATTCTGAACGGTGCAAACATTGCAAATCTCCTTAGATGAGGTATCGAGCTTTACTTGATCCTTAGCGCCGTCGCGCTGCTGGTGCCATTGGACGAGGTTGCCTTGAGCGAGACCGTTCCGGTGGGCATCGGAACCACGGTGTCGATCGCCCAGGTGCCTAGCACGGTCGAAGCGATGGTGCCCGCTGTGCCCAGCACCGTGCCGGCCGAGTTGACAAACTCGAGTTTGATCGTCTGGAATCCGATCGGATTGATGGTGCCGTTTGCCGTCAGGCGGTTCTTGTCCCTTCTGAACAGGGTAGCGGAGAAGGTGATCGTTTCGGCCGCGGCCACCTGTACCGTTACCGTGCCGGTGTTGGCCGAGCTCAGCCCCGCCTGATCCAGCGCCTGGTAGGTAAAGGTATAGGTACCCGGCGTTGCCGCACTGAAGCTCACGGTTCCATCGGCGCCGCCGCTGATGGCCGCTCCGGCAGGCGAGGACGCCGAGATGTTCAGCGCGCCGACGATGTCGGCCGCGCCATTGGGATCGGAGTCGTTCGCGATCAGGTTGAGCGCGAGCGGCGCGTTGGCGATGGCGTTGAACGCGTCGTTCACCGCAGTCGGCGCCAGAGGCACCGACACGACGTCGAGCGTGGCGATGGCGGTGTTCGAAACGCTCGTGCCGACGGTCACCGCATAGGTGAAGGCGTCCGCGCCGGACCGGTTGGGGTCAGGCGTGTAGCTCACGGTACCGTCGGCGTTGACCGCCGCGCTTCCAAATCCGGGCTGTGACAGCAGCGTCACCGTGCCGCCGGCGACATTGCTGTCGTTGGCCAGGACGGGCAGAACTTGCGCCGGGGAATTCATCGGGAACGCAAACACATCGTTCGCGGCGACCGGGGTCGTGACCGGCGCTGCACCGCCAAAGCCCGTGCTTACCTGGTAGACGGTGCTGCCCAGGGCGCTCGACTGCACCTGCACGCTGCTAGGCGGTGCGATCACGCCAGGCACGGCAATCTCGCCGGCGACGAGGTCACCGAGAAATACGCCCGCCGCCAGCGTCAGCACGAGCGGCGGGGTGGCGTCGCTCGAACTTGCGCCCACGCTCAGGGTCCCTGCTGCCGGATCGAAGTGCGCCGGGGTGACGGTTACTTCGTCGGTGACGGGATGCGGGACGAACACGGGCGCAAGCTGTCCGGCGGCATTGCGCGCACTGCCGTCCTTCACGCATATGGATTTCGGAATGGTCGTCGGATTGGTCTGAGCCATTTGCAGCGCGCCTGCGGCCTTCATCGGCATCTCTGTCGCGCCCGGCGGCGTGCTGTACGGCGGGTGTATGGTGCCGGCGGCGTCCACCGTGCCTGCGCAGGGCGCATCGAAGAAGGTCAAATTCGTTGCAGCCGCGGCTGGCCTGGGTCCGGCGGGCAGCCGGGACTGGGTGGTCGGGAGGGCAGTTGCGAACACGTCCAGCTTCTGCCCCGCTGCTGTGCGGGTGTACGAGGCGCGGTCGACCGTAACCCGGCCGGGCATCGCGCCGGAATAGATACGGCCCATCAACGAAAACTTGCTGGTCTCGAGCCAGTCTACGGGCGCACCGGTCACGGGGTCCAGACCCAGCCCGGAGCCGGGAGGCCCTTCGATGCGGAAAATGTTGTGGTTGCGCGTGGCCCCGGACGAATCGACAAAATCGGGCAGCGGGCTGCCGGTGACCGGCCCCTCGCGCGCCGGATCGGCGATATACGCATCGCCTGTGCCCGGGTACGGCGTGGGCGCGAACACGCCATCATTCCAGTTGTTCGGGTCGCTGTCCGGAATCGGATTTGCCGCGGTCAAGGGCGGCATTTCAACGCCGCCGGGGACGGGCGAAGGCAGCAGGAACGGGCCGATGGCCCCGTTCAGCGCGCATTCGAAGTTGGGTCCGCAGTCAAAGCCGATATCGCTGGTGACGAAAATCCGCTCGCCGACTACGCCTTCAACTGTCTGTTCGCCATAGGGATGGATGAAACGGTAGGACCCGCTGACGGGCAACGGGTTCAGCACGAGGCGGATGCGGGCGAAAACGACCTGATCTCCCGGCGCGACGGCGGTGGTGAAGGCGCTTTCCATGCCTATGACCAGATTGGCTTTGCCCCCGGCCTGCCGGGTGCCCAGGGCCGCACCCGCGGCGTAGTAGAAGTGCTCGTCGAAAAAGTTCGACGGGAACACTTCAGGAAGCAGATTGATGTCCCCCGGGAGCAGCAGACACCAGGCTCCGTCCAGTTCCGCCTGGTTCTTGGGTGCGCAGAATTCCAGCGCAAGGCCGGTCGTGTCCTGGTACCAGGCCGGAAAGCCGCCGACATTCGGGGCGATGCTTATGGGGCCGGTCCGCTCGAGCACGGCGTGTGCGGAAAAACTGCTGCTGGCGAGCGCCAGTGCGAGCGCAACCGCGCGCGCGCCGGCCTTTTTCCTGCAAGGTGCAAACATTGCAAATCTCCTTTTGACGTGGTTACTACGTAGTTGCGAAGCGTGCGCACTGACGTGCGTGTCTGGGTGTGGTCGGTCAGATAGTTCGGTAGATCAGATGCGCAGGCCGCCGGCGCCGGTGCGCGCAACTGCGGCAGCGCAAGGCGCGAGGCATGCAGATGGCTGCGGCGCCGGGCGCTGCCGCCAGCGTGACTTGCGGTGGGACATGGTGTGGTTACAGAGAAGTTATTGTTTGATTGTTGTTGGTAAAACCATGCGCGCAGTATGGGGTATGGTGCCGTCGGACACAGCGGCGGAAACCCGCTATTTCCTGGGCAATACCACGCATATCCGACTAGGGTTACAGCGGATGGCGATGCGCTATACGCGGCTTGGGTCTACTCCCGTGTGCAGCCGCAGCGTCGTTCAAGCGCGGTAGACAGGTCGCGTGATCCGCCGTCGCATCGACCTCGCCACCGGCAGCCCGGCGGCGCCGTAACCAGGCTAGGCCTGCCTACGCTGCGGGTGTAACCCGCGGGCCCGTGGCGGATCGCTGCACCGGCGCGTGGATGCGCGCCGTCCGCTGCCCGGCCGAAGCTGTTGCCGGCGCTTCGAACCGTCAACCGACCTCAGAGCAGGCGATCCGCGGCCGCGCTCCGGTGCAACGGCGGGCGATGTCGCGGCCGTGCGCGGCAAGCACGCAAGCTCAACCGCGGCGCGCCGCCTCGATTGCAGCGATGTCGATCTTTGTCATCTGCATCATTGCATCGAACGCGCGCCTGGCGGCAGCGGGGTTGGGATCGGTGACCGCTTTCGTCAGGGCGATCGGCGTGATCTGCCAGGACAACCCCCATTTGTCCTTGCACCAGCCGCACGCGCTTTCCTGGCCGCCGTTGCCGACGATCGCGTTCCAGTAGCGATCCGTTTCGGCCTGGTCAGCAGTTGCAACCTGAAACGAGAATGCTTCGTTGTGCCTGAATGCAGGTCCGCCGTTGAGCCCGAGGCACGCAACGCCCATCACGCTAAATTCGACGGTCAATACGTCCCCTTTCCTCCCGGAAGGAAAATCTCCCGGTGCGAGGTGCACTGCGCCGACGGACGAATCCGGAAAGGTCGTGGCGTAAAACCGCGCCGCGTCCTCGGCCTCGCCATCGTACCAAAGGCAAATTGTGATCCTTGCTTGCTTAATCATGCTGCTTCTCCATCGTGCTGAGCCCGAAGGTTCAGATGATCGATGCGCCCACAGTCTTGCCCGGCATTCGCGACCAGTCAAGCCACGGCAGCGCCTGACTTTCGGGTTCAGCAGCGGGCCGGGTGCGCGGCGCGAGGACCGTCTGCTGGAACGCGCTATTGGATGGCTATTTCCACTTCAACTCCTCGACCACATCGGGATCGGCCTGCTTGATGAGAGCGCGGATCCGCGACAGAGTCCTGCCCCGCCAATCGCCCGGCTCTTTGATCCTGGCACCGATCAGCCCGGATGGTGGCGCCGGGCTCGCCTACTCTGCGGCGGGTTTGTTCGCCCCCCGCTTTCCGGCGCTATCCTTTTGGACCATCGGGCTTTCGCTCCCGTGAGGCTTAGCGTACAAGGTGCGGGGCCGCCACAGCGGCGAACCTGCGCAGCGGACCGGCACGCGCAGCTTGCCGGCTGCCCATCTCGACCGGGCGCTCAGCCAGCGGCATGACCATCTGCCTTGAATCCTGCGTGAAACGTGAGCGTGCCCTGTGGACTGCGCCCGTCGAAAGACAGCGCGAAGAATACCTGTGGCGGGACGCCCTCGACCACGAGGCCCGCAGGGTTCTTGAACCCGAATTGCCTGTAGTAGTCCGGATGGCCGACGAGACAACATCCTTGGGCATGCATGGCTTTCAGCCGTGACAGCCCTTCCTCTATCAGAGCTTTTCCAATGCCCTGCCGCTGGTATGCCGGCAGCACCGAAACAGGTCCGAGGCCGTACCAGTCCCGGCTGCCGTCCGAAATAGTCACGGGAGAAAATGCAATATGGCCTATGACCGCGCCATTGATTTGCGCGACGAGCGATAGCGTGAGCGCCTTGGCGGCACGCAGCGCCTCGATGATGAACTGCTCCGTGTGATTGCTGATCTCCAATGTCATAAACGCGGCGGCGGTCACCTCGCCTATTGCACTCGCATCGCCATCGCGTTCGTTCCTTAGAATGATCTTGGGGTCCATGTGCTTCGTGTTGCTCCGGCGCTGCCGGCTATCGTTGTGGCTGACCAGCGCGCGAAAGCGGGCGCAGCCGAGTGAAGCGCGTCCGGTCGAACCGCGTTAGGCCTCACGGTGCTTCGCGGCGGATTCCGGAAGGCCAAACATGCGATCGAAGGTCCATGTGAAAGCGATGGCGTAGACGAAGAAGAATGCCAGCAGAGCAAGATTCGCCAGGAATGCGTTCAGAGCTGAGATTTCCAGCCAAAGCGCCATGACGGGAATCAGTATCACAACAAGTCCTCCTTCGAAGCCTATGCCATGCACTACGCGCCTGGCAAGCGACCGACCGCGTATGGATTGATACGACTCCCAGCGCTCAAAGATCGTGTTGAACACATAGTTCCAGCCGAGCGCTATGCTGGATAGAACGAAAGCTAGACCAATGCTCGAGCTGGCCGGTTTGTCGAACGCGATGCTCAGCACCGGGCCAACAAAGGCAATGGCGAAAACCTCATACAGGATGGCTTGGAGCACACGTCGGGTCCTGGGAGCCATGCAGAGATCACGAAGGCGGAGGCTTGGATTCAGTGAGGCCTACCTTGACTTGGTTGACATTGTTTGTTGACAAATCCAGTTGACCGTTTGGGATAGGCAACGATTTCTGCGGCGCATCCTGCTTCCTGCCTGCCACCCGCCATTGGTATCAATACCTTAGGCCGATTCATCGGAAATCACAATACCTCCCCCGCATGCCGGCTCCAACATGACAGGCTCCGCGCGGAGGAGACCCATGTTCACTGGATCAGGCGTTTCATTTTTTTCATGGCAAGCGTCACGCGCGCGAGCCGGGCGCCGCAGAGGCCGCGGCATCGCTGAACGCATCCTGGAGGCTGCCTTCCACAGCGTCAACCTCGGGCGTTTCGGCTGCCGCTGGGTCGAGACGGGCGAGCCGTATCCAGAGGAAGGCATCAAATGGGAAGGCGCGCTTCGCATGCTCGGCTGAATTGATGAGAAGTGGCCCCGCAAATTGGAACAGCGCGGTACGCGGTACCTGCTTGCAGCATTGATTCGGCTGGTTCGCCAAAATCGCCGACTTGGAAGCGGGCAGTACCCCACAACCAAGAAGACCTTCCAATCCCATGGGACGCCGGAAATTGGCGATATGGGGAATGAGACCCACTTGCAATGTTAATTTTCGGCGCGTAGTATCGAATTCAGACCGCACGGAAGCTTGCGGAGCTTGCATCTCCTGATCCATGGCCGTCCATCGCCGATCCATGCGGCGGTTGATCCCGCTCTGGTGGGCGTTTTGCAAAAGGCTCTCCTGCTGGAAAGAGCCGCGCAGTGAAAATAACAGGATACCGTCGAAAACATTCGACCGGGATCGCGTGAACGGAGGGAGGCGTCGCTATGGTCGTAGCAATCGCATTGATCCTGCTGGTCGATTTCTCCGTTATCTTTCATCTTCTGAGTCCGTGGTATTTGACGCCGATCGCCTCCAACTGGAGTTCGATCGACAACACCATATCGCTCACGTTCTGGGTCACGGGGTCGGTCTTCGTAGCAGTGAATCTGTTCATGGCCTACTGCGTGGTGCGCTACCGTCACCGGAAGGGAATGCGGGCGGAGTATGAACCCGAAAATAAGAAGCTGGAGGCATGGCTGGTCGGGTTGACCGCAGTGGGAATCGCCGGCTTGTTGGCCCCCGGCCTGCTCGTATATGCGAAGATCGTCACGGTCCCGGAGGATGCGGCAGTATTCGAGGTCGTGGCGAGGCAGTGGCACTGGGCCTATCGCTTCCCGGGGAGGGACGGCGTGCTGGGCACTGTCGACGCCCGGTTTGTCAGCGATAAGAATCCGTTTGGCATGAACCCCGACGACCTGTTAGGTCGGGACGATGTCTTGGTTGCAAGCCCGGAGGTGCATCTGCCCATCGGAACGCCGGTCAAGGCGCTGCTGCGCTCCATCGACGTTCTGCACGACTTCGCCGTACCGCAGTTCCGGGTCAAGATGGATCTGGTGCCGGGCATGGTCACGCGCACGTGGTTCACCCCCACACGGGCCGGGAAATTCGATCTCCTGTGCGAACAATTGTGCGGCATTGGGCATTACGTCATGCGCGGCAAAGTCGTAGTGGAAGAAGACGACGCATTTCAGAAGTGGTTGAGCGGCTATCCGACGTTTGCGCAATCGATGGCGCAGGCGGCCGGCGACGCCGAAGCGGGCAAGCCGCTCTTTGCCGTGTGTGCTGCGTGTCATGGCGCGCAGGCTGAAGGCAACATCGCGATGCATGCCCCGAAACTGAGTGGGCAAGGAGACTGGTATCTCATACGGCAATTGAACAATTTCAGGCACGGCGCCCGTGGTGCGCACGACAAGGATTTCTACGGCAAGCAGATGGCGCCGATGGCTGCGACGCTTACTGATGACGCCGCCGTCAATAATGTCGTCGCGTACATCAAGACGCTGCCGGAAAATCCCGCACCGGTCACGCTGAAAGACAATGCGACCGATGGCCGAAGTATCTATGTGACCTGCGCCGCCTGTCATGGTTCCAATGGGCGTGGGATACAGGCAATGAATGCCCCCCGGTTGTCGGGTATGAGCGATTGGTACATGGTCACCCAGTTGAAGAATTTCAAACAGGGCATTCGCGGCGGACACGCGAACGATAGGTACGGTCCACAGATGGCATCCATGGCCGCGATGCTGACCGATGACCAGGCAACCAATCGCGTCGTTGCCTACATCAATACGATCAGATAAGGCAGGTCAGGCGAATCGGGCGTGATGAAACACTAGCGAAGAGGGAATCTCAATGAGTTACGTTGCGCATGACGAATCGGTTTTTGTCCGACCCGCCGAAGTCGAAGAGCCGGAACTCTACCATCCGAAAACGTTCATCGGGAAATACATCTGGAGCCAGGACGCAAAGGTCATCGGCGTTCAGTACTCGATCACGGCGATCGCGGTGGGGCTGGTGGCTTTGGTGTTGTCCGGAATCATGCGGCTGCAGCTGGGGTTCCCGCATACGTTTTCATTTATCGACCCAAGCAACTACCTTCAGTTCGTGACCATGCACGGCATGATCATGGTCATCTACCTGCTCACCGCGCTGTTCCTGGGGGGGTTCGGCAATTACCTCATCCCGCTGATGATCGGCGCCCGTGACATGGTCTTCCCCTACGTGAACATGATTAGTTACTGGATCTACCTGTTCGCCGTTCTGTTGCTGATGGCGAGCTTCTTCGTGCCCGGCGGATCTACGGGCGCGGGCTGGACCCTGTACCCGCCCCAGGCCATACTCGAGGGCACCCCGGGAGTGCATATGGGAATTATCCTAATGCTGGTTTCCCTGGCTTTCTTCATCATCGGATTCACCATGGGCGGGTTGAACTATGTGGTGACGGTGTTGCAGGCGCGCACGCGGGGGATGACGCTGATGCGTTTGCCACTGACGATATGGGGCATCTTCATGGCGACCATCCTGGCGCTGTTGGCCTTTCCCGCCCTGTTCGTCAGCGCCATCATGATGACCTTGGACCAGACCCTGGGCACGAGCTTCTTCGTACCCGCGCTCGTTTCGAGGGGGGAACACCTCGACTACAGCGGGGGGAGCCCGATATTGTTCCAGCATCTGTTCTGGTTCTTCGGCCATCCCGAGGTCTATATTGTCGCCCTGCCGGCCTTCGGCATCGTCTCCGACCTGATTGCCGTCCATGCAAGGAAGAATATCTTCGGCTATCGGATGATGGTCTGGGCGATTGTGGCGATCGGTGGCCTCAGTTTCATCGTGTGGGCGCACCATATGTATGTCAGCGGGATGAATCCGTACTTCGGCTTCTTTTTTGCTGCCACCACGCTGATCATCGCCGTGCCCACGGCGCTCAAGGTGTACAACTGGGTGCTGACCTTATGGCGGGGCAACATCCACCTCACCGTCCCCATGCTGTTTGCCATCGGCTTCATCTTTACATTTGTCAATGGCGGGTTGACGGGCCTGTTCCTGGGTAATGTGCCCATTGACCTCCCGCTTTCCAAGACCATGTTCGTGGTCGCCCACTTCCACATGGTGATGGCCGTGTCGCCCATCCTGGTCGTGTTCGGGGCAATCTACCACTGGTACCCCAAGGTCACCGGGCGAATGCTGAACGACAGCATGGGAAAATTCCACTTCTGGGTCACGTTTCTAGGAACTTATGCTATCTACTTTCCCATGCATTACCTTGGCTTTTTGGGCGTGCCGCGGCGCTATTATGCAGTCGAAAACCTCGACTTCATCCCGCAATCGGCGCAGTCCTTGAACGTCGCTATCACCATCGCGGCATTGATCGTGGGGGCCGTCCAACTGGTGTTCCTGTACAACCTGGTCTGGAGCTATTTCAAAGGCAAACCCTCGGGTGACAATCCCTGGCAGGCCACCACGCTGGAGTGGCAAACTGCCCACACCCCGCCGACGCATGGCAACTTTGGCTCGACCTTGCCGGTCGTCTACCGCTGGGCCTACGATTACAGCGTGCCGGGCGTCGAAGCGGACTTCATCCCGCAAAACCAGCCACCGATCAAAAGAGCCGGAAGCAGCGAGGAGGCGTAGTCGTGACGAGCACATTATTGGTTTTGGTCGCAATCATGGCTACCGTCGTCTGGTGGCTGCTCCGGCAAACGGTCAATGTCAGGCCCTGGATAGCGGGGCGCCCGGCCGAAGGCGTTTCCGGCGACGGCGCCTTGCCCCTGCCGCCGGTGAAGGTGGGTCTTGGGGTGTTTCTTGCGGTCGCCACGTCCTTGTTTGCGCTGCTAATCAGTGCCTACTTCATGCGCATGGAGGGGGCGGACTGGACGACTTTGACCGTTCCGAAGGGGCTGTGGCTGAACACAGCCGCGCTGATGCTGAGCAGTGTCGCCATGCAATGGACGCGGGTTGCTGCGCGTAGGGGACGGATAGACGGCGTCAGAATCGGCCTGATCGCCGGAGGCGTTTTCACTTTTGGTTTTCTGGCGGGACAACTTTGGGTGTGGCGACAATTGAACGCGTCGGGTTATTTTGTAGCGGCAAATCCAGCCAACGCCTTCTTCTACCTGCTCACCGCGCTGCACGGCCTGCACCTGCTGGGGGGACTGTGGGTCTGGGGCAAGACCACTGCCAAGGCGGCGCGCGGCGCCGAGGTAGGCGCCGTCCGCCTGAGCGTGGAATTGTGCACGACGTACTGGCACTATCTGCTATTGGTCTGGTTGATCCTGTTCGCGTTGCTGCTGTCTACGCCGCCGCGCCAGAGTAGTTGTCCCCCGGATACATTTGCGATCTGCGGGGTGACGAAGTGAAGTCTGAATATGACCACGCGATTGCGCAACGAGTCGTCGCGCCGCCGCAGAGGGCATTGTTGCAGTCCGTGTCGCTGATTGAAGGGAATCAAACAACATGATGCAACCCGTAACGACGAGTTCAGCGCAATCCCTCCCGCTGCCTGAAGGCTTGCAGGGCGTCGTCGCCGACTGGTCCTCGGACCAGCGGGCGTTCAAGAACGTCCCCTGGGGCAAGGCGATGATGTGGATCTTCCTCCTCAGCGACACCTTCGTCTTCAGTTGTTTCCTGGTCGCGTACATGACGGTGCGAACGTCCACCACGGAGCTCTGGCCGAATCCGAGCGTGGTCTTCGGTTTGACGCTCTTTGGCAAGGAGATTCCCCTCCTCCTGATCGCCATCATGACCTTTGTCCTGATCAGCAGCAGCGGGACCATGGCCATGGCCGTCAAGTTCGGTTATGAAAAAAACAGGAAGATGAGCTTTATCCTGTTGCTGATCACCGCGGCATTGGGCGCCACATTCGTCGGTATGCAGGCCTTTGAGTGGACCAAGCTGATCGTGGATGAAGGGATACGTCCCTGGGGCAACCCGATGGGCGCGGCGCAGTTTGGCGCGGCCTTTTTCATGATTACGGGTTTCCATGGCACTCACGTGTCGATCGGCGTGATTTTCCTCCTCATCGTGGCTGCAAAGGTTTTGCGGGGGGATCTGGATCACGAGCGGCCGGGCTTCTTGACCGGCCGGAAGGGGAACTACGAGATCGTCGAAATCATGGGCCTGTATTGGCACTTCGTCGATCTGGTGTGGGTATTCATCTTCGCATTTTTCTATCTCTGGTAAGACAAACCATGGCACACGCACAGGGGCAACAACATCCGATCGGCATTTATCTCAAGATCTGGGGATTGCTGTTCATTCTCAGCACCGCGTCCTATTTCGTCGATTACTTCCACTTTCAGGGTTACCTCAGGTGGTTTCTGATCCTCCTGTTCATGCTGTTGAAGGCAGGGCTGATCGTTTCCTTCTTCATGCATATGATCTGGGAGCGGCTGGCCCTGATATATGCGATTCTGGTGCCGACGCTTTTGTTGCTGGTACTGATAGGCATCGGAGCGCTGGAAGGACACTACACTTCCTTTACGAGAGGCGCATTCTTCGGGAACGCAGTTCATGCGCCAGCGCAACATCGCTAGCTGGCGACTGAGAAACCTGACTGCGGGGATGGCCGAGAGGTGGTCGAAAGACGCGTCAATGGCGCGCTGCGGGACTCTTCAGATTCTCCCAGGATGAAATGCGCAAGCCAGCCTTCGTTTCATCCTGGCTGGTCTACGCCATCTGCCTCGGCTGAAATCAACAAGGCAGATCCACCACCGGCTCACGAATGTCGAACCATCCCCGCTTTCCTCTGAAAAGCGATAAGCCAGTGGGGCGCGGATGAACCCGATCCCGCAAACACCACCTGCGGGTGCGATTGCAGCACGTTCTTCAGAACCGATTCCTGCTGGGGCTCGAGATCCACAAAAAAGACATGCTTGCCGTTGCTCAAATCCTGTTCGAATCTGGCGAAGTTGCGGTTGGGTTTTTCGATTCCCAGCAATCCTGCCGCCCAAGTGGAAAAGCCGAGCAGCACGATCGCGAGGAAAATGAAGGGCATCCAGCCGGCAGCGGTATCCGTCCAGCCTGCGTGATACGCGACGTAAAGAGCCAGCACGCAAGCCAATAGCCCGACCACGGCGCCACGCTTGGCTGAGTGCACAGTATCCCTCGTCATGAACGACTGGACCTCGTGGAGGTGCTGGTGGTTCGCCACCTCTGCGTCTTTGCGGCTGAGTACGTGGATCTGCGGCACGGACACGCCGGCGGCCTCCAGTTGTTCTTCAAACACCTCCAAGTCGTCGAGGCTGTCGCTCACAAAGTAGTGCCTAAGCATGTTCATGATTTGCTCCTCCTGGCTCGATACCCCGGTCACTCCTGTCTATTCTTTGGCGCGGCGCACTCGGTGCGAATAATTCCCATTATAGTATATTCCAAACTGGTGTAAACCCTGGCGGGGGATCATATTTCCAACGGGGTTGGAGCCTGGCGAGTCCGGCGTCGATCATCCGCGGCATAGTGATCGAAACGGGAGTGATTCGGCTCAGTACAGTGCCGGCGTTTTTTTTTCGAAGGTGACACGACGGCCGGGGCCGCAAACACGATCAGCAGAACGACTCGCGGTTTCGTCAGCTCCAAATACGCGTTCGCATGCGCCGAGAATCGATGCCGCATTCGCCAGTGCAGGACAGAGCCTGGCGCCTCCGGAATACCGATTGTGGATTCCACTCGTTTCGCGCCTGGTCCGGCATAGGGATTCACCCGCTGTTTCGACAGGATAGACGCCGCGCTCGAGCACCGCCTTGACCAAAGACTGGCTGTGGCGCCTTGTCGGGTCGCGGATCCGCTACTCCGGGGGCGTCCTGGCCTGGCACCCCGGCGCTCGGGAAATCGGCGCGATCAAGCGACGGCGCGCCCTGCAGAATCCCGCGCAGTTGCACGGGCGTTCGCCAAATTCAGGCCGCGGCGGCGGCCACCTTGCGGTGCGCGCGTAATCGCATCAGCGGGGGCACGATGACCATCGCCGCAGCGCCGATCCACAGGCCGATGGAAATCGGACTCTCAACCAGAATGCCCAGTTCGCCGTTGGTTATCGACAGGGCGCGGCGCAGGTTTTGCTCCATCAGGTCGCCGAGCACGAAGCCGAGGATCAGCGGCGCCATCGGCATGCCCTGTTTGCGCAGCAGGTAGCCGGCGACACCCAGGCCCGACATCAGCATCAGGTCGAAGGTGGTGGCATGCACCGAGTACACGCCAACCGCGCTGACCGCCAGTATGCCCGGCACCAGCGTCCAGTTGGGCAGCCGCAGCACCTTGGTGAACACGCCGACCATCGGGATGTTGATGACGAGCAGCATCACGTTGGCGATGAACAGCGAGGCAATCAGGCCCCAGACCAGCGCCGGGTTCTGCGTGAACAGTGCCGGGCCTGGCGTGATGTTGTAGAGTGACAGCGCTCCGACCATCACCGCCGTCGTGCCCGAACCGGGAACGCCCAGCGTCAGCATCGGCACGAACGAGCCCGCTGCCGACGCGTTGTTGGCCGCCTCGGGCGCCGTCACGCCGCGGATGTCGCCGTCGCCAAAATGGCCGTCGGGGCCGGCCATGCGCTTTTCCATCGAGTAGGTCATCGCGCTGGCGATCGTCGCGCCGGCACCTGGCAGCACGCCGACGACGAAGCCGACGACCGCCGAGCGCAGCGTGCCCGGCCAGGTAAGCGCCAGTTCCTTCAGATTGAACAGCTTGCGACCGCTGACCTGGATCAGTCCGCTGCTGCTGTGGTGCTGTTCGAGCATGAGCAGGATCTCGCTGACCGAGAACACGCCGATCACGACGACGATGAACTGGATGCCGTCGGAGAGGTGCACATTGCCGCCGGTGAAACGGTAGACACCCGAGTTCGAGTCCAGCCCCACTGTCGATAGCGACAGGCCGATCATCGCCGCGAGCGCCGCCTTCACCGGCGCGTCGCCCATCAGCCCGGTGATGCAGGCGAAGGCGAAGCACATCAGCGCGAAGTACTCGGCCGGGCCGAAGGCCAGCGCCCAGCGCGCGAGCAGCGGCGCGAACAGCACGATCCCGATGGTGGCGATGAGCGAGCCGACGAACGAACTCCAGGCCGAGATCGACAGCGCCACCCCGGCCAGGCCCTTCTTGGCCATCGGGTGGCCGTCCAGTGCGGTCATGATCGCGCCGGCATCGCCGGGCACGTTGAGCAGGATCGAGGAGATGCGCCCACCGTACTCGCAGCCCATGTAGACGGCAGCCAGCAGGATCAATGCCGTCTCGGGCGGCAGTTTGAGCGCGAAGGCCAGCGGCATCAGGATCGCGACGCCATTGATCGGACCCAGGCCCGGCAGCATGCCGACGATGGTGCCGATGAAGGCGCCGGTCGCGGCCACCATCAGGTTCGCGGGGGACAACGCGACGGCGAAGCCGCCGAGCAGGAAGTGCAGCGTTTCCATCAGCGTCCCCCGAGGACGAAGGACAGCAGCCCGGTCGGCAGCACCACGTCGAGCAGCTTGTCGAACATCAGGTAGAGCGCGAGGCCCATCGCAACACCCGCGGCCAGCGACTGCTTCCAGCTGCCGCCGAATGCCATGCCGATGGGCAGCGCCATCACGGCCGTGGCGAGCGGGAAACCCAGCGTTTCGAACAGCGCGGCGTAGGCGAACACCGCCGCCATCGCCAGCCCGATCGACCTGTAGTGTTCGCGGCCCAGGCCAAAGCCCTGGGGCCCGGGTCGTGCGATCAGCCAGCCCCCGGCCAGCGCCATCAGAGCTGCGAGCAGCAGCGGAAAGGCACGCGGGCCGACGGGCTCGTAGGAGATTGGCGCGGCGTAGTCGTGCGCGGCCCAGGCCATGCCTGCGCCTGCGAGCAGGCAGGCCGCACCGAGTATGCGATCACTCATGGTTTCCTCCTGGGGTGGGGTGCGGCATTAGCGCCCGCACGCTCCCACCTGGGCTACTTGGCGACTGCGACGTTCAAGCCGAAGTCCTTGGCCAGCGTGCGGTAGTAGGCGACGCGCGCCTTGACATAGGCATCGAGTTCGGCGCCGGTCTTGGCGAAGGGGAACAGACCGCGCTCGGCGCGCAGCTTGTTGAACACCGGCGTGGCCATCATCTTGCTGAAGGTGTCAGCCCAGACCTTGTAGTCCGCATCGCTGACCTTGGGCCCGACGTAGAAGCCGCGGATGATCGGCCACTAGATGTCGAAGCCCTGCTCTTTGGCCGTCGGAACGTCCGCCAGCCTGCCTTCCAGCCGCTTGTCGGACATCACCGCCAGCACGCGGATCTTGGCCCCCGCCTTCATCTGCTCCTCGGCCTCCGACGCGTCCCCGGAATAGACCTGCACATGACCACCCTGCAGCGCAGTGATCGCCTCGCCGCCGCCTTCGAAGGCCACGAAGCGCATCGATTTCGGGTCCAGCCCGGCCGAGCGCGCGGTCAGCGCCGCCTTCATCCAGTCCTGGCTGCCGACCGTGCCGCCGGCGCCGAAAACGACCTTGGTCGGGTCGGCCTTGACCGCAGCGACCAGGTCCTTCATCGACTTGAGTGGCGATTTCTCGGCGACGATGATGGCGCCGAAGTCGCTGCCCACGGCCGCCAGCCAGTGCACGTCGTTCTCATTGTAACGGCCGAACTTGCCCTGCGCCAGGTTGAGCAGCGAGCCCCCCGAGAACGCGACGATGGTGTTCGCGTCGGCCGGGCGCTGGGCGATGATGGCGTTGTAGGCCACGGCGCCGATGCCGCCGGGCATGTAAGTGATGCGCATCGGGTCGGCGACGAACTTGCCCTCCAACAGCGAGGATTGAGCCAGCTTGCAGGTCAGATCGAAGCCGCCGCCGGGCTTGGCGGGGGCGATGCATTCGGTCTTGTCCAGCGGGCCGGCCGCGGCTGCAGCGGCGGCAAACGCCAGGACGAGGGTCATGAGGGCGGCTTTGCGTATCATCTATGGATCTCCTTTGGTTTGGCATCGGCCCCAGACCATGCGGTGTGGCCGGGTGCAGCAGTCACTATATCCTTGCAATGCTTTCAGAGCGCTTTCAGCCCGATCGCCCGTGTGTATGTGCGTTAGCCACCGCTCTGCTGGGCGCTGCCGGTGGCGGGCAGGCAGACCGTCGCGCGCAAGCCGCGGTCCTCGGGCCCCGGCGCAAGCAGCAGCTCGCCGCCCAGGCGTTCGGCGATCGATTTCACGATCGACAGCCCCAGGCCGGTGCCGGGCTGCCGCACGTTGCTGCCGCGAAAAAACCGCTCGCCGACGCGCGCGAGCTCCTCCGGTTTTATGCCCGGCCCGTCGTCCACAACCGCGATCCAGGCGCGCTGTCCCGCCGCGCGGACCTGCACCGTCACCCGCCCGCCGCGCGGGGTGTAGCGAATCGCGTTGTGCAGCAGGTTTGACAGCGCTTCCTTCAGCAATGCGGGCTGCGCCAGCACGCGAACTTCGCCGTGCGCCGGCTCCAGCCCGAGGTCGATGCCACAGGCGCGGGCTTCGGCCCACCACTCGCGCGTCACCGCCTGCGCCAGCGCATCGAGATCGACCGACTCGGCCACGAGCTCGGCGCTGTCGGTACGCGCCAGCACCAGCAGCTGGTTGGTCTGGCGCACGGCCTCGTCGAGCTGCGACTTGATCGCCACCAGCGCCTGGCGCTGCAGCACCGGATCCGATTCGCGCAGCGCGAAGCCGACCTGAGTCGCGAGTGTCGCCAGCGGCGTGCGCAGCTGGTGCGAGGCGTCGTCGACGAAGCGCCGGCGCGCCTCGGTCTGCTGCCGGTTGCGCTCGACGTGATGGTTGATGGCCTCGACCAGCGGCCGCACGTCGGCCGGGATGCCCTGCGGCGAGATCGGTCTCAGGTCCTGTGCCGGCCGCGCCTGCACCTCGGAGCGCAGCCG
>JACZJV010000168.1 GCA_014860355.1 Burkholderiales bacterium | reverse complement strand
GGCGCAGGCGGGCGGCGGCGCAGGGGGAGCTTCTACTGGCGTAGCGCCGGCTCCAGCTCCGGCGGTGGCATCCGGCAGTGCCGACCTGCACGCCGAAGTCGTGGTGCTGGGCGCGGGCCCGGGCGGCTACACCGCCGCGTTTCGCGCCGCCGACCTGGGCAAGAAAGTCGTGCTGATCGAGCGCCATGCGACCCTGGGCGGCGTCTGCCTGAACGTCGGCTGCATCCCGTCCAAAGCGCTGCTGCATGCGGCCAAAGTGGTGACCGAAGCAGAGGAGATGTCGCATTCGGGCATCGCATTCGGCAAACCGAAAATAGACATCGACAAGCTGCGCAGCTGGAAGGACTCGGTGGTCGGCCGCCTGACCAAGGGTCTGGTGGGACTGGCCAAACAGCGCAAAGTGACGACGCTGCAGGGCGTGGGAAAATTCGAGTCGCCCAATCTGATCGCGGTGGAAACGGCCGCAGGCGTGAAGCGCGTCTCCTTCGATTCCTGCGTCATTGCCGCAGGCTCGCGCGTGGCGAAGATACCGGGCTTTCCCTACGATGACGCGCGCCTGATGGACTCGACCGGGGCGCTGCAGCTCGCCGACATCCCGCGGCGCCTGCTGGTGATCGGCGGCGGCATCATCGGCCTGGAAATGGCCTGCGTCTATGACGCGCTCGGCGCCAAGGTCACGGTGGTGGAGATGGCTGACGGGCTCATCCCGGGCGCCGACCGAGACCTGATCCGCCCGCTGGCGAAGCGCATCGAGAAACGCTACGAGGCGATCTATCTCAATACCAAGGTGGCGAAACTGGAGGCCAAGGCCGAAGGTCTGCTGGCAAGCTTCGAAGGCGAGGTGAAGCCGCAGCAGCAGATGTTCAACCGCGTGCTGCTGGCGGTCGGGCGCCGCCCCAATGGCGCCGACATCGGCGCCGAGCGCGCCGGAGTCACGGTGGACGCGCGCGGCTATATCGCGGTCGACAAGCAGCAGCGCACCAACGTGCCGCATATTTTCGCCATCGGCGATGTCTGCGGCGAGCCCATGCTCGCGCACAAGGCCACGCACGAGGCCAAGGTGGCGGCCGAGACCATCGCCGGCCACAAGGTCGCGTTCGATGCCATGACCATACCTTCGGTCGCCTACACCGACCCCGAAGTCGCCTGGATGGGGCTGACCGAGACCGAGGCGAAGAAACAAGGCATAGCCTACGACAAGGCGAGTTTCCCCTGGGCCGCGAGCGGCCGGGCGCTGTCGGTCGGCCGCGACGAGGGCCTGACCAAGCTGCTCTACGACAAGGAGAGCAAACGCATACTCGGCGCCGGCATCGTCGGCGTCAACGCGGGCGAACTGATTGCGGAAATGGTGCTGGCCTTGGAAATGGGCGCCGACATGGAGGACATCGGCCTGTCGATTCATCCTCACCCGACATTGTCGGAGACGCCGTTCTTCGCCGCGGAAATGGCGCTGGGCAGCATCACCGATCTGTACGTACCCAGAAAACCGTAAGCGGAATGCGGACGATTCGATGACCCAGGATGAACTGAAACTCGCGGTTGCCAGAGAGGCCATCAAATACGTGGTCGAGGACGCGATCGTCGGCGTCGGCACCGGTTCCACCGCCAATTACTTCATCGACGAGCTGGCCAAAATCAAGAGCCGGATCGATGGCGCCGTGGCGAGTTCGCAGGCGAGCGCGGATCGGCTGAAATCACACGGCATCCGCGTGGTCGACCTGAACAGCGTGAACGCGTTGCCGATCTATGTCGACGGCGCCGACGAGATCACCGAGCATCTCGCCATGATCAAAGGCGGCGGCGGCGCGCTTACGCGCGAGAAAATCGTCGCCGCGGTAGCCGGTCAGTTCATCTGCATCGCCGACGAATCCAAGCTGGTCGGGGTGCTGGGGAAATTTCCGCTGCCGGTGGAGGTGATCCCCATGGCGCGCTCCCACGTCGGGCGCGAGCTGGTCAAGCTCGGCGGGCAGCCCGCCCTGCGCCAGGGCGTTACCACCGACAACGGCAATCTCATACTCGATGTGTACGGCCTGAACATACTCAAGCCGCTGGAGCTCGAAGCCGAACTCAACAATATCACCGGCGTGGTGACCAACGGTTTGTTTGCCCGGCGGGGTGCGGACGTACTGCTGCTCGGCACGGCGGCCGGGGTCAGGACCATGAAGAGAAAATAGCACCGCGGCGCAAGGCGTGCACGGTAACCGATCTGTCACAATATGCTGCTAGCCTGTCCATCTGATGGGGATTGCGGAAATGCCTGAACATATTTCGAAACAGTTCGACGCCGAGCTGGAGGCGGTGCGCTCGCGCGTGCTGCAGATGGGCGGCCTGGTGGAAGAGCAGATCGTCAAGGCCGTGGATGCGCTTGCCAGCGGCGACATAGCGGTGCTCGACGGCGTCATCGAGGACGATCACCGCGTCAACGCCATGGAAGTGGGACTGGACGAGAGCTGCAGCCATATCATCGCGCGGCGCCAGCCTGCGGCCGGTGACCTGCGCCTGGTCATGGCCATCATCAAGACCATCACCGACCTCGAGCGCATAGGCGACGAAGCCGAGAAGATCGCGCGCATGGCCAAGCTGATCCACGGTGCGGAACGGGTGCACATGCCGCGGCTGGAGTTGAAGCATGTGGCCGGCCTGGCCTTGTCCATGCTGCGCAAGGCGCTGGATGCCTTTGCCCGGCTCGACGTCAACGCCGCGCTGCAGGTGGTGAAGCAGGACCGCGGGGTGGACGACGAATTCCGCTCCATATTGCGCCAGCTCATCACCTTCATGATGGAAGACCCGCGCACCATCACCCGCTGTCTGGAGATACTGTTTGTCGCCAAGGCCATCGAGCGCATCGGCGATCATGCCAAGAACATGGCCGAATACGTGGTCTACATGGTCGAAGGCCGCGACGTGCGCCACACGCGCGAAGAGTCCCACATCGAAGGATTGTAGGGCCCGGCTAGGGCGCGCGCCTCGCGCCTGGCGGATCGCCTGAGCCTATTTCTGCGGCGGCGGCACGTATCCCGCAGCGACGTCGGCGCCGCTGCCGAAGAAATGCTTTTCCAGCTGTTCGGCCAGGTATTTCCTCGCCGCGCTGTCGGCCAGGTTGAGGCGGTTCTCGTTGATCAGCATGGTCTGGTGCTTGATCCACTGTTGCCAGGCTTCCTTGGAGACGTTTTCCCACAGGCGCCTGCCCAGATCGCCAGGGTAGGGCGGAAAATCCAGACCTTCGGCCTCGCGGCCTAGCTTGATGCATTTCACCATTCTCGCCATTGCCACAGCTCCTGTCGATGCGAGGGGACATTTTATCCCATTCAGACTGGCCGGGAGGACTGCGAGTTCCGCGCAACGCGATGGCGATCGTCCATCATGGCCCTATCCCGAATCGGTGGAACGGGGCCCGTAGGGCGGGGTTCGTGCTTTTCAGCCCAAGCGGGCACTGGCGATCTAACTATGCGGCAATCGTGCAGTGACCGCGGATAGGCCCGTCGCGCGCTTGCGCTGCAGCCGAACGCCTAGCTCCAGAACCCCGCCAACCGTTCCAAGAACCAAAACGAGCCCAGGGTGCCGATCGCATAGGGCGCGGCCGGGCGCGCGTAACGTTCGAGCGAGGCAGTGGGATCTATTCTCTTTGTAAGCGTGAAAAGCACCAGCACCACGGCAATGAACGCAAGCTGCCCGATTTCCACGCCGACGTTAAATGTCAGCAAAGCCAGTGGAATGTCGCTCTGCGGCAGGCCGATCTGGCGCAGCGCACTCGCGAAGCCAAAGCCGTGCAGCAAGCCGAATGTAAACGCCACGATCCACGGGTAACGCTCCATCAGCCCGGCCCGACCATGGCGCTGCTTCGCGAGCTCGCTTGCAAGGAACAGTATGCTTAGCGCGATCACCGCTTCCACCGGCGGTTGCGGCACATGCACCCAACCTAGCGTAGCTGCGGCCAGCGTAATGCTGTGGGCGACGGTGAAGGCAGTGATGGTCTTTACCAGCAGCCAGGTTCCGCGCACCAGCAACAGCAGGCCGAGCACGAACAGCAAATGATCGACGCCTCCCACAATATGCTCGACGCCCATCGCTGTATAAGCGCGCGCGACCTGCAGCGATCCCGCCACCGCCGCAAACACGAACGCGGGCGCGGACGGCGTCAGCCGCGCGAGCTGCACCGAGCCGTCCGCGCGCACCGATCGAGCCAGCACATCGGTCATCGTTGCGGCGAGGCCGTCGATGGAAATCTCGCGCCCCTCGAGACCGCCCTTGCAGTCCACGCTTGTACGCTCGACGTGCGCGTCCGCCGTATGCAGGATGATCGGTTCCGCCGTGGTCCTGCAGTTCGAGGGAAACCGGGGGTGAATCGAAAGACGCATCTCGCCGCGCGCAGGCACTTTCCACAACACGCTCCAGGATTCCGCGCCGGTTTGCCGCAGTTCGAGGTAGCCAGGCCGCACCTCGTGGGCCCAGGCATTGCCGAGCACACTGGCAAGCAGCCACACCGCGATAACAATCGATCTGCGCGTCATTGCCCGCGCGCGACCTTCGCCGCGCTTCCCGACTCCGGCGCGCTGGCGCCCTGCTGCACCCGCGGGCGCTCGACTACGATTTCGTATTTCTCGCGCAGCGCGCGGTACCTCGCGTCGGCCTCGCTCCTGCGGCGTGCCGTCAGCCACTCGCGCTGCACCTCGTCGCGTACTTCCGCCAGCGGGCGCAGCCGGCCTTGCGTGCGTGCACTCACGTACACGAGGTGCCATCCATAGCTGGATTGCACCGGGCCCGACCAGCGACCGGGTTCCATCCTGGCGACGGTCTGCGCAAAACTGTCGCCGAACACGCGCGCGATTTCGCCGACCGACGAAAGCGCTAGCTCACCAGGCAGCATGGTCGCATCCCCAAGTTCGGAGGTGTCGGCCTTGCTCCCCGCGGCGTCGAGCCGCGCGAGCAGCGTCCGCGCGTCTTTACTCGCTTGCGCACCGCGGCGGGTCACATCGAAATATATTTGGCTCAAGGCCATTTTCGGCTCGACACGGAACTTGTCGGGATGTTTGTCCAGCCAGCCTTGCAGATCCCGATCGGAGGGGGCCGTCGTAACAGCGGCGTCCTCGGTCAGAAACTCGTATTTCTGGCGCATGCGTCGGCGGATAACCGTGTCGTCCTTGTCCAGCCCCATCGCCAGCGCCGCGCGATACAGCACCTCGTCCTTGATGCGGTCCTCGATCAAGCCATCGAGTTCCCCGGCTGTCGGTGGACGCTGCCAGGTGCGCTCAAACGCGGTGGCCAGTTGTTCGATCGACCCGGAGGAGATAACAATCCTGCCATCTGGCGCCGCGCCGGGCGTGGCCGTGAACCTGAACAGCAGAAAGACCACCGCCCCCAGTATCAGAAAATGAACCAGGGGCTCGCGCCACAACCTCTTTAGCACTGGGTCGCCGCTACGGCTTCGACGGCGTATACCAGATCGGCGCGGTGTAGGCACGCTCCTGCAAGGCCATCCTGGTTCCCGGCAGGGCCTTGTTGCCGAAGCGTTTGACGTCGTAGGCGGTCCAGCGCGGCGTGGGGATCTCGATCACGCGGGCATAGTAGAAGGCGCGCTGGCCGGCGTCAAACTGCGGGTCTTTCCACACGGCGATCAGTTCCGGCGCGCCTATGGTATTGGTCCAGGTCGCGTCCTCGAGGTCTACGGTGTTGCCTACGGGCGTCTTGCAGCGGCCATCGGCGTCGATATTGCGCCCGCCTGATACTGCCACATCGTAGACGCGTTCCTGCGCCTTGCCATCCTTGTCTACCCAGCCCTTGACGACCTGGATGCGGTCGAGATTGGCGCCGATCGCATCCTTCAACGCCGCAACGAGGAAAGTGGGCGACTTTCCGGCAGGCGCCGCGGTAAGGTCGCCGCCCATCGGCACGCCTTTGGCATAGCCCACGGCTGCCGGCATGCGGTTATGCGCGTCCTTGGCGTCGAAGTCGAAGCCGCCGAAGAAGCGCACCGCCATGCGCGGACCCGTGGTGGCAAAGGTCTCGCGCCGCTTCATCGCGTCGAAAATCGCTTCGCGCGAGTTCTCGGTTGCCCAAACGGCAGCGTAGCCGGAGGCGCCAACTTCCCAGTCCATGATCTTGATACCGGTCTTGGGGTTGTCGATGAACACTTTGGTCAGGCGCTCGGGGCTGGGTTCCTGCGGCGCGGTCTTGCCGAAGAAGTTTTCTTCCGCCAGCGCGGAAAGTCCCGTGTGCGCATCGCTGCTGCCTATCATGCCGAACTTGTACGGGTTTGCGCCCAGCTTGGCTTCGAGCACAAGGCCGTTCTTGAGGGCTGAACGGGCGTATTCGAATTCGAGCATATCCTTCGATTTCGGCACACTGCCGTCGAGATTGCCCTTGTCCCAGATTTCGAAATTCGCGAACTCGTCGTTGGGCGAGAGGAAGGGATGCGCTTCGCCCGTTCCCTTGGTCTGCGTAACTTCGTAGAGGCGCTCCCACTTGGCGCGCGTGTCCGCATATTCCCGGTCGAGCTTCTTGCCGAATGTCTCGACCATCGGGAACATCAGGCCATTGCTCAGGTTGCCGTTGTGGGCAATGGCGAGCACCTCGGTGTTGGTCTTCTGCTCTGTTGCCGCCATCCACTTCCACAGGTCCGCCGGATTGTCGCTGCCCAGGGGCCGCAGGGTGGTGAACGGCTCGACCAGGCTCGCCTGCGCACCGTTGCCGCGGAAGACGACGTTGCGGTGCAAGTTGTTGCCGCCGGTGTTCGAGGTCCACTCGTAGCCGATGAACGCAGTGAAGCGCCCGGGGTCGTTGTAAGCCTCAGCCGCCTTGATGGTCTCCTGCCAGGCGTTGCGATAGGCCGACGTTCCCGGCGTCGGGAAGCCCTTTGGCAACCTGCTGTTGCTGAAGCTGACGATGATGTCCATCGCGGCCTCGGCGCCCTTGCCGCCCCGGATTTCGTCGTACCACTTGCGCCCCTGCGATGTCGCGAGCAATTCCGGATCGCCGCCCATCAACTGCGGAAAGAACCCCATGCCGTCCGAGTGATCGGCAACGACCAGAAAGTCCAGCGGGCGGGACAGCTTGACTGGCTGCCCGCTGTTCGATTTGATCTCTTCGCCCCGGGCGAAGCGGTAGGCGTCTTTCGGTGTCAGGCGGGCACCGAACGCACCGGCATCCATGGAAAAAGCCGTGTGCAGGTGCGTGTCGCCGAACAGCGGCAATGTGGGGAAATTGCGCCCGGCGTAGGGAGAATAGCCGGGTTTCGTCGGGAAAACCTTCTCGAGTGTCGCCTTGTCCATGCTGCCGGCGTCGTGGCTGTATGCGGGCAGACCGATGCACATCAGGCCGGCGCCAGCCATCAGCGCGGTTAGCACGATCATTGTATGGCTGTTTCTTCTGGCTTCATGGACTTGGTTTCGCCCAGTCATGATTGATCTCCTATGCTTGCCGGCGCTACATGGTGGGGGTCATTCCCGTCTCAGGAAGAGGTCTAATTCGAACGACAAAGTGCAAGTCGGATTAGATCATATGTTTGCGTTTGGTCAAAGTGCGCTGCCCGGGTGTTATCTATATAGAGCCGAGGAAGCGAAGCGCCAACCTGCTCTTCATAAAATGGCTATTGAACGAAATGGCCGAAACAAAGCATTTCGCCAGAACGCCTGCCCTGTCCAAGCCCAGCTGGCAAAGAATTCCGGAAACAAGCGCCGCGCAGCTCAGGGTCGAACTTCTGGGGCGGACGTTCAGTCCCCCGCGCGCGTGAGTGCGCCGCTCTGGTAATCGCGTATCGCCTGCTCGATTTCCTCGCGCGTGTTCATCACGAACGGACCGTGCTGCACCACGGGTTCGCCCAGCGGCCGGCCTGCGAGCAGCAGGAAACGCGCGCCATCGGCACCGGCTTGCACTTCGACCCGGTCTCCCGCGCCGAGCACGCCCGCGCTGTGCGTGGCCAGGGCGCGTGCGGTGTCGCCGGCCCCGATGCTGGCGCTGCCCTCGAACACGTAGATGAACGCATTGCGCTCGCTGCCTAGCGGCTGCGTAAATGCCGCGCCTGCGGGCAGTTCCACGTCCGCATACAGCGGGTCGGTGGCGAGTCCCTGGATCGGCCCCGCGACGCTGCGCCCTTCCGATTGCAGCGTGCCGGCGATGAGCTTGGCGCGCCCGCCGCCGCGCAGCGCGATCACCGGGATTTCGGCAGGATCGATGTCGCGATAGCCCGCCGGTTTCATTTTCTCGCGCGCGGGCAGATTGATCCAGAGTTGGAAGCCGCGCATGCGCCCCTGTTCCTGTTGCGGCATTTCCGAGTGTACGATGCCGCGGCCCGCGCTCATCCATTGCACTGCACCGCTTTTCAGGTCGCCGCGGTTGCCCAGATGGTCCTCGTGCAGCATGTGACCATCGAGCAGGTAGGTGACGGTTTCGAAGCCGCGATGCGGATGCGCGGGAAAGCCGGCGATGTAGTCGTTCGCATCGAACGAGGAAAACTCGTCCAGCATCAGAAACGGGTCCAGGCGCGTGTAAGGCGATTGTCCCAGGCTGCGCCGCAGCTTGACACCGGCGCCATCGGAGGCGGCGACCGATACGATCACTCTTTGCAGCGCGCGCACGGTTCCGGCGGTACTCATCAGCTTCCTCCTTTGACGACGGGGCGCGACGGATCCGTAATCCATTCGCTCCACGATCCGGCATACAGCCTGGCGCCGGACAATCCGGCAATTTCCATGGCGAGCAGATTGTGGCAGGCCGTTACCCCGGACCCGCACATGTGTATGACTTCGCGCGCGGGCGCGGTACCGAGCAAGGGCTGGTACAGCGCGCGCAGTTCTTCCGCGCCGAGGAAATTCCCGCGCATATCGAGGTTGTCCTCGAACGGCAAATTCAGGGTTCCGGGTATGTGCCCCGCCACTTTATCCAGGGGCTCGACAAAACCGGAAAAGCGCTCTTCCGCGCGGGCATCGATGATCACGCGCTTTTGCTCCAGCGCTTGCTGCATACCGCGGCTGTCGATCCAGAGGCTGTCGTCCGGCGCGGGGTGAAACTCGGCGGGAACAACGACGGGAATTTCGGCGCTGAGCTCGCGGCCCTGTCTTTGCCAGGCAGGAAAGCCGCCATCGAGCAGAGCCACCGCATTGTGACCCAGCCAGCGCAGCAGCCACCACAGGCGCACCGCCATGGAGCCGGAACTGTCGTCGTAGACCACGACCTGCTTGTCCTTGTCTACGCCCCACCGACCCAGCTTGTCTGCGAGCACGCGCGGATCGGGCAAGGGGTGGCGGCCGCTGGTAAGCGTGACTGCTGCAGACAAGTCTTCGTTCAGGTGCGCGTAGCGCGCACCGGGAATGTGGGCTTTCGCATAGGCCTGGCGCCCGGATTCCGGGCGCGTCAACGCGAAGCGACAATCGATTATGACCCATCGCGGATCATGCAGGTGCTGCTCGAGTTGATCCGGGCTGACCAGGGTGGTGAATTTCATAGTCCGGAGTTTATTACAATACGAGGGGGCAAATACCCGCGCGTCGTTCAGGGTCGAATACCGTCCGAGCAAACTCGTGGCGGTCGGTCAGGACAGGCACGTAGTGCGACTGCAAAAGCCGCTTGCGCAGGAATTTCTGCGGACCCAAAATGGGTTCCCCCGCATCGACAAAATACAGTCACGAATATCACCGGACCAAGATGATCGACGAAATTCCCCTGCGAGAACGTGCTGCCCGGCTGACGCGCGCCGGACTTGCCGAGTCGGCGGTGCAGACGTTTCTGCGCGATCTGGAATCGGCGCAGGCGCAGCCCGCCGCCGCGGGTGGTTTAGGCCTGCGCGGCGATTCCGCGCGCCTCGGACAGGCCTGTCGGCGCGGACGCGAGTTGCTCGCGCGCCTGCCTGCGCGATCGAAGCGCAATGCCGGTGAAAAAGCCGCAGGACACGCGGTGGTGCACTTGCTTGCGGACGCCGTCTGGCGCTTTTTCCGTGCTTATAGAAAGCCCGTCTACGACATCCTGACGGCCGGGCGCACGCGCGCCCTGCGTCTGGAGGAACTGGCCTGGGCAGGCGCCGAACTGCTACCCGGAATCCTGCCGACCCAGGCCGAACTGGCGGCCGAAAGCCTGAGCATGCAGATGGACAAGGACGGGCTCGAAATTCACCAGGGGATGTTTTTCGGCCAACTGTTGAGCGACCGAGAGATCGGCCTGCATATGTGCATGGCGATGCTCCTGCCCACGGCGGCTGCGCGCGCGCGCCTGGAGGAATTCCAGTCCAGCGGCAAGCTCGACCTGGGCGCCGTGCGCCTGGAAGCGAAGGCTGATGCCGGCTACCTGTATTTCCATCATCCGCGCTATCTCAACGCGGAGGACGACGACACGCTTACTCCGCAGGAGACGGCCTGCGACCTGGTCCTGATGCATCCGGGACTGCGCATGGGCGTGCTGCGCGGAGCGCCGGTCGAGCATCCGAAATACAAAGGCCGGCGCATATTTTCCGCAGGCATCAACCTCACGCGCATCTACCAGGGCAAGCAGAGCTATCTCTTCTACCTGACGCGCGACATGGGCTTGCTGAACAAAATGTTCCGCGGCCTGGCTGCAACGGATCAGGCAGGCAGGCTGGAGTTGCGTCCGGATGAGCCCGAGCAGACGCTGGAAAAACCCTGGGTCGCCGTGCTCGACGGTTTCGCCATTGGCGGCGGCTGCCAGCTGCTGCTGGTCATGGATTACGTGATTGCGGAATCCGGCGCCTATTTCAATCTGCCGGCGCGCAAGGAGGGCATCATTCCGGGCTGCGCCAATCTGCGCCTGCCGCGCTACATGGGCGAGCGCATGGCGCGCCAGGCGATCATGTTCGACAAGACTTTCCAGGTCGATGATGCCGAAGCGCGTACGCTCGTGAACGAGGTGCATGCGCGCGAGGACATGGACCGGGCGGTGGAGGCCTGCATCGCCAACGCACTGGGCTCGGGCATGGTCAGCGCCGGCGGCAACCGCAAGGCGATCCGGATACAGACCGAGCCCCTGGACACCTTCCGCGCCTACATGGCGACCTATGCATACGAACAATCGTTTTGCCACCTGAGCGAACAGCTCGTGCATAACCTCGAGCGCCACTGGAACGCCAAGGAGCGCAAGCTTTGAACGTGCTGCGCGCTGGCGCCGCACCTGACTACCGCGGAGAGTCTCCATGAAAACAGTCATAGTCCTTGTCGCAGCCACAGCGCTCGCCGGCTGCGGCGTCGAAGTCGCAACTACCGCCGCAACCGTGGCCGCGGGCAAGAAGCAGGAAATCGAACAGGGCGAGAAGACCATGGAACAGATGAAGCGGAACATTGGCAAGGCGGCGGAGGAGACGCAGCAGAGCGCGGAACGCGCCGACGAGGCCGCAAAATAGCGCTGGTCCGCAGGCGCAGCGGCTAGTGCAGAAGTCCGCCTACCACGTGCCGGCAATTGCGGAAATTTGGGGGTAGTCGCAGGCCGGCCGCGCAGGCTGCTGCTAAGATGAGCCGATTGCAAAACCAGAGGACAGGCCATGAGTTTTCCCACGCAGATACTTCCCGATCATCACCGCCACTGCGACGATCTTTTCGTCGCCGCCGAAGAGGCGGTCCAGCGCGGTGACTGGGCCGCGGCCGCACCCGCCTTCGAACGCATGCGCGACCAGATGCAGGCGCACTTCGCAGCCGAGGAGGACCTGCTGTTCCCGGCGTTCGAGACGGCGACCGGCAACAGCTCTGGCCCGACGCGGGTAATGCGCCTCGAGCACGATCAGATGCGCCCCTTGCTGGCGCAGCTCGAAGCCGCCTGCGCCGCGCGCGACGCCGACGCCTATTCGGGCGCCGCCGAGACCCTGCTGATACTCATGCAGCAGCACAACATGAAGGAAGAGAACATCCTCTACCCGATGTGCGACCAGGCGCTGGGCGCCGAGGCGCAGCGCATAGGCGCCCAGATGAGCGCGCTGCTGGAAAAGGGGCATGCCTGAGGCGCGCTTGATCGACGGCCGCGGCATGGAGCCGCCGGAACCGCTGGAACTGGCCGTGGCCGCGCTCGGCTCGCTGGCGCCCGGAGAGGAGTTGGTGATGCTGCTCAATTGCGAGCCGCTGCCGCTGTATGCGATTCTCGAGCGCAGCGGCTATCGCTACCGTAGCGAACGCCGCTCCGACGGCAGCAACGAGATTCACATTCAAAAAGCCTGAATGCAGCCCACCCTGTCGTTCGAGCAGGCGCCGCCGATATCGGTGCCTTTCCGTTTCTTTCTCACCGCGCCGCTGTTCGGCGCCGCGGCCGGGCTGATCCTCGCCTGGCTAGGGCCGGCGGCGCTCGAATCGCGCTGGGCGCCCGGCGCGCTCGCGATGACCCACCTGATCGTGGTCGATTTCATGCTGCAGGCGATGTGCGGTTCCCTGCTGCAATTCGTGGCCGTGGTGGCAGGGGCCAACATCTGGCGGCCGCATCTGGTCGCGACGCTGGTGCATCCCCTGATTACGGCGGGCGCGGTGTTTCTCGCGACCGCGTTTTTGCTGGAGGAGCAGTTGCTGTTCCTGCTGGCGGCCGGGGCTTTTGCCGCGGCCATGGGCCTGTTCCTGACGGTCATGGCGCTCGCATTGCTGCGTACGCCCGCGCGCGGCATGCCCATACATGTATTGCGCCTCGCGCTGCTGGGCCTGCTCCTGACCGTCGTGCTCGGCGTGACCCTCGCCGCCACGCTCGGCATGCAGGAGAGCGTGCAATCGGTCTGGTCCCTGCTGACGCTGATCAACGTCCATGTCGCCTGGGGCCTCGCCGGTTGGGCACTGATGCTGGTGATCGGCGTGTCCTATCTGGTGGTGCCGATGTTCCAGCTCACGCCGGCCTATCCGCCGTGGCTCACGCGAGCGCTGCCTGCGGGCCTGTTGCTGGTTCTCTGTCTATGGTCGCTGCAACTGCTGCCGAACCTGGCCGGCGCGCAGGCCTGGCAGTCGGGCGTGGCGGTCGCGGGCGTGCTGCTCGCCGGGCTTTATGCCCTCGCCACGCTCTGGCTGCAGGCGCGCCGGCGGCGGCGCCAGGCCGATGTCACATTGGTTTTCTGGCGCGGCGCCATGCTGTCGCTGCTCGCATTCGCGGTTTCCTGGCTGGCGTTCGATGCGCTGCCGCAGTTCGGCAATCATGCGCGCGCGCCGCTGTGGCTGGGCGTGCTCGCCCTGCCCGGGGTGTTTCTGTCGGTGATCATCGGCATGCTCTACAAGATCATGCCCTTCCTCAACTGGCTGCACCTGCAGCGCCAGGGCGGCACGGCGATGCCGCCGCCCAACATGAAGCAGATGATTCCCGAAGGCGCCCAGCGCGGCCAGATGCGGCTGCATTTCGCCGCCCTCGCGCTCTTGCTCGCAGCAGTGCTGTGGCCGGCGCTGGCGCTGCCGGCGGGCCTTGCGTTCAGCGCCTCCTGCCTCTGGCTGGAATGGAACCTGGTCGGTGCCGCGCGCGTGTACACGCGGTTTCGCGACCGCATACGCGCCGCCGCCAGCCAGGCGGCCGACTCGGCCCGGCCCTGATTCGCCTTTGAGGGAGTTGACAAGCCGCGGCGCCGCCGTGATCATGTCCGGACATTAGGATATAGGCGCAACAACTCCCCGGGAGCACAGCCATGGCCGAAACGACCGCCCCCGCCCGCTACCGCGCGGGCCTCGGGCGCTACCTCGAGGACTTCGTCGTCGGCGACGTCTACGAGCACTTCCCCGGCAGGACCATCACGGCGGCGGACAACATCCAGTTCTCGCTCCTCACCATGAACAATCACCCGCTGCACTGCGACCACGCCTACGCCGCCAGGAGCGAGTTCGGCAAGCCGCTGGTGAACAGCGGCCTGACGCTGGCGATCGTACTCGGGATGACGGTCGCCGACGTCAGCGGCAAGGCCATCGCGAACCTGGGCTGGACCGACATCAAGCTCGTCGCGCCGGTATTCCCCGGCGACACGGTCTACGCAGAGAGCGAAGTGCTGGAAAAGCGCGAGTCGAAATCGCGCCCGACGCAGGGCATCGTCACCGTGCGCACCACAGGCAAGAAGGCCGACGGAACCGTATTCATGAGCTTCGTGCGCTCTGTACTCATCCCCAAGCGCGGACATGGCGTGCAGGACCATGCGTAAGAGCGTATTTCGGAATTGCGGTGCCCAGAATTTTCATTCCGAGGCCGCCCCCCAAGGGGACTTCCTGCAGGGCGAAGGCCGAGGAATCTGCTTGGTGATTCAAAAGCAGATTCCTCGCGAAGTTTATCCCCGGAAGGGGACTCGGAATGACAGGCAATTGTGAAATGAGCTTTAGGATCGGGTTCGCGCGGAGCGCACGCACCTCTCCAGTTGACTGGTGTTGACGTAGCGAGCCAGAAGGAACTACACCATGAACGACATGATCAAACCCGCCGGCACTGGGCCCGCGGCGGCGGCGCAAGGCGAGACCATCGCCGCCACGCTCGCGGCATTCGCCCGGAACCTCGACTTCGACGCGATACCCGCCGCCGTGATCGAACGCGCCAAGCACCTCATGCTCGATGCCGTGGGCATAGCACACGCCTCCACCGGCTACGAGTTCGCGCGGCGCTCGCTCGCGGCGGCTGCCGAACTCTCCGCAGGCGCGGGCGACATGCCGGTGATCGCGATGAGCGCGCGGCTGCAGCTGCGCGACGCGATGCTCCTGAACGGCATCCTCGTGCACGGCCTGGATTACGATGACACCCACGTAGAGGGCGTGCTGCACGCGACCGCGTCCTCATTTCCCTGCGCGCTAGGCGTGGCTGCGCATGCCGGTGCCGACGGCAGAAGCCTGCTCGCGGCCTACGTGGTCGGCGTCGAGGCCGCGGCGCGCCTGGGCGCGGTGGCGAAGGGGGGCTTTCACCAGGTCGGTTTCCATCCCACGGGCCTGGTCGGCGCCTTCGCCGCCACATTGGTTGCGGGCCGCCTGCTCGGCCTTGGCGCCAAGCAGCTTGCCATGGCGCAGGGCATCGCGCTGAGCGCCGCTTCAGGGAGCCTCGAGTTCCTCAACGACGGCGCATGGACCAAGCGCATGCATCCGGGCTGGGCCGGCGTGGCCGGCTATACCGCCGCCACGCTCGCGCGCCACGGTTTCGTCGGCCCGCGCGAGACCTACGAAGGCCGCTTCGGTCTGTATACGAGTCATCTCGGCCAGTACGCGAAGGACATGGATCTCGCGCTTGCCACCGCCGGCCTGGGCGAGACCTGGGAACTGGCCAGGGTCGCGGTGAAGCCCATGCCCGCCTGCCACTTCACCCACGCCTGCGCCGATGCGGCCGCGATCCTGCGCGCGAGGCATGGACTCAGGGCTGCGGACATCCGCTCGGTGCGCGCGCTCGTCCCGAAGGAAGTGATCAAGACAGTGTGCGAGCCGGTCGCCACCAAGAAGCGCCCGCAAAACAGCTACGACGCGCAGTTCAGCATTCCCTACATCGTCGCCACGGCGCTCGCGCGCGGCAGTTTCGGTCTCGCGCACCTCGAGGACGCAGCGCTCGCCGACGCCGAAGTGCTGGCGCTGGCACAGCGGGTGGAATACGAAGCCGACCCCGCCTCCCCGTTCCCGAAGTACTTTTCGGGTGAGGTCGTCGTCACCACTCACGCCGGCCGCGAACTGCGCCAGCGCGAGGAGATCAACCGCGGCGCCGCCGATCGGCCGATCAGCAACGAAGAAATCGTAAAGAAATTCATGGACAACGCCGGGCTGGTCCTTCCGGCTGCGCGTGCCGCGCAGGTCCGCGACCTGGTGCTGGGCACGGACCAGGGAGTGCAGGCGCGCGAGCTCGCCGCAGGCCTGGCCGCGCGCGGCTGAACGCTAGCCCTCAAAAAAAGCGAAAGGAAAAATCGTGACACCGGAACAGCAGGAAAGCGAACAGATGGTTCTAGACTCGGTGGACAGGTTCCTCGAAGCCGAGGTGCGGCCGCACGCGCATCGCCTGGAGCAGGCCGACGAGTACCCGCAGGACATCGTCGACAGGATGAAGGAGCTGGGCCTCTTCGGCTGCATCATCGATCCCGCGTACGGCGGCATCGGCCTTTCCACGCTGACTTACGCGAAAATCGTCGAACGCATCTCGGCGGTGTGGATGAGCGTATCGGGCATCATCAACTCGCACCTGATCATGGCCACGGCGGTGCAGCGCAGCGGAACCGAGGCGCAGAAGCGCCACTACCTGCCCAGATTCGCCAGCGGGGAACTGCGCGGCGGCGTGGGCCTCACCGAACCCGACGCCGGCACCGACCTGCAGGCGATACGCACCGTCGCCGTTCGCGACGGCGAGCACTATGTCGTGAACGGCGCCAAGACCTGGATCACCAACAGCATGTACGGCAATACGCTCGCGCTGCTGGTGAAGACCGACCCGCATGCCCAGCCGCGGCACCAGGGCATGAGCCTGTTCATCGCCGAGAAGGGACCCGGCTTCAAGGTGACGAGGAAGCTCGGCAAGCTGGGCTATCGCGGCATCGACACCTGCGAACTGGTGTTCGAGGACTATCGCATTCCCGCCGACCGTCTCATCGGCGGCGTCGAAGGCAGGGGCCTGCAGCAGGTGCTGTCGGGCCTGGAGCTCGGACGCATCAACGTGGCGGCGCGCGGGGTGGGCGTCGCGCGCGCGGCCCTGCAGGATGCGAGCGCCTACGCGCAGACGCGCAAGACCTTCGGCAAGCCCATCTGCGAACACCAGGCGATCCAGTTGAAGCTGGGCGAGATGGCCACGCGCGCAGAAGCCGCGCGCCTGCTGGTGGAATCGGCGGCCAAGGCTTACGATCGCGGCGAGCGCTGCGACATGGAAGCCGGCATGGCCAAGTATTTCGCCACCGAAGCGGCGATGGACAACGCGCTCGAATGCATGCGCATCCACGGCGGCTACGGTTACTCGACCGAGTACAACGTCGAGCGCTACTACCGCGACGCGCCCCTGCTGCTGATCGGCGAGGGCACCAACGAAATGCAGCGCATCATCATCGCCAGGCAACTCATCGAACGCAATCCCGCATGAGCCCGGGGGGCACGCCGGGACGCGCCGGGGAAATGCGATGAGCCTGCCCCTCACCGGCGTGCGCATCGTCGCCGTCGAGCAGTACGGCGCCGGACCCTTCGGCACACAGCACCTGGCCGATCTGGGCGCGGAGGTCATCAAGATCGAAAACCCGGCCGAGGGCGGGGACGTCGCGCGCCTGGTGGGGCCGTACTACTTCGGCCCGGGTGACAGCCACTTCTTCGAGGCCTTCAACCGCAACAAGAAAAGCCTCACGCTGAACCTCAAGCACCCGCAGAGCCGGGGCGTGTTCGCAGACCTGGTGAAAAGCGCCGACGCCACCTTCGACAATCTGCGCGGCGACCTCGCAGCGAAGCTCGGCCTCACCTACGCCGAGCTCGGCGTGCACAACCCGAAGATCGTCTGCTGCCACCTTTCGGCCTACGGGCGCAGCGGTTCGCGCGCCGCCTGGCCCGGATACGACTATCTGATGCAGGCCGAAGCCGGATACCTCGCCCTGACCGGCGAGCCCGAGGGACCGCCCGCGCGCTTCGGCCTGTCGGTGGTCGACCTGATGACCGGCGTCACCGCGGTGACGGGGCTGCTGGCCGGCATCATCGACGCGCGCGCCAAGGACAAGGGGCGCGACATCGACGTGAGCCTGTTCGACGTGGCGCTCACCAACCTCAACTACCTCGCGGCCTGGTACCTCAACGACGGCGCAAAGGCGGGTCGCGCGCCGCGCTCGGCGCACCCGTCGCTCACGCCTAGCCAGCTCTACCGAACCAGGGACGGCTGGCTGTTCGTGATGTGCAACAAGGAGAAGTTCTGGCCCCTGCTCGCGCAGGCGATCGGCCGGCCCGAATGGGCGACCCGCCCGGACTACGCGAACTATCAGGCACGCCTCGCCAACCGCGAGCAGCTCACGCGCGAAATGGACGAAGTGCTGGGCACGGCGAGCACGGCCGAGTGGCTGGAACGGCTGCTGGGCAAGGTGCCGGTGGCGCCGGTCTACGATGTGGCCCAGGCCCTGGACAACCCGTTCGTGCGCGAGCAGGGCCGGATCATGGAGGCGCCGCACCCGGTGCGCGGAACCATCCGCACGCTCGCCTCGCCCATCCGCTGCCCGGGCGAAGCCGAAAAGATCGGCATCGCCCCCGGGCTCGGCGAACATACGAATGAAATTCTGCGCGGGCTCGGCTACGACGAGGCGCGCATCGACGATCTGTCGAAATCCGGCGCCCTGTGAACGCGCGCTCCCCGTCAGCCCCGGTTGCGAGCCAGTTGCAGTACGTGCTGGTGGCGCAGCGGTTGATGCACGACATCACCAGCGGCCGCTATCCGGTGGGCAGCCTCCTGCCCACCGAACTCAATCTGTGCACGCAGTTCGGCGTGAGCCGCCACACGGTACGCGAGGCGGTCCGCAGGCTGCAGGAGCGCGGCCTGGTGACGCGCCGGCGCGGCATCGGCACCAGCGTGAAGGCGAACCGCGTGCAGACGCGGTACGTTCAGTCCTCCATGGAGATCTCCGATTTGCCGCGCTACGTGGAGGACACGCGGCTGGTGACCACAGGCGCCGAGGACGTCATCGCCGCCGGGCCGCTCGCCGATCTGCTCAAGTGTCCGCCCGGGCAGCGCTGGGTGAAGGTAAGCGGCTGCCGCTACGCGGGCAAGGCAAAGCTGCCCATGGCACTTACCGATATCTACATCAACGCCGCCTACGCCAGTGTGCGCAGGCTGATCGGCACCATGAAGGTGCCGGTCTATACGCTCATCGAACAGCAGTACGGCATCAGCATAGTCGAGGTGCAGCAGGAGATCCGCGCCACCGTCATCGGAAAGCGCGATGCCGAACGCCTGAAGGTGAAGCCGGATACGGCCGGCCTGGTGGTCACGCGCCGTTACCTGGGCGAGAACGACCGCTCCATCGAGGTCGCGGTAAACCTGCACCCGGCCGACCGCTTTTCCTATTCGATGTCGCTGCGCCTGCACCTGCCCGCCGCGCTGGACCAGTAATCGGCGGGTCCCACTTGCCGCGACGCGAGCGCGCCGCGGCGCATGCCCAAGCTTAGAAGACGATAACCTGCCTGATCGCCTCGCCGTTGGCCAGGCGGTCGAAGCCGAGGTTGATCTCGTCTAGCTTGATGCGATGGGTCACCAGTTTGTCGATCGGCAGCCGCCCGGCGAGGTAAAGTTCGATGTAGCGCGGCAGATCGCGCTGCGGCACGGCGGAACCGAGGAAACTGCCTTTGAGCGTGCGTTCTTCGACCACCAGGTTGGTTGCCGGCAGATTGAAGGTATGCGTCGGATGCGTCAGGCTGACCGTGACCGTAGTCCCGCCGGGCCGGGTGATCTTGTAAGCGGTTTCCAGCGCCGCAATCGCGCTTGCCGCCTCCACCGCCACATCTACGCCGTTGCTGGTCGCCGCCTTGACCTTGGCCACCAGCTCCGGGTCGTCGGCACGGAAGGTGTGCGTGGCGCCGAGTGAGCGCGCGAATTCGAGTTTCGAGTCCAGCTTGTCGATGGCGATGATCTTGCGCGCGCCCGCCGCCTGCGCGCCGAGCAGGGCCGACAGGCCGACTCCGCCCAGGCCCACGATGGCCGCCGAGCTGCCCAGCTTGATCTGCCCGCAGTTGATGGCGGCGCCGACCCCGGTGAGCACGGCGCAGCCGAAAAGCGCGCCGACGTCCAGCGGCAGTTCGCGGTCGATCTTGACCAGCGACCCGCGCGCGAGCACGGCATATTCGGCGAAACAGGAAACGCCGGCCTGGTGGTTGAGCACGCTCTTGTCGGTACGGTGCACGCGGCGGTGTCCGCCGAGCAGCGTGCCGGCGGCGCCGGCGACAAAGCCCGGCTCGCACAGCGCCGGGCGGCCCTCCCGGCAGGGCAGGCAATGGCCGCAATTGGGAGCGAACACCAGCGCGACATGGTCGCCGCGTTCCAGGCCCACGACGCCGGGTCCTAGCTCTTCGACGATCCCGGACGCCTCGTGTCCCAGCACCATGGGCATCACCCGCGGCCGGTCGCCATTAATCACCGAGAGGTCCGAGTGGCACAAGCCGGCAGCGGCCATTTTCACCAGCACTTCGCCCGGGCCGGGGGGGTCCAGTTCGATGGTCTCGATGCTGAGCGGCTTGGTCTTGGCGTAGGGTTGCGGAATTTTCATTTCGCTGAGCACGGCGGCACGAATTTTCATCGGTTCCTCCCACAGGTTATGGCGGCTGTCCCGCCGCGAAACATAGCACAGTTGTGCGCAGGCGGGCGGGTCGCCGCCTTGTGGTTCACCGCGACAAGTGGCGCAGCAGCAGCTGCAGCGCAGCGGCGGAGAACGCGCGCATGTTCGCGACGCGCCCGGCGTCGCCCGTTTCCAGCGTGATAATCTCTACGCTCATGCCCGCGATGGCGATGCAGCTGTGGCCGGCGCTGTCGCCGTAAGGATTCCCCGTCGGGCCCGCAGCGCCGGTTTCGGCCAGGCCCCAGCTGGCGGAAAAGCGCTGGACCGCCGTGCGCGCAAGCAGCAGGGCATAGGGCTCCGAGGCCGAGCGCATGCCCGCGACCGCCTCGCGCGGAAGCTGCAGCAGCTGCTCGCGTGCCTTGCGCGTGTACACCACGGCCCCGCCGAGGAAATACGCCGAAGCGCCGGGGACCGCGAGCAGCGCGGCCGAAAGTAGACCGCCCGCGGAGGATTCGGCGATCGCAATGGTCTCGCGGCGCGCTTTGAGCAGCACCGCCGCCTGCTCGGCCAGGGGCAGCAAAGTCTGCATCAGTCCCCGGCCAGCTTGACCTGCAGATGCCGTTTCACTGCCGGCCATTCCTGCGCGATGATGGAAAACGCCACGGTATCGCGCAGGCTGCCGTCGGCGTAGCGCTGGTGGCTGCGCAATATGCCGTCCTGTTTCGCGCCCAGGCGCTCGATCGCGCGGCGGCTGGTGAAATTGAAAAAGCCGGTGCGGAATTCGACCGCGATGCAGGCCAGGACCTCGAAGGCATGGGTGAGCAGCAGCAGCTTGCATTCGGTATTCACCGGGGTGCGCTGCGCCGACTTGGCGTACCAGGTGGATCCGATTTCGACATGGCGGTTTTTCGCATCGATATTCATGTAGGTCGTCATGCCTATGAGTTCTCCGCTCGCGCGGCTGCGCACGGCGAAGGGCAGCATGGACCCCGTGTTCTGCAGAGCCAGTCGGCGATCGATTTCTTCGCGCATGCCTTCGGGCGAGGGCACGGCGGTGTACCAAAGCTTCCACAGTTCGCCGTCGCGCACGGCTTCGGCCAGGCCGTCGTGATGTTCGGGCGCCAGCGGCTCCAGCGTCGCGTGCCGGCCGCTGAGAGTGATGGGTTCGGCGAATGCGGTCATGGCGATTTCTTCAAGTGGGTTATACCCCGCGCCCGGCGCTGCAGCGCGGGGCTACGCAGCGATGCTATTCTACATGGCCGCAAGCCCCGGGCTCAGGAGGAAAGCAGATGAACGAGCACGACATCCATGCCGCCGCCGCCATGCTGTTGCAGCACTGGCGCCACTCCACGCGCCTGGCTGAGTTGCCGGCGCATTGCCGCCCGGAAACGCGTGCCGAGGGCTACGCGATCCAGTCCGAGCTGGCGAAGCTCTCCGGCCAGAACGTCGTCGGCTGGAAGATCGCCGCCACCAGCAAGGCCGGGCAGCGGCATATCCGGGTGGACGGCCCCATCGCCGGCTGCCTGCTCGCGGCGCGCGCGCGTGAAGGTGGTGCGCGCATCGAGCTTGCCGGAAGCAATATGAAGGTGGCCGAAGCGGAATTCGCCTTCCGCATGGGTGGCGATCTGCCCAGGCGCGCTCAAAGCTACAGCGTAGCCGAGGTAATGTCGGCCGTCGCCACGCTGCATCCGGCGATCGAAGTGCCGGATTCGCGCTACCTCGACTTCACCCGCGTAGGCGCGGCGCAACTGATCGCGGACCTGGCCTGCGCCTGCTGGTTCGTGATCGGCGCGCAGACGCGCGTTGACTGGCGTGCGATCGACCTCGCAATTCACCGCGTCAGCGCTTATCGCAACGGCGCGCTCGCCGGGCAGGGCTCCGGCGCGAACGTGCTGGGCGACCCGCGCGCCGCGCTTGCCTGGATCGCCAATGAGTTGTGCACTTACGGCGAGGGCTTGCGCGCAGGCGACGTGGTGATCACCGGCACCTGCCTGACGCCGGTGCCGGTAGCGGCGGGGGACAGCGTCAGGATGGATTTCGGCGAATTCGGCGGACTCGAAATCGGGTTTGCCTGATCGGTTCGAATACTCTGGAAGCCAATAGGGACGCGCGTTTCCGTGGAGCCCCCTCGATGGGATACAATGAAACCATGGGAGAAATAGCAAGGTGAATGTGCCCGCGGCGAGTGCATGCCGCAAGCGCCCTTGAGCGCTTCGATCGAGGCTTTCATCGCCCGCTGGGAAGCGGCGGGAGGCAGCGAGCGCGCCAACTATCAGTTGTTCCTCGGCGAGCTGTGCGGGCTGCTCGAATTGCCGCAACCCGAGCTCGCACACGAAGACACGCGCGACAACGCCTATGTGTTCGAACGCCGCGTTACCTTTCGGCGTGGCGACGGCAGCGTATCCGCCGGCTTTATCGATCTGTACCGCCGCGGTGCCTTCGTGCTCGAAGCGAAGAAATTGCGCAAGGCCGACGGCAGGGGCTTCGACGACGCCATGCTGCGCGCCCGCGGCCAGGCGGAGCAGTATGCGCGGGCGCTTCCGGCTGCCGAAGGCCGCCCGCCCTTCATCGTCGTCGTGGACGTGGGCAACGCGATCGAACTCTATGCCGAATTCTCGCGTTCCGGCGCCACCTATACGCCGTTCCCCGATCAGCGCTCGCACCGCATCCGGCTCGGCGATCTGCGCAACGAAGCGCTGCGCCAACGGCTGAAGCACTCTGGCTCGATCCGCTCGCGCTCGATCCGGCCTGCGGCTCGGGCAATTTTCTTTACGTGACGCTGGAGCACCTGAAGCGGCTCGAAGGCGAGGTGCTGAATCAGCTCGACGCCTTCGGCGACACGCATGGCAAGCTCGAGACCGAAGGCGTCACGGTCGATCCGCACCAATTGCTCGGCATCGAAATCAATCCGCGCGCCGCCGCGATCGCGGAGCTGGTGCTGTGGATCGGCTACCTGCAATGGCATTTCCGCACCCGCGGCCAGGTGATGCCGCCGCAGCCGGTGTTGAAGGACTTCCACAACATCGAGCAGCGCGACGCCCTGCTCGCCTACGAACGCATGGACTATGCGCTGGATGCGTCGGGCAGGGCGATCACGCGCTGGGACGGCAAGACCATGAAGCAGCACCCGGTCACGGGCGAGGACGTGCCCGATGAGGCCGCGCAGGTGCCGCTGGAGCGCTATGTCGGTGCGCGCAAGGCCGAGTGGCCGCGGGCGGACTTCGTCGTCGGCAATCCGCCCTTCATCGGAAATAAGCGCATGCGCGACATGTTGGGTGACGGTTATGTCGAGGCGCTGCGCAATACCGTAAAGGACGTTCCTGATTCCGTCGACTTCGTAATGTACTGGTGGGATCACGCAGCGGAACTCACGCGCGCGGGAAGTTTGCGGCGCTTTGGTTTCATCACGACAAACAGTCTTCGGCAGACTTATAACCGCCGCGTCCTGGAGCACCACCTGAATGGCAAGCCTACGCTCGCACTTGCGTTCGCGATTCCCGATCATCCTTGGGTGGACAGCGCAGATGGCGCGGCAGTTCGCATTTCAATGGCTGTCGGTACGCAAGCAACCCGCGACGGCCTGCTTGAGGTTGTTATATCAGAAGGAAACGCGATCGACGGTGAGGTCTCGGTTACTTTCGAAGCGAGGACTGGCTGGATTGGGCCCGACCCTCGATATCAAAACGGACCGTGCTTTGATAATTTCCCTTTTCCTGCCACTGTGGCCGGTCAGCAAGCTCGCATCCGCGCCTACGCCGAACAACTCGACGCCCATCGCAAGCGCCAGCAGGCCGCGCATCGGGGGTCGGGCTCGCCGCCATGTACAACGTGCTGGAGAAACTGAAATCGGGCGAGCCGCTGTGCGAGAGGGAGAGAACTATCCACGAACAGGGCTTGGGGTCGGTGCTGATGCAATTGCACGACGAACTCGACCTCGCCGTGCTCGACGCCTACGGCTGGGACGATCTCGCGCCGCTGCTGCAGGTGGTGAACGGCAATGCCGCCGCCGGTTCGAACGGCACTCCGGCCACGGTAGCAGAAGCGAAGCGCGCATTGGATGAGGCGCTGCTCGAACGCCTGGTGGCGCTCAACGCTGAGCGCGCGGCCGAAGAGCAGCGCGGCCTGATCCGCTGGCTGCGGCCCGAATTCCAGCATCCGGGCGAGCGCCGCGCGCCGGCTCAAGTGGAAATCGAAATCGAGACGGAAGAAATCGCGGCCGTTGCGGGCAAAGCGGCGAAACTCGCCTGGCCGAAGGAACTGCACGAGCAGGTGCGGCGCGTGGCCGACGTGCTCGCCGCGGC
>JACZJV010000167.1 GCA_014860355.1 Burkholderiales bacterium | reverse complement strand
GTCCGGGAGCGGACATCCTCGGCGCGATCGCCCGGGCGCCGCGCTCGGCCGGGAAGGCTTTCGCCGCGGGGGGTGCCTGCGCCGGGACGGAGACCGCAGGCGCTTCCTTTTTCGCCTCCGCTGCGGGTGTCGCGCGGTCTGCGCCCCTCGGCTTCGCCGGCTCGGTTGCGCGCGCAGGCGGCGGGCGCTGCGGCTGCGTCTGGCGGATGCCGGCTTCGTCCATGGTCTCGGGGCGCTCGCGCTCGATCAGGAGCGCAAGCGACACGCCCAGCGCGAGCGTCGCGATGGCGCTGGCCGGCGCCATCCAGCGCCACCATGGGGACAGCCCGCGGCTGCGCGGCCTGGCGGCCCGCTTGCGCGCCGCGGCGAGGATGGCTGCGTCCAGCGCCGCCGGCGGTTCGTCGCTCGAAGCCTCGCGATAGAGGCGGGAAAGTTCAGGATCGATTTCGCTCACCGCCAGGACTCCAGTTTGTTGCGCAGCTTGGCCGTCGCGTAGCGCAGGCGGCTCTTGATGGTTTCGCGGCCGACGCCGCAGACGGACGCGATCTCTTGCAGCGTGAGGCCGCCTTCTTCGGCGAGCAGGAAGGCTTCGCGCTGCACTTCGGGCAGCTCGTTCAAGGCGGCGATCAGCGCCGCGCTCAGGTCCCTTTGTTCGGCGCGGCGCTCCGGGGTGGCGTCTGCGGGTCCCGGGGGATCGAATGCGCAATCCTCCGCGTCCCCGGAGGGGGTGAGCGCATCGACGGGCTCGCGCCCGGTCTTGCGCCTATGGTCGATCATGCGGTTGTGCGCGATGCGAAACAGCCAGGTCGCAAACTTCGCAGTGGCTACATAGCCGGCGGCAGCGCCGATGACGCGCATGAATACATCCTGATATAGCTCGTCTGCCTGGCCCGCATGCCCGCACTGGCGCAGGAAGTAGCGGTACAGCGGCCCGCGCCAGCGCGCATAGAGCACTTCGAACGCCCTGGCCTCGCCGTCCCGGTAGGCGAACATCAGGGCTTCGTCGGTGCGCAGGTCCTGCTCCAAGTCTGGGTTCTAACGATGAGGATGTGGAAACGGGGTCAGAGTAACTTTTTTCGCGCGCAAAAGGAAACGGTCGCGCAATGCTTGCCATGACCCCGGCAGCTTCGCCGGTACGCCTCGGGTAAGATGGTCGCCCATGTCGCACAACCGCATGCACTGGCCTTCGCTCCTATGCCACCGCCGTCTGGGCGGCCCGCCCGCGGCCGGGGTCGGCCCGCGCTCGGAATTCCAGCGCGACTTCGACCGCATCGTGTTTTCATCGGCGTTCCGGCGCATGCAGGACAAGACGCAGGTGTTCCCGCTGGCAAAAAACGATTATGTGCGTACGCGCCTGACGCACAGCCTCGAAGTGGCTTCGGTCGGGCGTACACTCGGCGTGCTCGCCGGCGACCACGTGCTGCGGACATACCCGGAGATGTCGGCGAGCGGATACCTGGCCGCCGACTTCGGCGCCATCGTCGCCGCGGCCTGTCTCGCCCACGACATCGGCAATCCGCCCTTCGGGCATGCCGGGGAGTCGGCAATTCAGTCCTGGTTCAACGCTACCGAGCCGGGCCGCGCCGTGCTCGCGCGCCTCGCCGCCGAGGAGCGCGCCGACTTCGAACGCTTCGAGGGCAATGCGCAGACTTTCAGGATCCTCGCGCGCCTGGGCATGCCCGACAATGCGGGCGGCATGCAGCTTACCTGCGCCACGCTCGCCGCAGTCGCGAAGTACCCGCGCCCGGCGCACCTGCCGTTTGAACCGCCTGCGGGCATCTCGACGAAAAAGCACAATTTTTTTTACGCGGATCGCGAGCGCTTCGAGGCGGTGGCGCAGGCGGCCGGACTCATCGGCCGGCGCGCGGGCGCGGGCTTGTGGTGCCGCCACCCGCTCGCTTTCCTGGTGGAGGCGGCGGACGACATCAGCTACTGCGTGATCGACGTCGAGGACGCGTTTCGCGCGGGCGAGATGCGCTACGCGGAAATCGAGCCGCTGTATCGCGGCGTCGTCAGTGACCCGGCGGCGTGGACCAAGGCCGGGGCCATCCTGACCGACGAGAAGCGCGTGGAGTACCTGCGCGCGCGCACCATAGATGCGCTGGTGGCGGAGGCGGCCGAGGCTTTTGCCGCGCGCGCAGAGGCGATGCTCCGGGGCGCGTTCGACCAGGAGCTCATCGCGGTGATACCGCACGCGCAGGCGCTGGAGGCGTTTCGCACTCTCGCGCGCGAGCGCGTCTACCACTCGGCGGTGGTGTTGAATCTGCAAAGTCCGGGCGCGGCGATTCTGGGGGAGCTGCTGCAGGCCTTCGTCGGCGCGATCGAGGCCGCGGCCGATGGCTCACCCCCGCCGCAGGCCCGCGCGGTCCTGGAGTTCCTCCCGGGGCAGTTCCTCGGCGCCGACGGCAGGCCGGCGAGCGAACTCTACGCGCGCGTGCTTGCGATCACCGATTTCGTCTCGGGCATGACCGATTCCTACGCGGTGGCGCTCGCGGCGAGGGTGCGGGCGCTGGGCTAAGGCGGCGCCGGATAGCGCGGCCCCGCCCCGCGGCGCTTGCAGGGCCTGCGCCGCGCTTGCGCGTCAGCCTGGAACCCGCTGCAAAATGAACTTTGCAGCGCAAATGCAGGGAAGCATGAAGGGGGTGTCCCCTCAATTCGAGCTGAACGCTAAGCGGAAAACGCCTGCGCCAGCAACTTGCGAGCGGTGTCGTGGTCGAGTTCACCGGTTTCAGGTAGGCCGGATCGTCCCTGGAACTGGATCAGGGCCGAGCGCGTGCGGCGGCCGCGGAATCCGTCGATGGGCCCGGGGTCGATGCCCAGATAGCGCAACGCGACCTGCGCCGTGCGCAAAGCCTGGTCCGGGCGCGTGACTTTGTATTTGGCGTGGGCGGCGGCCAGCCGGAGGTCGTAGTCGTTGCGCTTGAATTCCGGGCCGTTGTAGCCGCGCGCGAAGCTCACCCAGTCCTGGCGCTGCAGCGCCCTGGCAAGCTTGCTGCCCTTGATGAAATTCGCTACGGCGAGCAATTGCGCGTCTTCGCTTCTTACCATCGCGCCGACCATGGCATTGACGCTGATGTGGCCGGTGAGGCGGTAGTTGAAACCCATGACCTGACCTATGCCCCAGGAGGCGCTTTGCAGCGCAGCCTTGCGGTCCAGGCGCATGGCTTTTTCCAGGCGCGCGTATTCGCCCGCATCGCCGACATAGCCGCCGGCTTTTGCATCGCTGATATCGGCATTTCCGTCGTCGTGCCGGCCTTGCGTCAGCCGGTGGAAGACATGGCGTTCGAACAGGATCTGCGGCCGGCGATCCTGGAAGAAACCGAACCCGCGCGTCTCCACCGTCAGCACGGCCCACACTTCGGCTGCGGAAACGTCCAGCGCGCTGCATACCCGGTCCATGCCCTCGTCGCTCAACGCACGCCCCTGGCCCTGAAAATTCATCGGCATTTCTCTGCCAGGGTTCAGCTAAGGTCTGCCCGGAAGCGCTGGCGAGCGCGGCGCGCCCGACGGTATAGCCGGTTCAGTTCCAAGGGCGTGCCTCGATGCGCAAAGCGCCCTGCACCCCGGGGCGCCCTTTTTGCGCGATGGGGATGCTGAACGCCAGGCCGGCTTCCCCGTCGAGTACGCGCGTTTCCGCGATCTTGCCCGGTTTGCCGGGGTTGTCCTCCTGATAGCCGTATTTGATGCGCCAGCCCCCGGGTGCCGCGGCGTCGGGGAAGGCTTCGACCAATATGAGTTCGTGCATGATGTAGCCGCCCTCGTAGTGCCGCTTCAGGAACAGCACGCCATCGAGTTCGTAGTCGGGCACCAGCACCTTGAGATCGAAGGCGAAGCTGACCGAGCCCGAAGTCTTGACGCTCTTGGCGGGGTCGAGGAACACCGAGAACAGGTGCGGACTCTTGCTGCGATCGGGCAGGCGCCTGGTCTTGTCAGCGCCGGGGAACAGGTCGTTGTAGCTGCGGAAAATGGCGGAGTTCTCGCGTACTTCGCGCCGGGTCATCTGCCACTGGCAGCCGCGCACGCTGGCCGCGACCTCGAACTGATAGGACGCGCGCACCGTCTTGCCGGCTTTGAACCCTTTTTCCACCTCTGCCGGCAATGTGATGTCGTCGATGTCGAAGATGCCGTCTACGCGCAGCGCGCCGAACAGGAATCGCGTGAGGTTCTGATAGCCCTCCTCGGAGTTCACGATGCCGTAGTGGCCCGAATGGCTGCGGTGCACGAAGGCGCGCGGCGAGCTTAGCTCGCTGCCGCCGGGGCCAACCCCGTGGGTGGTGGCGTTTTCGATGCGCACCAGCCCGTCGCTCGCGTCGCCGGCCGCCCACGATGAAAGCCCGCCCGCCACGGCGTAGTCGCGCGGGTTCGTTCCGACCAGGTTGAAAACGCGCTCGGGCGGGAAGTTCTTTACGATCGAAACGTCGTCGCCCGCGGGCAGTCCGAGGTATCCGGCCATGCGCTCGCGGTCGAAGTTGTTCGCATCGCCGAAACTCAGCCAGCCCGGCACGTTGCGCACGATGCGCATGTCGATGCCGTTGTGCGGCGTCGCGTAGGTGAACAACTTGTCCACCGCGGCGCGCGCCTCGGCCGCGCCCAGCCTGGGGTTCTGCAGAAACGCGCGGCAGACCAGCCCGCCCATCGAGTGCGCAACCAGGTAGACGCGGAAATCCGCCGGCGCCGTCGCATTCTTCGGATTGGCGCAGATCTTGTCGCGCAGTCGCAGTATCAGCCGGCCCAGCCCTTGCGCGAAATGCTCGATGGGCGGAGTCCCGCCGGTGCCGAAGTCCCTGCTGGCTTCGTCGTAGTAACGGTAGATGATGAGGCTGCGGTAGGCGATCATGTCCTCGGGGCGACCCTCCGCCAACAGATCTTCGCCGTCCACGAACACGTCGTTGTATTGGTGGTCGCTCATCAAACGCACCAGGGGCGACTCGAAGAAGAAGCGCTTCACATCGCCGGTCCAGATCATGCGCGCCTTGGTCGAGCCGATGTTGAAGCCCATGTAGGGATCGGCGACGGTGTCTTCGATCTCGCCCTGGGTGGCGGCAAAGCCGCGCACGTAGATGATCGGATGGTAGGGATGCTGCGTAGTGGCTGGCATGATGACCGCTCCCTGTCGTGGTTGATTGCCTGTCGTGCGCAAACCGGACTACGAGCACCGCAGTCAAGTATCCCGGGTCGCGCCTCTCGCCTTCGCCAAATAGTCCCTGGCGCTGCCGGCCAGTAGGCGCGGCAGGTGGGTGTAGATGTAGCGCACGCCCTGGTCCAGGATGGCGCGTACGTTTTCCGCGCCGGCCGGCATGCCCGGCGTGCGGCCCGCCGCCACCATTTTGCGCAGGCTCGCGGCTATGGCCTGCGCGACCGCGGGCGCTTTGGGCTGGCCCGGATGGCCCATCGATTGCGACAGGTCGGACGGGCCGATGAAGAAAACGTCTATGCCCTCCAGCTGCAGCAGCTCGTCGATATGTTCGATCCCCGTTTGGTCTTCGAGCTGGATTGCAATCAGCGTGGCCTCGTTGGCGGCCATGACGTAATCGGCCAGCGTGCCCTGGGCGTCGTAGCCGGCCGCGCGGGTGCCGGCGGCGAGGCCGCGGCGTCCGGCGGGATGGAATTTCACCGCGGCGATCACCTCGCGCGCTTTTGCCGCCGTATTGACGTGCGGCACCTGCACGCCCATCACGCCGCGATCGAGCACCTGCAGGATGTGTCCGGCGCTGCTGCTCATCGGCCGCGCGATCGCGGTGATGCCGCAGGCCTCGGCCGCCATCGCCATCAGTTCCACGCTCTCGAGCGTGAGCGTGCCGTGCTCGCAATCGAGCAGCACCCAGTCGAAGCCGGCGGCGCCGATCATCTCCACGATCTGCGGCGAGGGAATCATCACCGACACGCCGAATACCGCTTCGCCGGCGCGCAGCTTTTGCTTCATGCGGTTCGTTTTCACTGCTGCTTCCCCGGTTTCAGGCCAGACGCGCCTGCAGCTCAGCCCGGCGGCGCAACCGCGAGCTCGTGCAGGCCGGCGGCGTCGAATTCCTTGCGCACCAGGCCCGAGGCCTTGGCGTGTTCGAGGAATGCGCTTACATAGGCGAGCGCATGCGGCCGGTTCTTGGGCACGGCGATGCCGATCCCGGTTCGATGGAATGCGCCCTCGAGTATGCGTGCGCCGGGCACGCGCGCGGCCAGCGGCATGAGCGAATCGCGCGTGAGCGCAAACGCGTCCGCCTGGCCGGCGGCCAGCATTTCCAATGCCTCGTCTACCGCGGTGACGGGCGCGACCCGCGTTTTCGTGAGCAGGCGGGTGCAGCTGCGTATGGTCGTGGTGCCGGCGATGCCGATGACGCGAACGCCGGGGCGGTCGACCCCGGCGATGGTCCGGATGTCCGAACCCGCGCGCACCAGGTAAGTGTTCTCGAATACGAAATACACCGGACCGAAATCCACTTTCGTGCTGCGCTCCTCGTCCACCGGCATGAAGGAGGCGTCGATCGCACCCGAGCTCAGCGCGTCGGTCACTATTCCGGAATTCGGCGCGACCAGGAATTCGATCGGGATGCCGGCCTCGCGCGCAAGCTCCCGTGCGAGCTCGGCCGGGACCCCGCTCGGTTCGCCTTGCTCGTCTTTCACGATAAAAAACGAGGTGCGCGCCGGCGCGGTGACGACGCCGAAGCGCAGCGTCCCCGTCGGCGCAAGCTCGCTCGGCGCCGTCGCGCCGGGCGCAGC
>JACZJV010000166.1 GCA_014860355.1 Burkholderiales bacterium | reverse complement strand
CTGGCACATGGCGCCGCGGGCGAACTCGAATTCCTGGCGCCCAGCCGCATGGTGGGTTATTTTGAAAACGAAAAGGCCGAGCGTGCCGCAAGCACGGATGACGGCTGGTTCAGGAGCGGCGATCTGGGCTACACCACTGCGGACGGGAGCTTCGTATTCATCGCGCGTCTGGGGGATGCGCTGCGGCTGTCCGGTTTTATGGTCAGTCCCGCCGAAATCGAGGACGTACTGCAGCAACACCCGTCGGTACAGGCGGCGCAGGTGGTGGGGGTCGAAACAGCCGCCGGGGTGCAGCCGCTGGCCTTTGTCATCACCCGTTCGGGCGCGGACTTCGACGAACGGGCGCTGATCGCGCACTGCGCAGAGCGCAGCGCGAAATTCAAGGTGCCGCTGCGCGTGTGCGCGCTGTCGGCGTTTCCGATGACCCCCGGCGCCAACGCGAACAAGATCCAGAAGTCGAAGCTGCGCGAAATGGCGCGGGAGCTGATGCGCGGCGGCTAGGCGCCGGACTTCGGCATTGATCGCCTCCGGAGTCGTGCAACGCCGAATTCAATTGCGCTTGCCTCGGGTCGGGCTAGCCATTGCGGACAGACAAGGACGAGATATGAAGAGAACGCTACAAATGATCTTCGGGGCGGCTTGCCTGCTCCTTTCGCAGTTGGCTCATGCCAATTCAGGGTGGACCGATGTGGTAAGCGTGGCCGAACTGGTTCCGACTGCCAAGCATTACTATGTGCTTAGGCTCCCGGTAAAGCAAAACCCCAGCGGCTGCGAAAACAAAACCTGGTTCTATCAAAATTACGGCTCCTTCGGTTCGGACAAGATGTTTCAAACCCTGCTGGAGGGCGTAAAAACCGGAATCCGATTGCGTGTGTACGTTACCGGAATCTGCAATATAGACGGCTATTCCGAGTTCTCGTCCGTAAGCGTGATTCCGTAGATCGTTTTTGGCGGACGCGCCGGCGTGCCGGGCCACAGTGTATCGCGGGTTTCAAAGCGGGCATTCCATGTCATATGCACGGGTCCTTGCCCTTACGTCGCTGGCCATGATTGCGTTTGCGGGCAATTCGCTGCTCTGCCGGCTCGCCCTCAAACATGCCCATATCGATGCCGCCAGCTTTACCACGATTCGGCTGGTCTCGGGAGCGCTGACGCTCTGGATGATCGCTCGACTGGGCCGGCGGGCGCATGGGGGCGGGGGAAACTGGCCGTCGGCATTGGCGTTGTTCGTCTATGCGGCGGGCTTTTCGTTTGCTTATGTAAGCCTGCCCGCGGCCAGCGGTGCGCTCCTGCTGTTTGGCGCAGTCCAGGCAACGATGATCAGCCACGGCATCTGGAAGGGAGAGCGGCTGTTGAGGGCGCAGCTGGCCGGGCTCTTGCTCGCCTTCGGTGGGCTTGTCGGTCTGCTGCTGCCTGGTCTCTCGGCGCCGCCGCTGGTCGGTTCCATATTGATGCTGGGGGCCGGAGTCGCATGGGGTGTCTACTCTTTGCGCGGGAGGGGCGCGGGCGATCCCACCAGGGTAACGGCGGGAAATTTCCTGCGCGCCGTGCCGATTTCCATCGCGCTGAGCGCGCTGATGTTCAGCGGCGCCTCTGTCGACTACGCCGGATTCTGGTATGCGGTAATGTCGGGTGCGATAGCGTCCGGTATCGGGTACGCCATCTGGTATACGGCACTGCCCGCGTTAAAGGCCACCAGTGCCGCGACGGTTCAACTCAGCGTTCCGGTCATCGCCGCGGTGGGCGGCATCGTCCTCCTGGGCGAGCCCATAAGCCTGCGCCTGGTGCTGGCATCTGCGGCCATACTAGGCGGAATCGCGCTGGTCATCCTGGAGCGGCGACGGACCGCTGCGCCGGATCGATCGCCATAGGGGCCCACGGCGGCCGCCGCTGGTATCCCTCGGCCTGTCAATCGAACACGGTCTGCGCGTAATGCGCGGGATCGACCAGCGCTTCGATGATGGTCGGGCCGTCCGCGGCGAGCGCCTTGCGCAACTCGCGCTCGAGGCCTGCGGCGCTGTCCACTCCCAGCGCGGGCACGCCGAAGTAGTGCGCGGGCGGCGGCGGGTAATCCCGCGGCGCTAGCTCGGTGCCGTAGTAGGGCAGGCCGCGCCGGTCCTGCTTGACCTTGATCAGCGACAGCCAGCGGTCGTCGAGCACGACAAAGGCAATGGCGAGACTCTCGCGCTGCGCCACCGCCACTTCGCCGCAGCTCATCTGGAAGCAGCCGTCGCCGAGCATGCACACCACCGGCAGGTCCGGACGCGCGAGTTTGGCGGCGAGCGCGGCCGGAATGCCGAATCCCATCGACGACCAGCCATTGGTGATGAGGAAAGTGCGCGGGGCGTGCGCGGTCCACTGGCTGCCGATCTGATGGGTGTGCGCGCCGATGTCGAACGCAAGCACGCCATCGCGCGGCAGCACCTGGCGCACGACGTCTATCGCCTGGTGCGGAGCGAAGCCGGCTGTCGCCGGGCGCAGCGCTTGCTGGAATGCGTCGCGGTGCCGGCTCGCAGCTTGCGCGGGCCAGTCGTTCGCGGCTGCCGGCAGCGCCGCCAGGCGCGCCAGCGCGGTATCCAGATCGCCGACCACTTCATGCGCGACGCGCACGCCGGCATCGACATCTGCGCGTTCGGTGCCGACGTGGAGCACCGGCACCGTGCCGGTCCACGCCTCGTACTCCACCTCGACCGTGTCGTAGCCCAGGCCGAGCACCAGGTCGGCGCTCTGGACCAGCGCGCGCTGAAACTTGCGCATGGCGCGCTCGATGCAGCCGAGCGACAGGGGATGGTCCTCGTCTATCAGTCCCTTGGCCATCATCGTCGTCGCGAACGGCAGTTTGTGCCGCTCGACGAAGGCGCGCAGCAACAGCGGGTCGCGCATGCGCATGGCACTCGCGCCGATCACTGCAAGCGGCCGCCTGGCGCAGCGCAGCAGTTCGCCTGCGCGCTGGATATCCGCCGCGGGCGCTCCCGCCGCAGGTATGCCCGCAGGCAGCGCGTGCGCCCATGTCTCGGTGGCCGGCGCCGGCGTCTCTGTGGCTTGCGCCAGCGTCTCTGTGGCTTGCGCCAGCGCAACGTCCTCGGGCAGGTCGAGGTGCACCGGCCCTTGCGGCTCGGAGCAGGCGAGCTGCAGCGCCTGCGTCAGCGTCGCTACGATCTCGCCGGGACGCAGGCGCAGCGTCGCCTTGGTGATCGGTTTGAACAATTGGTGATGGTCGATCCACATCTGCAGGCGGCGGCCGAGCTGCGCCTCGTTCAGCGTGCAGGTGATCGCGATCAGGGGCGAGCGGTCTAGCCAGGCGCAGCCCACGCCCGTGGTGAGATTGGTCGCGCCGGGTCCGAGCGTGGCGATGCACAGGCCCGGCACGCCCGTCATCCTGCCCGTGACATCCGCGGCAAACGCCGCGGATCCTTCGTGCGCGGTGAGCACGAAATCGATGCCGCCGCGGCGCATCGCGTCCATCAGCGGCAGCACGTTGCCGCTGGGCACGCCGAAACCGTGGCGGATGCCTGCGTCTTTGAGGATGGATACGATCAGATCGGCGTTATTCATGACAGGTCTCATGTGCCATAGCGCACCGGCGAATTGAACTGCTTGAACGCGGCGAGCGCGCTGTAGCAGGCGAGCATGGCGGTCTTGGGATTGTCGGGGAAGGGAACGCTTTCGAACCTGATGCTGATGGTGCCGGTCTTGCCGCGAATGTTAATGTAGTGCGTGTTATAGATCAGCGCCGGGTCGGCAACTACTTTCAGTTTGGTGCGGTCGAAGCCGATGCCGGCCATGGCGAGCGCCGCGGCGATGTTCACATTGGCGGGAAAATGCGGTACACCCTCGCGCGCCGAGCCCTCGAACAGGGTCACCGCTACACTGAGACGGTCGAGGTCGAGATCCAGTTTTTGAACATAGGGGATGCCTTTCCAGGCCGCGGGCGGCTTGGTCACGGCGATTTCGACCGAATCGGCGCCGGCCACGCAGACCGCCTTGAGCGCATCGAGGCCGCCGATGCCGCCAGAGGGCACGTAGAGCAGGGTCTTGTATTTTGCCGCTGCGGACTCCAGCCGCGCGCGCAGGGCGTCGTCGCAGAGCGCGCCGCCGGAGAGAATGAGCACCGGTATGCCCTGCTTCAGCAGCGGCTTGGCGAAATCGCGCACCGCATCGTGCGAGGCGGCTTCGATCACCACTTCCGGGCGCGCGGCTATCAACTCGTCGAGGCCGGTGACGAAGGGCACGCCGTACTGCTCGGCCAGGGGCTTGCCGCGCGAGGCCGGGCTTCGACCCTGGATCGCCACCACGCTGGCTGCGCCCATGTCGCCGCGCGCGATGTGCTCGAGAAACAGGCGCGCGATGACGCCGCCGCCGATAATGCCGATGCGCATGATTTCAGTCCCCTGGAACAGGGCCAGATTCTGCCATATATCGGCCGTCTCCCGCGCGCGAAATCGCGGCGCGCGTGCGCGGACGCTACTGGTGGCTGAACATATAGCTGCCGATCACGGCGCCGATGATCAGCGCGGGGGCGATGACGTCAATGTCGCGCCGCGGCGCGGGGCGCGCGTAATATACCGGGTGCTCCACGATCATCGGCCGGTGCACGACGACTGCGCGGCGCCGGTCCCAGCCGCGGTGCTCGCCGCGATCGGCGTACCGGCCGTCGTAATGGCGGTAGGCACTCTGGTAGTCGCGCTCGCGCGTATGCCCGCGGTCGGCGAACGCGGGCGAGGCAGCGGCGAGCGTGGCGCCCGCCGCGAGGAGGCAGATCAGTTTTTTCGTGGTGTTCATCGCTTGCTCCTTTTCGGTTCTGTGCGCGCAATCCGCTACGCACGCAGCCCCAGTGTCGGCCATCGGCCGGTTACGGTGTGCAAGCAATTGTGAGCAAATGTAGCGCGGCTCGGACCTATGCCACGCGCAGCACGATCTTGCCCAGGTGCGCGTTCGATTCCATGTGCGCCTTCGCCGCAGGCAGTTCGTCGAAGGGGTAAACCTTGTCTATCAGCGGCCGGATGCTGCCCTCGGCGATGGCGGGGAGGATGTCGGCGACGAAGCCGCGCGCGGATTCGGCGCGCTGCTCCGGGCTGCGCAGCTTGTTGGACACGCCGAACAACACCAGGCGTTTCGCGTGCAACGCCTCGATGTCGATCTCGGCCTTGAGCACGCCGTCGAGATAACCCACGGTGGCGAGCCTGCCCTGGAAAGCGAGCGCGCGCACGCACTCGGCGAACACCGAGCCGCCGACGTTGTTGACCACCAGGTTCACACCCTTGCCATCAGTGGCCTGCAATACCGTTTCGCAGAAGTCGCCGGCGCGCGTGCGTATGCCCAGATCCAGCCCGATGGGCTTCAGCCGCGCCAGCTTGTCGTCCGAGCCCGAGGTGCCGATGACTTTTGCGCCCAGCGCTTTGGCGGTCTGCAGCGCGGCGACGCCGACGCCGGAGGAAATGCCGGTCACCAGCAGCCATCCGCCCGCGGCGAGCTTTCCCTGGGCGATGAGCATGTCGTGCACCACCATGAAGGTGAGCGGGATGCCGGCCGCCACTTCCCAGGACAGGCGTTCAGGCACGGCGATGGTCTCGCGCGCATCCATGAGCGCGTATTCGGCGAACGCCCCGGGGCAACGCCCCATGACGCGCGCGCCCAGGGTGTATCCGCTGACGCCGGCGCCGATCTTGGCGATCTCCCCCGAGGCTTCGCCGCCGGCGGGTTTGGCCGCGCCCGTCTTGGTCAGGCCATGGCCGGCGATGAATTCGCCGCGGTTGAGGCCGGCAGCGCGCACGCGCACCAGTATCTGCCCCGATCCGGGCTCGGGCATGGGCACCTCGCGCCGTTCCAGGGTGGTCTGTCCGCCACCGGCTTGAATCCAGTAAGACCGCATTGGTGCACCCCCTCTCGTGTTGTCATTGTCCTTGACGGGCTGGCCGCCATACCCTGTCATGGTAACGCATAGCAGCGGCGCCATAGTCGCCGCCCCCGGAGGGGTATGGCAAGCGGCGGCGCCGGCGCGGATAGCCGCAAGGCTTGCCCCCGGTCAAGGATATTCGGTTTGGCATGGGCTAACATCGGCCATCCGATAGAGGAGAACAGCATGGTTGACATCGCGGGATTGCGCGTCGGCCTCAAAGGTTCGGCCGAACTGGTGGTGGGCGAGCAGCACACGGCGCCCGAAGTCGGCAGCGGCCGCGTGCACGTGCTCGCGACGCCGGTGATGATCAATCTGATCGAGGCGGCGGCCTTGGCCGCGGTGGAGCATCTGCTGCCGCCGGGTCAGCAGAGCCTGGGCACGCACCTAGACGTGCGCCACTACGCCGCTACGCCGGTGGGCATGCGCATGAGCGCCGAAGCCGAACTGATCAAGATCGACGGGCGCCTGCTGACGTTTCGGGTATCCGCGGCCGACGCCGTCGAACCGATCGGGGACGGCACCCACGAGCGCGTGGTGGTGACCCTGGAGCGTTTCGATCAGCGTGTGCAGAAGAAAGTCGCGCAGATACGCTGAAATTTCGGCGCTAGGCCAGCGCCTTGCTCACGATCTCGGCTGTGTCCTTGGATAAGCCTGTAGCATCGCGGATGCGCTCGAGCGCCGCGCTGGCGTGCTGCCTGCGCCCGGCATCGAACTTGCGCCAGCGGTCGAAGGCGCGCGCCATGCGCGCGGCGACCTGCGGATTGAACGCGTCTATTGCGATCACCTGCTCGGCGAGGAAGGCGTAGCCGCCGCCGTCGGCGGCATGAAAATGCACGTGGTTGCTGCAGAAGCTGCGGATCAGCGCGTAGACCTTGTTCGGGTTGTGAATTTCGAACGCGGGGTGCGCGAGGAGTTTGCGCACTTCGGCGAGGGTGCCGGCCAGGCGCGAGCCCGCCTGCACCGCCAGCCATTTGTCCACCACCAGGGGTTCGTGCTGCCACCTGGCATAGAACGCATCCAGCGCCGGCACGCGCTCGGCGCAGTCGCAATTGGCCAGCGCCGCCAGCGCCGCCATGGCATCGCTCATGTTGTCGGCGCGCTCGAACTGGCTCAGGGCGAGCGCGCGGATCCCGGCGTCCTCGAGTTCCATCAGATAGCCCAGGCAGAGGTTGCGCAGCGCGCGCTTGCCCGCAGCCTGCGCGTCCGGACTGTAAGGGCCCGGCACCGCATGAGCCTGGTAGGCCGCGAGCAACTCGCCGCGCAGGGCCTGCGCCAGTTCGCGGCGCAGGCGGTTGCGCACTGCGTGTACGGCGTCCGGATCGACCTCGGCCAACTGCTCGGCGATATAGACCTCCGAGGGCAGCGCCAGGGCTTCCGCTCCGAAGGCGGGATCCCGCGGCGCGTAGTCGAGCACGCGGGCGAAGGCGGCGACGAAGGCCTGCGGTGTCGCCGCGGCGGCGCCGGCGGCCTTGCCTTGCGCCCGCAGCGCCTCGATTCCTTTCAGGATCAGCGCGAGCGCCAGCCGCTGGCCCGCTTCCCAGCGGTTGAAGGCATTTGCGTCGTGCGCCATCAGGTGCGTGAGTTCGGCCTCGCTGTAGTCGTAGCTCACGTTTACCGGCGCGGAAAAATTGCGCAGCAGCGAGGGCACCGGAGGCGCCGGCACGTCGACGAAGACGAAGCGCTGTTGCGGCTGTGTCAGCGACAGCACGCGGGTCGTTTCCGCGGGGGCATGCGATCTTCCCGTGCGCGGGGCGCCCGGCGCTTCGCCCTGCAGCCGCAGCGGCAGGTCGGCGCCGTCCGGCCCCACCAGCCCCAGGGCGAACGGGATATGGAAAGGCAGCTTGGCCTCCTGCCCCGGCGTGGGCGCGCACGATTGCCGGAGCGTAAGCACATAGCGCTGCGCGGCGGCATCGTATTCCGCCTCAGCCTGCACCTGCGGCGTGCCCGCCTGTTCGTACCAGCGGCGGAATTGGGACAGGTCGATTCCGCTCGCATCCTGCATCGCCTGCACGAACTCGTCGGTGGTCACCGCCTGGCCGTCGTGGCGCTGGAAATAAAGATCCATACCCTTGCGGAACAAAGCCGGCCCCAGCAGCGTGTGTTGCATGCGCACAACTTCGGCGCCCTTCTCGTACACCGTCATGGTGTAGAAATTGCGGATCTCCATGTAGGCGGCCGGACGCACCGGGTGCGCCATCGGACCGGCGTCCTCGGGGAACTGCGCCGCGCGCAGGCCGCGCACTTCCTGGATGCGCTGCACCACGCGCGAGTACATGTCCGCGCCGTATTCCTGGTCGCGGAACACGGTGAGGCCTTCTTTCAGCGACAGCTGGAACCAGTCGCGGCAGGTGACGCGGTCGCCGGTCCAGTTGTGGAAATACTCGTGCGCGACCACGCGGTCGATGTTCTGGTAATCGATGTCGGTGGCGGTGTCCGGGCGCGCGAGCACGTACTTGGTGTTGAATATGTTGAGGCCCTTGTTCTCCATCGCGCCGGAGTTGAAATCGCTCACCGCCACGATCATGTAGCCGTCGAGATCCAGTTCCAGGCCGAACACCTGCTCGTCCCATTTCATCGCGCTCTTGAGGCAGCGCATGGCAAAGCCGCACTGGTCCAGCTTGCCCGGCTCGACGTAGACGGCGAGCCGGGCCGTGCGCCCGGAGCGGGTGACGAAGCTGTTCTCCAGTTTCTCCAGCTTCGCCGCCACCATGGCGAACAGGTACGAGGGCTTGGGAAACGGGTCCTCCCATTTCGCCCAGTGACGGCCGTCCGCTTCCCCGCCCGCAGCGAGCAGATTGCCGTTCGAGAGCAGCACCGGATAGCGTTCGCGCTCGGCGTGGATGGTGTTGGTGTAGCGCGCCATCACGTCGGGCCGGTCGATGAACCAGGTGATGCGGCGAAAGCCCTCGGCTTCGCATTGGGTGAAAAAGCCGTTGCTCGAGGCGTACAGGCCCTCCAGCCTGGTGTTCTGCTGCGGCCGGATGCGCGAGACGGTTTCAAGCGTGAAGCGCCCGGGCACCCCGGCGATGGTGAGGCTTTCGGGCGCGACCAGGTACTCGCCGGGCGCCAGCACCCTTCCGTCCAGCGCCACCGACATCAGCTCGATCTCGTCGCCGTCCAGCACCAGCGGCGCGCCGGCATCGGCGGACAGCGGATTTCTGCTTACTGCCAGGACGGCGCGCACCAGCGCGTGATTTTCGCGGATATCGACATCGAGATCGATGCTCGAGATCAGATAGGCCGGCGGTTGGTAGTCCTTCAAATAGATCGTCTTGGGTGCGGGTTCGCGCATGGTGTAAGGTGCCGGGACAGTTGCTGGAGGGCGCCAGTTTACCGGAAGCGCTGCCGGGTGCGCCAAAAAGAACTATAGTTCAACAATACTTTACGACGACCCGAGGGGACCGGTCCCATCGTGCTCCCCTCAATCGGCCGCCCGACGGCAATTGCGTCAGGCGTTCAAAGCGGGGCGGGACGAAGGAAGCGACGCATGGGCCGGTTCACTATTTTCCTGATGGCCTTGTTCTGGCCCTGGTGGCTGGCGGCGGCGCCGGCGCCGGTGCTGGTGCTAACGGTCAACGGCGCGATCGGGCCGGCGACCGCCGATTACGTGCACCGCGGCATCGAACGTGCGCGTGCAATGCAGGCGCAATTGCTCGTGCTGCAAATGGATACCCCGGGCGGCCTGGATACTTCGATGCGCGCGATCATCAAGGACATACTTGCAGCGCCCATGCCGGTCGCCGCGTTCGTCGCACCGAGCGGCGCGCGCGCCGCCAGCGCCGGCACCTATATGCTCTACGCCAGCCACATCGCGGCAATGGCGCCGGGCACCAACCTGGGCGCGGCGACCCCGGTGCAAATAGGCGGAGGTGGCTTCGGTGCGGGCAAGGATGAGGGTCGCGCAGAAGGTAGCAAGGACGAAGAGGGCAAGGGCAAGGGCAAGGGCAAGGGTGACGCCGGCAAGGGCGGGGGCGAAGCCGGCAAAGACGGCGGCAAGGCAGGTGCGCTTTCGGGCGACGCGATGACGCGCAAGGTGGTGCACGACGCTTCGGCCTATATCCGCGGGCTGGCGCAAATGCGCGGCCGCAACGCCGAATGGGCGGAGCGTGCGGTGCGCGAGGCGCTGAGCCTGTCCGCTGTCGAAGCGCTGGAACTCAAGGTCATCGATATCGTGGCCGACGACGTGCCGCAACTGCTGCAGCGCCTGGACGGCCGCAAGCTCGAGCTTGCCGGAACCGAGCATGTGCTCGCCACCGCGGGCGTGGCCGCTACCGCGTTCGAACCCGACTGGCGCACGCGATTTCTCTCGATCATCACCGACCCGAGCATCGCCTACATCCTGATCCTGCTCGGCATTTACGCCATCGTGTTCGAATTCTCCAACCCGGGGATGGTGCTGCCCGGCGTGGTCGGCGCGATCTGCGTGCTGATCGCGCTGTACGCGTTCCAGATGCTGCCGGTGAACTACGCCGGTCTCGCGCTCATACTATTGGGCATCGCTTTCATGGTGGCGGAAGCGTTCCTTCCGGCGTTCGGTTCCCTCGGCATAGGCGGGCTGATTGCTTTCGTCATCGGATCGGTCATGCTGTACGACACCGATCTTCCCGACTTCAGCATCCCGCTCGAACTGATCGGCGGCTTCGCCGCTGCCAGCGCCGCGTTTCTGATGCTGGTAGTCGGAGTATTGCTCAAATCGCAGCGCCGGCCCGTGGTGAGCGGGCGCGAGGAATTGCTGGGCGCGCCCGGTGTAGTGCTGGAGGATTTCCAGCGCGAGGGCTGGGCCCGGGTGCATAGCGAAAACTGGCGCGTGCGCGCAGCAACCCCGCTCAGGGCCGGCCAGCGCGTGCGCGTCGCCGCGATCGACGGCCTGATGCTCGACGTCGTTGCCGCGCCCGACAAAGGGGATACGTAAGGCAGGAGCCGCTGCCGCGTTGCAGCTGGTCCGATTCATGGTCTACCGGGGAGATTAGTTCATGCTGCTCAATTTCGGTTTAGGCGCGATCATTCTCGTCGTGGCGCTGCTTGCGGCGTCCTTGCGCATCCTGCGCGAGTACGAACGCGGAGTGGTGTTCCAGTTGGGGCGGTTTTGGAGCGTAAAGGGGCCGGGCCTGATTTTTCTGATCCCGGTGGTGCAGCAGATGGTGCGGGTGGACCTGCGCACCGTGGTGTTCGACGTGCCGCCGCAGGACGTGATCACGCGCGACAACGTCTCGGTCAAGGTGAACGCCGTGGTGTACTTCCGCGTGGTCGATCCGGAGAAGGCGATCATCCAGGTGGTCGACTTTCTGGGCGCCACCAGCCAGCTCGCCCAGACCACCCTGCGCGCGGTGCTGGGCAAGCATGAACTGGATGCGCTGCTGGCCGAGCGCGAGAAACTCAACCTCGACATCCAGAAAGTGCTGGACGCACAGACCGACGCCTGGGGCATCAAGGTATCCAACGTGGAGATCAAGCACGTGGATCTGAACGAGTCGATGGTGCGTGCGATTGCGCGCCAGGCGGAAGCCGAACGCGAGCGGCGCGCCAAGGTGATCCACGCCGAGGGCGAATTGCAGGCCTCGGAAAAACTGCTGCAGGCGGCGCAGGTCATGGCGCGGCAGCCCGAAGCGATGCAGTTGCGCTACCTGCAGACCTTGAGCAACATCGCCGGGGACAAGGCTTCCACCATCGTATTTCCGGTGCCGATGGACCTGATCGCGCCGATGCTGGACGCGCTGCGCAAACGCAATGCCTGATGCCGGCGGCGCCCGCGTTGCCCGCGGACGCACGCATTGGGAGCGGATGCCGGGCGAGGATGGCATAGCCGCACGCTCCTGCGGGTCGGAGCGAATTGCGCTGATCCTGGATCGGCAAGCCGGACAGGATTTAGTGGCGTGCGCTGCCGCCGCGCCTTCCTGTCAGGCGGGCAGTCCGGTCCCGGCGATCGTGCAAATGTCACAGTGTCAGGCGTTTCGCTTGCGCTAGCATCGTATCTGACGATGACGCGCAGACTCGGGCGCATTACAATGCGATCCGGGTGTGGCCCCGGATCCTGACCACTTTTAAAAAAAAGACGTCCTGCAGACTGGATGTTTTGAATCGGCAGGCTGTCAGGAGTACAGCCTGCCGTCGCGACTGAACCCGGCATACGCGGATGCAATTGTCGATCCGCGAGAAACGAACGAGGAACAACGATGCAAAACGAAAAGCTGCAGCTAAAATCCGTTCAATGCGACCGCCTTCCCATCCCCGGCGCTGACCCCTGGTATGCGAACGAGGCGGATCCCGCATTGTTGGCGATGATAGATTTCAGGTCGCGCCCGTCGGTGACGCTGCAGGAAGAGGACATCATCGACGAGGCGCTCAAGCACCTCAAACATGCGGGAGTCAGATGCGCCTTCGTCGTCGACAAGAAGAAGAATTCCGTCGTGGGAATGCTCACGGCCTACGACATATCCGGCGAGAAGTCGCAACAGTACATGCATTTCACGGGCGTCGGCCGCAAAGATGTACGGGTAGGCGATATCATGCAAAAGATCAAGGATTGGCGCGTGGCGGATATCAAAGACATCGAGCGATCGACCGTGGGGGACGTGCTGGAACTGTTCAAGGACACCGGGGTAACGCACCTGCCGGTGATGGAGACAACGCAAGGCAGCGAGGAATGCTTGCGCGGCCTGCTCTCCTATGCCAAGGTAAAGCGCCTGCTGGCGAAGTGACCGGACGCTTGCGCCGGTACGCCGGCGCAATCCTTGCCGCCGCGTGCGCCTGCGCATCGGCCCAGTCACCGAGCCCGGCGCAGGCGCGCAACATGGACCTGGTGGGCTATCACGACCTGCAGGGCCGCAGCGCCTATCAGCCGCTGGTGCATGCGCAGGGCGGGCGCTGGATCGCATACATAGGGCTGCATGGCGGCCATCGTCCCAACACGCTGAACGCAAAGACCGAGCACAACGGCACGGCGATACTGGATGTGAGCGACCCGCAGCGGCCGCGATTGCTCGCGCACATTCCGGGTGCCCCCGGCGCCGGCGCGCAGATGGTGCGCGTGTGCGACGGCGCCGAACTGCCGCGCGCCGACCGCAAGGGCGTGTACCTGCTGCGCACTTTCGGCAACTCGGCGCATGAAGTGTGGAACGTCGCCGATCCGTCCAAGCCTGTCCTGGTGAGCACCGTGGCGAGCGGGCTGCAGGGCACGCACAAGAACTGGTGGGAGTGCGACAGCGGCATCGCTTACCTCGTTTCCGGCGTGCCCGGCTGGCGCACTGCGCGCATGACCCAGATCTACGATCTGGGCAATCCCGAGCGGCCGGAGTTCATCCGCGACTTCGGCCTGACCGGGCAGCAGCCGGGTGCGAGCGGGCCGGTGCCGACCGAGTTGCATGGTCCGATTTCCACCGGCCGCAAGGGCGGGCGCGTCTATTTCGGCTACGGCACCAGCAGCCACGGCATCCTGCAGATCGTGGACCGCGACAGGCTGTTGCGCGGGCCGAAGGAGCCGACATCGGAAAACCTGCTCTATCCGCAGCTGGGCCGGCTCGATCTCGGACCTGATGCGGGTGCGCATACGGTTTTTCCCGTGCTGGGCATGGACCGTGCCGGACACGCAAACAAGCAGGAGAAGTCCGGCGATTTCGTCGTCCTCACCAGCGAATCCCTGGCGGAGGAATGCCGCGAGCCGCGGCAGATGGCATGGATGGTGGATGTGAGTGAGGACAGCAAACCGCGCGCTGTGGCGAGCTGGACCGTGGCCGATGCCGGGGGCGAATTCTGCCGCCGCGGCGGGCGCTTCGGCACCCATTCGTCCAACGAGAGTTTCAGCAGGATCTACTACAAGCGCATTATGTTCTTCGCGCATTTCAACGCCGGTGTGCGCGCGGTGGACATTCGTGATCCCCGCCATCCTCAGGAGATCGGCCATTACATTCCTGCTGCCAACGGCAATACGGAGGAGCGCTGTGGCGGCGACGGGCGCTGCAAGGGCGTGATCCAGACCAACAATGTCGAAGTCGACGCGCGCGGCTACATTTACATCGTCGACCGCGCCCGCACCGGCATGCATGTACTCGCGCTCACCGGGCCGGCGCGCGCGATTGCGGCGTTCGAGTAGTCGCGAGGCGATCGCCTCCGGAGTCCTGTGGTTTAGGCGCAGACCGCAGACGCGCGGACCGCGCGCGGGCGGATCAAATTTTCAGCGCACGAACGATGGGCCGGCTGATCGCCCAGCCGGCGGCACCGCAAATGAAAAGTATCAGCAGAGTAACCATAGTGCGACCCCATGTGAAAGTTGCGTCCGGGAAAAGGTTTGGCGCCGGCTCGATCCGGTCTCACTCAGCAGGTCGCAGTAATCGTGCCAGCCTCAGCTTGCTGCTTCAAATGACTGAAAGTAATGCGTTTTCTTTGCAGGTATGCATCGGCCGGGAGAGTCAAATTTCGGGTCCGGCGGGCGATATGCCCCGCAAGTGGGGGATACGGGCCTGACATTTCCCCGCAACGGCAGCAGCGCGAGCGCCTGCCCGGTGGCGTGGGTCAGCCCTGGCAGTTCTGCGTCCCGAGGCGGTGCCAGGCGTCAGCGCAAGGCGCCCGGGTCGCTGAAAAATTCACGCAGCATGAATTCCTCTAGGCCGGCATTGTCGCGCTCGCGGGCGGACAAGCTGAGCGAGCGGCCCAGGCGATGCGACTCCCAGACAAAATCCTCCTGCTCATGTTCGCGAATGATGGAAATCATCCTGCGCACGACCGCGATGCGCAGGTCGCCGTTGCCGCCTTTGCGAACCTCGATCAGCTGTTTGGTGTTGCGGCGCATATCCTCGTTCCATCCAAAAAAGTAGAACTCGGCGTAGTCGTAGCCCATGCGCGTTATCTGGAACAAGCCGCCTCCCTGTTTTGGATCGTAGCCGAAGGTCTGCGCGCGCTGCGTGCCGAGATTTTCGGCGACGATACGGTTGCTGCGCGCCTTGTCGTCTTCGACCGGCTTCAGGATCGCCGAATTCTCCGCGGATGGGCCTGGTGCCGGCAGCCCGCGGGCGCGGCGCCGTGCTTCGATGTATGCAGCCAGATCGCCCACAGCCGGCGCGCGTGGGGGCGCAGTCTCGGCAGGCTTGGGTACTATCGGCGGCGGCGATGGAACTTCGGGCGCAGGGCGCTTGAGCGCGATGACCGGCGGGGCCGGCCGCGGGCGCGCCGCGACTATGGGCGGCCGAGCCCTGGGAACTGGCGCCGGCAGTTGTGCCGGTGCTTTCGCTGCAGGCGGAGGGCTGGGCGGAGGCGCCAGGCGAACGAGCAGTGTACTTGTTG
>JACZJV010000165.1 GCA_014860355.1 Burkholderiales bacterium | reverse complement strand
ACGCGCGGCCAGCCCGAATGGGGCGCGCATTTCGCCGACGAACTGGAGAACCGCATCATCCCGCTGCACGATGCATCCAACATCGCGGCCGTGATCGTAGAGCCGGTGGCAGGCTCCACCGGCGGACTGATTCCGCCCAAGGGCTATCTCGAGCGCCTGCGCGCAATCTGCGACAGACACGGGATCCTGCTCATATTCGACGAAGTGATCACCGGCTTCGGGCGTCTGGGCAAGGCCTTTGCCGCGGATTATTTCGGCGTCGTGCCCGACCTCATCAGCTTTGCCAAGGGCGTCACCAACGGCACCATACCGATGGGCGGCGTAATCGCGCACAAGCGCGTCCATGAGGCGTTCATGCAGGGGCCGGAGGGCGCGATCGAGCTTTTCCACGGCTACACCTACTCCGGGCATCCGGTCGCGGCGGCAGCTGCCTGCGCCACGATAGATGTTTACCGGGAGGAGGGGCTGTTCGAGCGTACCGCTGCCATCGCACCGTATTTCGAGCAGGCGCTGCATGCGCTCAAAGGCCTGCCCGGGATCATCGACATCCGCAACCTGGGGCTGATCGGGGTGATCGAGCTGGAGGCACGCCCGGGCAAGGTCGGGGCACGCGCGTTCGAGGTTTTCACCGACTGTTACGCCCATGGCCTGCTGGTGCGGCCTGCGGGGGACACGCTGGCGCTGTCGCCGCCCTTGATCGTGGAGCAGCGGCACATCGACGAAATGCTGGACAAGCTGGGCGCCGCGCTCAAGCGCGTCGCCTGAATGGTCTGCAGCATGGCGAGGGGACTGCTCCCCTCGCGTTTCCGCCAGTCGGACCGGAACACAAAAAATCTTGCCTTGGATATAAAGGACACGATATGAGCGCCGAACTCGCCTACACTTCCGCCACCGAACTGGTGCGGCGCTATCGCGCGAAGCAGCTGTCGCCGGTCGAGGTGACCCAGGCGGTGCTCGCGCGCATAGGCGAACTCAACCCGAAGCTGAACGCCTACTGCCTTGTAGACGAAGCCGGTGCGCTCGCCGCCGCGCGCGCTTCCGAGGCGCGCTGGATGAAAAGCGCGCCCCTGGGCCCGGTGGACGGCGTGCCCGCCTCGATCAAGGACCTGATCCTCACGCGCGACTGGCCCACGCTGCGCGGTTCCAGGACCGTGGATCCCGCCGGCCCGTGGCTGGAAGACGGCCCGGCGACGGCGCGCCTGCGTGAGAACGGCGCGGTGCTGCTGGGCAAGACCTGCACGCCGGAGTTCGGCTGGAAAGGCGTGACCGACAGCGCGCTCACCGGCATCACGCGCAATCCCTGGAAACTCGAACGCACCCCCGGGGGCTCCAGCGGCGGCGCCTCGGCGCAGGTCGCCGCCGGCATGGGACAGCTCGCGGTCGGTACCGACGGCGGCGGTTCGATCCGCATTCCCTGTTCCTTTGCCGGCATTTCCGGCATCAAGGCGGGCTTCGGCCGCGTGCCGGCCTGGCCGCTCTCGCCCTTCGGCACGGTGGCGCATGTCGGCCCGATGGCGCGCTCGGTCGCCGACTGTGCGCTGATGTTGAACGTGCTGTCGCAGCCCGATGCGCGCGACTGGACTGCCCTGCCATATGCAAATATCGACTGGACCCAGGGGCTGGAAGCAGGCGTGAAGGGCCTGCGCGTCGCCTACAGCCCGCGCTTGGGCTACGTGAAACACGTGGACGCCGAGGTCGAAGCGCGCGTCGCGGACGCGGTCAGCGTGCTCGCAGGCCTGGGCGCGCAGGTGGAACTGGTGGACCCGGGTTTTGCCGATTGCCGCGAGATCTTCTGGGTGCACTGGACTTCGGGGGCCTACAACCTGCTGCGCAATATGGCCAGGGAAAAATTCGCGCTGCTCGACCCCGGTCTGCAGCAAGCCTGCTCCAGCGGCTCGCAGCACACGCTGGCGCAGTATCTGGACGCGGTCAATGCACGCGGCGCACTGGGCGAGCAGATGAAGCGCTTTCACCAGAAGTACGATCTGCTGCTCACGCCGGCAACCGCCGTTGCGGCTTTCGCCGCCGGCGTGGTGGCGCCGGAGCGCCCCGAGGGCGAGGAGGACTGGACCTGGTGGACGCCGTTCTCCTTCCCCTTCAATCTGACGCAGCAGCCGGCGATGTCCGTGCCCTGCGGATTCAGCAAGGATGGTTTGCCCATCGGCCTGCAGCTGGTCGGGCCGATGCAGCGCGAGGACCTGGTGCTGCGCGCGGCGCACGCCTATCAGCAGGCGACCGAGCACCATTTGCGCCGGCCGCCGCTGTGATCGCGGGCGCGCGTACCTAAGCGCGTAAGGATTGCGCCTGGATTTTTAGGCGCCAGCGAAAGCCGAATCCGAGCGAGACTAGGCCCAGGGACACCGCCACGAATACCGGCACGGTGCCGTAGGCGTCGACCACCTTCGCTGCCATCCAGACGCCGGCAGACTGGCCCGTGAACAGGCACAGCGCGAACAGTGACACCGCCGAACCCCGCGCGGCTGGCGCCATCTGGGTGGCGTTGACCTGCAGCGTATTGTGCAGCATGTAGAAGCCGACGCCGATCAGCAGTATGCCCGGCAGGCTTGCCCATGCAAGCGGCGCAAACGCGAGCGCGAGATAGCCTGCTGCGAGCACCAGGCCGCCTCCTGCTGCGAGGCCGCGTTCACCCAGCCTCGCGACAAAACCTCTTGCGCCGAGCGCATACAGCACGCCACCCGCCGCGTACGCGCTGACCATTGCGCCGGCTGCCGCCGGGCCCAGGGAAAAGCGCTGCTGCAAATGCGCCGGTATGAAAGCGATCGATCCCATCAGCATGCCCTCGAGGAACACCGTGGCGACAATGGTGCGCACCCAGGGGTGCGCGAGCAGTGCGGCCATGCGCGCGAGGCCCGCGAGTATCGTCACCCTGGTTTCCCCGGCCGCGCGCCGGGTGATCGGGTTGCGGCGCAATTCCAGCAACAGCAGTGCTCCGACGATCAGGTAGAGCAGGGCGAGCACGACGAAAATTGCGCGCCAGCCGTAGTGCTCTGCGAGCACGCCCGCGAACGATTGTCCGAAGGCGGTGCCCAGAATCTGCCCGAGCAGGAAGCGCGCGATCAGCGCCTGGCGCTGCTCATAGGCGACGACATCGCCGATCCAGGCCATCGACAGCGGGATCAGCGCGCCGACCGTGGCGCCGGCGGCAAAGCGCGCGAGGATCAGTGCATCCAGGGTCGGCGCGATGGCGCAGGCGTAGGTGCCCAGCGCGGAAACGAGGGTCGTCGCGCACACCATGAGGTACTTGCCGTAGCGGTCGCCGAGCGGCCCGTAGACGGCCTGCAGCAGACCGTAGGAAATGGCGAAGGCGGTCACCACCGCAGCTGCGCTGCCGGTGCTCACCGAGAATTCCGCCGCGAGCTGGGGCAGCAGCGTGTCGGTCGCGCGCATGCTTGCGGCGCTCGCGAAAGCCGCAAGCGAGAGCAGGAACACCGCGCGCTTGGTCATGAGAACCGCGATTATCGCGGAAATGGGCGCCGACTGCGTGTGCGTCGCAGTCGGTCGTGCGCAGCGTGCGCGCGCAAGCATGCGCGGCCGGCGTGTCTTTGGCTTGCGCAATTACCCCGGGCCCAATATATTGGGTTCCTGAAGCACGGACAAATCCGACAATTGGCGGGGGAGGCGGCGATGCATACACGCTGGATGGACATCAAGGCGCACGACGGCGGCAGTTTCAAGGGCTATCTGGCGCTTCCGCACCACGCTGACAAAGGCGCCAAGGGTCCGGGCATCGTGCTGATCCAGGAGATTTTCGGCGTCAACGCGCATATTCGAGGGGTGGCCGATCAATACGCGAGCGACGGCTATACCGTGCTTGCGCCCGACATGTTCTGGCGCATGCAGCCCATGGTCGATGTGGGCTACGGTCCGGAAGATATGCAAAAAGGCATGGGCTACATGCAGAAAATGGATTTCGCCGCAGGGCTGATGGACCTCGCTGCCACGGTGGCCGCATTGCGCGGACTGCGCGAATGCACGGGCAAGGTGGCTTCCATCGGATACTGCATGGGCGGAATGCTGTCCTATCTTTGCGCAGCCGGCGCCGGCGTGGACGCGGCGGTGTGCTATTACGGCGGCGGCATTCATACCCGGCTTGCGGAAGCCGGAAAAATCAAATGCCCGCTGCTGTTTCACTTCGCCGGCGAGGACGCACACATCCCGGCAGCAGCGGTCGAGTCGGTAAAGCAGACCTTCGCCGGGCGCGAGGGCGTGCGCATCGACGTTTATCCCGGCGCAAATCACGGCTTCAATTGCTGGGATCGCGCCGCTTACAAGCAGCAAAGCGCGGCGCTCGCACGCGGGCGTACGCTGGCTTTTCTCGCAACCACCATAAGTTGAACTAGGAGCGGCCGGCGATGAGCGACAAGACCTATCTAGACTGGCCGTTCTTCGATGCGCCGCAGCGCCGCCTCGCGGCCGAACTCGATGCCTGGGCGGCGGAAAACCTCGCGCATCTGGATCATCACGCGGGCGTGGATGCGCTCTGCCGCGATCTGGTCGCGCGCCTGGGCGCAGGCGGCTGGCTCAGGCACTGCGTACCCGCGGCCTATGGCGGGGCCGCCGCGGACATCGATTCGCGTTCCTTGTGCATCGCGCGCGAGACGCTCGCGCGCCACGAGGGCCTGGCCGATTTTGCCTTTGCCATGCAGGGCCTGGGCTCGGGCGCCATTTCGATTGCCGGCAGCGATGAACTCAAGCAGCGCTACCTGCCGCGCGTGGCCCGCGGCGAGGCCATAGCGGCCTTTGCCTTGTCCGAACCCGATGCCGGGTCGGACGTGGGCGCCATGACCACCAGCGCGCGCCGCGAGGGCGAACACTATGTGCTCGACGGCGAGAAAACCTGGATCTCCAACGGTGGCATCGCCGATTTCTACTGTGTCTTCGCGCGCACCGGGGAGGCCGCGGGAGCGCGCGGACTGAGCGCCTTCGTGGTCGATGCCGCCACATCCGGCCTGGAAATTTCCGGACGCATCGAGTTGATCGCGCCGCACCCGCTGGCGAGCCTGCGTTTTCGCGGCTGTCGCGTGAGCGCAGCGCAGCGCCTGGGCGAACCCGGCCAGGGATTCAAGGTGGCGATGCAGACGCTGGACATTTTCCGCGCCTCGGTCGCCGCGGCGGCGCTGGGATTCGCGCGGCGCGCGCTGGACGAGGCGCTGATGCGGGCCAAGGGGCGCAAGATGTTCGGCCAGACGCTGGCCGATTTCCAGCTCACACAGGCCGCGATCGCCGACATGGCCACGGCCATCGACAGCGCGGCGCTGCTCACCTATCGTGCCGCCTGGCTGCGCGATGTGCGGGGCGAGCGCACCACGCGCGAGGCGGCGATGGCCAAGATGGTGGCGACCGAATCGGCGCAGCAGGTCATCGACCGCGCGTTGCAGATATTCGGCGGCCTCGGCGTGGTGAGCGGATACCCGGTGGAAAAGCTTTACCGCGAAATTCGCGCGCTGCGCATTTACGAAGGCGCGACCGAGGTGCAAAAGCTGATCATCGCGCGCGAAACGCTGAAGGGCTAGGCAGGCACGCGCGGTTCTGTCCGTCCCCTGGCGCCCATCGGCAGCCGGTTTACTGGAGACTGCATGGAAGCTACGGCTCACATCGATACGTTTGTCAGGGACAGGCTGCCGCCGAAAAGCCAGTGGCCGAAACTGGTTTTCGAATTTCCAGAATTGCAGTATCCCAGGCGCCTGAACTGTGCCGCCGAGCTGCTCGACAGGATGGTCGCGACCGGTCACGGCGGGCGCGCCCTTATCCACGCCCTGGTGGACGGCAAGGCCTATTCCTGCACCTACGAGGCGTTGCTGGCTCGCGCCAACCAGATTGCGCATGTGCTCAGCGGGGATCTGAAGCTCAGGACCGGGAATCGCGTGCTGCTGCGCGCGCCCAACAATCCGATGATGGCGGCCTGCTGGCTGGCGGTGGTAAAAGCCGGACTGGTGGCGGTGCCCACCATGCCGCTGTTGCGCGCGACCGAACTCAAACAGATCATCGACAAGGCCAGGGTCGGCGCCGCGCTATGCGACCTGCGCCTGAAAGACGAAATGGAGCTGGCGCGGACCGGGTGCCCGGACCTGAAGCAGGTGCTCTATTTCAACGGCGGCGGCGCCGGCTCGCTCGAACAAATGCTCGCGGCGAAGCCGACTGCGTTCGACAACGTCGATACCGCGGCCGACGATCCCTGCCTGATCGCCTTCACCTCGGGCACTACGGGACGCCCAAAAGGCACGGTGCACTTTCATCGCGACGTGCTGGCCATGTGCGACTGTTTCCCGCGCTCCTGCCTGAAGCCGACGCAGAATGACATTTTCTGCGGTACGCCGCCGCTCGCGTTTACCTTCGGGCTGGGCGGCCTGCTGTGCTTTCCCATGCGTTTCGGCGCATCCACGGTGCTGATGGAAAGGCTCAGCCCGGACTCCTTGCTCGCGACCATCCAGAAGATGAAGGCGACGATCTGCTTCACGGCTCCGACCTACTATCGGCAGATGGCCGGCCTGGCCGCGAGCTACGACCTGCGCAGCCTGAAAAAATGCGTATCCGCGGGCGAAGCCCTGCCCGACGCCACGCGCCAACTGTTCAAGCAGGCGAGCGGCATCGAGATCATCGACGGCATAGGCGCGACCGAGATGATCCATATTTTCATTTCGCACACGCCCGAGCGCGTGCGCCGCGGCGCGACCGGTTACGCCATCCCGGGTTACCGGGCGACGGTGATTGACGAAACCGGCAAGCCCTGCGCGCCCGGGGTGGTCGGGCGGCTCGCGGTAATGGGCCCTACGGGCTGCCGCTACCTCGCCGACCAGCGCCAGAAGGACTATGTGGTCAGCGCAGGAGCTTTGCGCGGCTGGAACCTTACCGGCGATGCCTACAGGATGGATGCGGACGGCTATTTCTATTACCAGGCGCGCACCGACGACATGATCATTTCTGCCGGCTACAACATCGCCGGACCCGAAGTCGAGGCGTCGCTGCTGCAGCATCCAGCCGTGGCCGAATGCGGCGTAGTTGGAGAGCCGGATGTGGAACGCGGCCAGATCGTGAAGGCCTGCGTGGTGCTCAAGCCGGGCTACACCGGCAACGAGCCGATGGCGAGGGAGCTGCAGGAGTTCGTGAAGAAGACCATCGCGGCATACAAGTATCCGCGCTCGGTCAAGTTCGTGGATTCGCTGCCGCGGACCGAAACCGGCAAACTGCAGCGCTTCAAGCTGCGCCAGATGGGTTAGCAGGCTGCCATGGCTTGCGCGCAGCGCGCAGGTCGTGCAAAAACCTGCGCGGACGAGAAGCCGTCCGCGCGGATCGCCGATTGCGCACGGATGAAAAAGCACATCCGCGTGCAATCGGCGATCTTGGATTAAACCCTTGCGCTATGTTTGGCGTTAACCCTAACCGTGCTATTGGTACGGATGGTGTCTATCCGTACCAATAGCACGGTTGGCGCGCGCAGCGCGCAGGTCCTGCAAAAACCTGCGCGGACGAGAAGCCGTCCGCGCGGATCCTCGATTGCGCACGGATGAAAAACCCATCCGTGCGCAATCGAGGATCTTGTATAAGCCCCTCCTGCATTGTCCTTGCTTTTATCAATAACCGTGTTTTCTGCACGGATGTGTTTTTCATCCGTGCAGAAAACACGGTTGGCGCGCGCAGCGCGCAATGGCCGCTGCTCGTATGCGACGGTACTTAAGCGCGGTCAGCCGAGCGGTCGCGCCAGAGCTGGTTCTATTTCTCGCCCCAGCGCTGCATCAGCTGGTGCTCGACGTCGAGCTGGTCGAGCACGCGCGCGACGATGAAATCGACCACCGCGGCGACGCTCTGCGGCCGGTGGTAGAAACCCGGGTTGGCCGGCAGGATCACGGCGCCGGCGTGCGCGAGCTTGAGCATGGCCTCCAGATGGATCGCGGAAAAAGGCGTTTCGCGCGGCACCAGCACCAGCTTGCGCCCCTCCTTCAGCATGACGTCCGCAGCGCGCTCGATCAGGTTGTCCGACATCCCCGCAGCGACCGCCGCCAGGGTGCCTATGGTGCAGGGGATGATCACCATAACATCCGGCGCATTGGAGCCCGAGGCCACCGGCGCGAACCATTCCTCGCGTCCGAACACCCGCAGCTGGCCCGGCTGCGCCTTGAAGCGTTCGTTGAACAGCGCTTCGGCCTCCGCGGTGCGCGCGGGCAGAGTGAGGTCCATCTCCTGCCTGGCCACCACCTGCGCCGCCTGCGAGTAGATCAGGTAGACGCGCACGCCGGCGGCGAGCAGGCATTCGAGCAGGCGTATGCCATAGGCCATGCCGGAGGCGCCGGTGAGGGCGAGCGTGACGGTTTTGATCATTTGATCTGCCGGTGCCGAATCATCACCTGGTTGGCGGCGCTGAAGGCCGCGCCCAGGCGCTCGGCGAAATACACCGACCGGTGCTGACCGCCGGTGCAACCTACGGCTACCGTCAGATAGCTGCGGTTCTCGCGCACGAAGGCGGGCAGCCAGGTGTCTATGAATGCGTGTATGTCGCGATACATGTGTTGCGTCGCTTCGTCGCTTTCCAGGAAGGCTGCGACCGCGGCGTCCAGGCCGGTCAGTTCGCGCAGTCCGGGTTCGTAATACGGGTTGGGCAGACAGCGTACGTCGAACACGAAATCGGCGTCCAGCGGTATCCCCTGCTTGAAGCCGAAGGACTCGAACAACAGCGTCATGCGCGAGCGGTCGATTTCGACCAGGTTCTTGACCCAGCTGCGCAGGATGTTGGGCGAGAGTTCGCTGGTATCGATGTGATGGCCGAATTCGCCTATATCGCCCAGAACTTCGCGCTCGCGCGCGATGCTCTCGGCCACGGTAAGCCCGCCCCGGCTCAATGGATGGCGCCGCCGCGTTTCGGAGAAACGCTTGATCAGGGTCTCGTCCTTGGCCTCCAGGAACAGCAGCCTCACGTCCACCCCGGCCTGCTTGAGCACCGCGACGGTCTGCGGCAGCCGGCGCACCGAGGCGCCGCTGCGCGCGTCCATGCTCAGCGCCACGCGCTCATGGCCGGAGCCGGTGAGCGAATCGAGCAAGGGCACCACCAGTTCGACCGGAAGATTGTCCACGCAGTAGTAGCCGCTGTCCTCCAGCACATTTAGCGCGACGCTCTTGCCCGAACCGGACAGACCGCTGATCAGTACTAGTTGCATGGCGTCAGGATATCATCCGGGCGCATCAGAACGCCAATTCACCGGCGCCCTGCGCATCGCCAAACGCGCGCGGGCAGGTCCTCGAACAAAGGGGCGCGAGCAATGCTCGCGCCCCTCTTCAGGACATCGCTAGGCCTTGAGGCACTCGCTCATGAATTTCTTGCGCTCGCCGCCCTTGAGTTGCTTTGCGCCGGCTTCCTTGTTGCAGAAACCCATCTTCTGCTTCTGATCCGCGGGCTTTTCTGCCGCGACCTTGGCTGCTGCCGGTTTTTCTGCCGCGGCCTTGGCTGCCGCCGGTTTTTCCGCCGCCGTCTTGGGTGCGCTATCTGCGCCCTTCAAGCAACTGCTCATGAACTGCTTGCGCTCGTCGCCTTTGAGTTGTTTCGCGCCGGCTTCATTGTTGCAATCAGCCATCTTGTTTTGCTGGGCGCTTGATTGTTTTTGCGCCGCGGGCGCTGCGGCTTTGTCGGCCGGTTTCTTGTCCTGGGCTTGCGCCACGGACAGGCAAAACATTCCCGCCAACAGTGCCGCCGTCAACTTGCTCGTGCTCATGTTTCTCTCCTTGGATTCGGCTAGTTCATAGGGGGACTACGAACCGCATAACGCCAAACCCAGGAATCAGTTGACCTCGCGCTTGAGTTCTCCCGACTGCCGGGCGATGAATTCCTGCGTGCTGTCGTAGCCGCGCAATTGCAGTATGTAATTGCGCACCGCCGCCTCCACCAGCACTGCCAGGTTGCGGCCGGCTGCGACCGGGATGACGATCTCGCGTATGGGCAGGCCCAGGATATCCTCGGTGAGTTCGTGCAGGGGCAGGCGCTCGGTCGCTGCGGCGCCGGCCCGGTCCGGTTTCGCCAGATGCACGATCAGCTTGAGGTTCATTTTCGGCCGTACCGCCGTCTCGCCGAAGATGACGCGGATATTGAGCACGCCCAGGCCGCGCACTTCGAGGAAATCCTTGAGCAGCGGCGGGCAGCGTCCCTCCAGGGTCTTAGAGGCGATGCGCGAGATTTCCACGACATCGTCGGCCACCAGGCCGTGGCCGCGGCTGATCAGTTCCAGCGCGAGTTCGCTCTTGCCCACGCCCGATTCGCCGGTGATCAGTACGCCCAGGCCGAGCACATCCACGAACACACCATGCCGGGAAGTCGAGTCTGCCAGCGCTTTGGCGAGGTAACGGCGCAGCGTGTCGATGACGGCATCGGCAGCCGAGGCGGTCGCCAGCACCGGCACGTCTCGTTCCTGCGCCGAATCCAGCAAGGCCGTCGGCGCGCGAACGCCGTCGGCGAGGATGACGGCGGCCGGCTGAGCCGAAAACAGATTGGCAATGACCTGGCCGCTGGCGTCGCCGCTATACCCGTCTATATAGGCCAGCTCGCGCTGGCCCAGCACCTGGATGCGGTTCGGATGGATCAGGTTGAGATGGCCGACCAAGGCTGCGGTATCGGCGCTGTCGCGGCGCACCGGCAGCGCTTCGCCGCCGCGGCCGGTGACCCAGACCAGGTCTAGTCTTGCGGCGTTGTCTTCATACAGCCGCGCGATGCTGGTCTGTAACATCCGGTTGCCAATTGGCTATGAGCTGGTGCAGCGCGCTGACTTCCTTGGTCTGAATCAACTGCTCGCGCAGAACGGGATCGGAAAACATCTGCGCCAGTTCCGACAGGATTTGCAGGTGCTGCTCGGTTGCCTGCTCCGGTACCAGCAGGACGAACAACAACTCGACCGGCTTGCCGTCGGGAGAGTCGAAGGGTACCGGGGTGCTCAGGCGCACGAATGCGGCCACCGCTTCGCGCAAGCCCTTGATCCTGCCGTGTGGTATGGCCACCCCCTGGCCCAGGCCGGTCGAGCCCAGGCGCTCGCGTGCGAACAAGCTGTCGAACACGAGGCTGCGCGCAAGACCCTGGTTGTTCTCGAAAATGAGACCGGCCTGCTCGAACATGCGTTTCTTGCTGCTGACCTCGAGGTCGAGGACGATGTTTGACGGCGGCAGCAGTTTTGAGATCAGATTCATAGAGAAAGTGAAGTGTGCGGAGGGATTCCGGCCCGCCTGGATAAGGCCGGGGATGCCGAAATGCGCGCCATTTTACCGCAATTCCCGGGGTCCGTTGCTATCCGTAGCGCTTTGGCGCCGTAGGCCAACAAACCCCGGGTCCGGCTTATTCCTCCGCCACTTGGCGTTTAATGGCGTCATGGGGGTGGGAATAGGCTTTTTGCTTGTGCTTGATGATCTGGCGGTCCAGTTTGTCCATCATCAGGTCTATCGCCGCATACAGGTCCTCATCGTCGCTTTCGACATGGATGTCCTTGCCGCGCATGTGCACGCTTATTTCCGCCTTCTGCCTCAGTTTTTGCACAGAAAGGATGACGTTGACGTCGATAACCTGGTCGAAATGGCGCTGAATGCGTTCCAGCTTGGACATGACGTAATCGCGGATGGCCTGGGTAACCTCGACGTGATGACCACTGACCTGAACGTTCATCTTGGACTCCTTTCAAATTTACAACAGCTTGCGCAAGCTTACCGGTGGAATATTCAGGGATTCCCGGTACTTGGCGATGGTACGACGAGCGACCACGATGCCTTGCTCACCGAGAATTCGAGCGATTTCGCTGTCGGACAGGGGTTTCTTGCCGTCCTCGGCGTCGACTATCTGCTTCAGCAGCGCGCGGATCGCCGTGGCCGAACAGGCGCCGCCGGTTTCCGTGGCCACATGGCTGCCGAAAAAGTATTTCAGTTCGAAGATCCCGCGCGGGGTGGCCATGAATTTCTGCGTGGTGACGCGCGATACCGTGGATTCGTGCAGGCTCAGGGTTTCGGCGATTTCGCGCAGCACCAGCGGGCGCATCGCGACTTCGCCGTGGTCCAGGAAATGGCGTTGCCGCTCCACGATCGCCTGGCTTACGCGCAATATCGTCTCGAAGCGCTGCTGCACGTTCTTGATCAGCCAGCGCGCCTCCTGCAGCTGGCTGGACATCTGCCCGGAGGCCGAATGCTGCTTGTCCTGCAGAATGTTCGCGTACATGCGGTTGATGCGCAGCTTCGGCATGGCATCCGGGTTGAGGCTGGCGACCCAGGCGTTCTTCACCTTTTTCACCACCACGTCGGGCACGATATAGCGCGTCTCGTTCGTCGAGTATTCGGCGCCGGGATGGGGGTTCAGGCTCTGGATCAGGTGTTGCGCCTCGCGCAGGCTCTCGTCGTCGCAGTGCAGTTGCCGCTTCAGCCGCGCGTAGTCGTGCGCAGCGAGCGCCTCCAGGTGCTTGTGTACGATGGTGATCGCGAGTTCGCGCGCCGGAACCTCGGCGGACAGCGCTTTCAATTGCAGCTCCAGGCATTCGGCGGGCGTGCGCGCGCCGACCCCGGTGGGTTCGAAACTCTGCAGATGATGCAGTGCGATCTGCAACTCGTCGAGCTCCACCTCCAGTTGCGGCGGCAGCATTGCGGCAATTTCCTCTAGGCTCTGCGACAGGTAACCGCCCTCGTCCAGCGCTGCAATCAAGGTGTTGACCAGGCTCTTGTCTCGCTCCGACAACTGGGTCAGGCAGAGCTGCTCCATCAGGTGCTCGCTCAGCGTCGGGGTGCTCGCCGCCAGCTGCGGGTACTCCGACTCTTCGCCGTCTTCGCGCCGGGCGGCTCCCGAGGGCGCGTCCGCGAACCAGTCGATGTCGGCCGCCTCCGGGGCGGTCGTATCGTTCACGGGCGCCTCCTCGGCGCTGGCGGCGTATTCCTCGCGCTCCGCGCCATTGGGCGGCACCGGCGGGGGCTGCTCGCTGTCCGCGTCGTCGCGCTCCAGCAGCGGGTTTTCCATCAGGAATGTTTCCAGTTCCTGGTTCAGCTCCAAAGTGGACAATTGCAGCAGCCGTATGGATTGCTGCAACTGCGGGGTCAGGGTCAGCTGTTGCGACAGCTTGAGTTGTAGGGTTTGTTTCATCTTGGACGGGAGCGCAGTCTGAAGACTACATGCGGAAGTGCTCTCCCAGATAGACTCGTCTCACATTTTCATTGTAGACGATTTCATCCGGCTTGCCCTGCGCCAGCACCGATCCTTCGTTGATGATGTAGGCGTGGTCGCAGATTCCCAGCGTCTCGCGCACATTGTGGTCGGTGATCAGTACGCCGATTCCACGCTGCTTCAGAAATCCGATGATCTTCTGGATGTCGAGTACCGCGATCGGGTCGACGCCGGCGAACGGTTCATCCAGCAGGATGAAGCTGGGGCGGGCGGCGAGCGCGCGCGCGATTTCGACGCGACGGCGCTCGCCGCCCGAGAGCGACAGCGCCGGGTTGTTGCGCAAATGCTTGATATGCAGTTCGCGCAGCAGGCTTTCCAGGCGCTCCTCGATTTCTTCTTCCGACAGGTCCTGCAGCTCGAGCACCGCCTGCACGTTCTCCTGTACCGTCAACTTTCTGAATACCGACGTTTCCTGGGGCAGGTAGGACAGGCCCAGTCGCGCCCGGCGATGAATCGGAAACCTGCTGATTTCCTTGCCGTCCAGGCTGATGCTGCCGCCATCGAGCCGCACCAGTCCGACCATCATGTAAAAACAGGTGGTCTTGCCGGCGCCGTTCGGACCGAGCAGGCCGACAACCTCGCCGCTTTGGACCTCCAGTGACACGTCCTGTACCACGGTGCGCGCCTTGTAGCGCTTTTTCAGATTGCTGGCCTTGAGCTGACTCATCGGCGCTATTGTTTGGGCGCGCCGGTTGCGGGCGCCTTGCCGGCCTCTTCGGTGCCGGTGCGCGGCTGGATTACCGCGTGCACCCGGCCTGCGGGGCTGCCGCCCGCACTGGCGCCACCGCCGCCGGTCACGGTGAAATACTCGGTGCGTGAATTGTAGGAGATGTAGTTGCCGCGCACTTCGTCCGCGGGTTCGCGCAGGAGCCGGGCGCGATTGAAGAGTTCTACCAGGTCGAGCTTGCCGTTGTATTCGATGCGCTCGGCCTCGCCCTGGATATACCCCTGCGCGCCCTCGCGCTTCTGGCGCAAGACGGCGGGATTGCCGATGGCTGTGCCGTACTGGTTCCCGTCCTTGTCCTGGCGCACCGTAACCTTGTCCGCACGTATGCTCAGCGTCCCCTGGGTCATCAGCACATTGCCTTCGAACACGCTGGTGCGCTGCGCGTCGTCGACGGTCATGCGGTCGGACTCCAGATTGATGGGCTTGCTTCGGTCCGCCTTTTCCGCCCGGGCCGGACCGCCGAGCAGCAAAGCGCAGCAGGCACCGGCGAGGAGCATCCGCAGGCTATTTGGCCGCATCGTAGGTGCCCCTGACCTGCGACAGCAGCTTGAACTGCCGCGTCTTGTTGTTCAACTCCATGCCGACTCCGGCGAGCCGGGAGCGGCCCTCGGTGATGATCACCGGCTTGTCGGTGCGGGCGATATCCTGATCGGGTACGATTTGCAGATACTCGGTCCGCATCTGCAGTTCGCTACGCCCCCGGCCGGCCTCGCGCACCACCTCCACATTGCCGTAGAAGCTCGCTTCTTCGCCGTTTCTTGAGACCTTGCCGCGGTCGGCGCGGATGACGATCCGGGGGTCGTCGTCGTGGCGTTGCACCAGTAGCGGTTCCACGATGTCGGTGCTCTCGTCGTCCGGATAATGCAGCATGCGCGTTGCGGACAGGCTGTACTCGGGCTTGCCCGAAACGCTCATCTTGGTGGCGCTGAATTCCTCCGCGACGAAATCAGGATCGTGGCGCAGCTTGCCCGATTGGTCGTGCTCGGGCGCCTGTACCGCGCGTTCCAGCCACAGGCTGCCTGCCGCCAGCGCCAGCAGCAGCACCAGTGGAAACAGATTGGATGCCCGGTCCCGTTTCATTGTATCTCGCTCATCGCCCGGCGCTCATTGCAGATGCGCGCTGATGGCGCGCTCGAGCGCGCCCTGCGCGCGCAGTATGAGTTCACACACTTCGCGCACGGCGCCCTGCCCGCCCTGCGCGCGCGTCACGTAATGGGCGCGCTGCTTCAGCGCCTGCGGCGCCGAAGGCACGGTCGCGGCAAAGCCGCAGCGCGTAATCAAGGGCAGATCCGGCAGGTCATCGCCCATGTAACCCGATTGCGCAGCGGCGAGGCCCAGTTGCGCCAGCAATGCGGCGTAGGATCCGCGCTTGTCCTCCACCCCCTGGTACAGATGCGCGATGCCGAGGTTGGCCGCGCGCAGTTCCACTGCGCGCGAACTTCTGGCCGTGATCAAAGCGATCTCCACGCCGTTTTGCCGCAGCATTTTCATGCCCAGGCCGTCCTGGATGTTGAATGCCTTCAGTTCCTCGCCGCGCTCCGAGTAATAGAGCATGCCGTCGGTCATCACGCCGTCGACGTCGAATATCATCAGCTTCAGCGCCCCGGCGCGCGCCAGCGCGTCCTCCGGGCCAGCGCGTTGCGGCGCTGCATCCCTGTCCTCGCGCTCCAATGCTTCGCCCATGCCGGATCAGATTACCTTGGCGCGGAACAGGTCGTGCATGTTCAGCGCGCCCACCAGCCTGCCGTCCTCGTCCACCACCAGCAGGGCATTGATTTTGTGCTCTTCCATGAGCTGAACCGCTTCGGCCGCCAGCTTGTCGGGGCCGATGGTGCGCGGCCGCCGCGTCATGATGTCGACGATGCGCGCGGCCCTGATGTCCTCGACCTGGGCCAGCGTGCGGCGCAGGTCGCCGTCGGTGAATATGCCGCGCACGCGCCCGCCGGCGTCGAGCACCGCGGTCATGCCCAGGCGCTTTTTCGACACCTCGAGCATCGCCTCGGAAAATCCCGCCTGTTCCGTCACCCAGGGCATTTCGTCGCCGCTGCGCATCACGTCGCGCACATGCGTCAGCAGTCGCCGTCCCAGCGCGCCGCCCGGATGCGAGCGTGCGAAATCCTCGGCACCGAAGCCCTTGGCGTCGAGCAGGGCGATCGCGAGCGCATCGCCCAGCGCCAACGCCGCAGTGGTGCTGGCAGTGGGGGCGAGGTTGAGCGGACAGGCTTCCTTGTCCACGTGCGCGTCCAGGTGCACGTCGGCTTCGCGCGCCAGCGCCGAATTCGCATCGCCCGTGATGGCGATGAGGTGCGCGCCCTGGCGTTTGAGCAGCGGCAGGATGGTGAGCAGTTCCGCGCTTTCGCCCGAGTTGGACAGCGCAATCAGCACGTCGTCGCGCGCGATCATGCCGATATCGCCGTGGCTGGCCTCGGCCGGGTGCACGAAGTAAGCCGGCGTGCCGGTGCTCGCCATGGTGGAAGCGATCTTGCGCGCGATATGGCCGGACTTTCCGATGCCGCTCACCACCACGCGGCCTTTGCAGTTGAGCAGCAGCGCGACGGCGTCGAGAAAGCTCTGGCCCAGCCGCGCAGAAAGGCTCTGAATGGCCTCCGCTTCGATGGCGAGCACCTGTTTTGCCAGCTCCAGCGCGGTCTTGGACGGTAGGATTTTGTCCATGCGGGATGCTGCAGGTATCATGGCTCAAAGTATAGCAGAACCCCAATCAGCCCTTTTTCGACATCCGCCACCCGATGAGCACTCCGCTGGAACTGGTACTGATGCTTCTTGCCAGCGCCGTATTGGTGGTGGTGCTGGCGCGCATCCTGCATTTGCCGCCCATGCTCGGCTACCTGCTGGTCGGGGTGGCGATCGGGCCGCACTCCCTGCACTGGATCCCGGAGAGCAGGGAATCCGGCTACATCTATCTGGCCGAGTTCGGCGTGGTGTTCCTGATGTTTTCCATCGGTCTGGAATTCAGCCTGCCCAAGCTGCTCAACATGCGCCGCGTGGTGTTCGGCCTGGGGATGGGGCAGGTGCTGCTCACCCTGTTCGCGCCGACCGTGGGTGCCTGGCTGTTGGGTTTTCCCTGGCAGCTCGGCTTCGCGCTCGGCGGTGCGCTCGCCATGTCCTCGACCGCGATCGTGAGCAAGCTCCTGGCCGAGCGCATGCAGCTCGAATCGGCGCACGGGCGCGAGATCATCGGCATTCTGCTGTTTCAGGACCTGGCCGTGGTGCCGCTCTTGATCCTGATTCCGGCGCTGGTGCAGCCGGCGGAGCAGCTTGCGTCCGAGCTCGGGCTGGCGCTGCTGAAGGCCGCGGCGGTGCTCTTCCTGATCCTGGTCGCCGGGCAGAAGCTGATGCGCGGCTGGTTTCATATTGTTGCGCGGCGGCGTTCGCACGAGTTGTTCGTGCTGAACGTGCTGCTGATCACCCTGGGTCTCGCCTGGGCCACCGAGCTGGCGGGCCTGTCGCTCGCGCTGGGCGCGTTTCTCGCCGGCATGCTGATCTCGGAGACGGAATACCGGCACCAGGTGGAAGAGGACATCAAGCCCTTCCGCGATTTGCTGCTGGGTCTGTTCTTCGTCACCATGGGCATGCAGCTGGATGTGTCCGTGGTGGTCGAGCGGTTCTGGCTGGTGATGCTGTTGTTCGCGGTGCCGGTGCTGTTCAAATTTGCGCTGATCGCCGCGCTTTCGCGCCTGTTCGGCGCGGCGCCGGGCAGCGCGCTGCGAACCGCGCTGGCGCTGGCGCAGGCGGGCGAATTCGGCTTCGTGCTGCTGGCGCAGGCCCGCGGGGCGGGCTTGGTGGACGCGGCGCTGCTGCAACCCGTACTGGCGGCGATGCTCCTGTCGATGCTGATCGCGCCCTTCCTGATCAATTACAGCGACAAGCTGGTGCTGCGCTTCGTCGCCTCGGAATGGATGCTGCGCTCGCTCGAGCTGCACCAGATCGCCGTCACCGGCATGGCCACCGCGAAGCACGTGGTGCTGTGCGGCTACGGCCGCACCGGCCAGAACCTGGTGCGCTTTCTCGAGCAGGAGGGCATCAGCTACATCGCGCTCGACCTCGACCCGGAGCGCGTGCGCGAAGCCGCGGCGGCGGGCGAGACCGTGGTGTACGGCGACGGCGCGCGGCGCGAAGCCCTGATCGCCGCGGGCCTGGCGCGCGCCAGCGCGCTGGTGATCTCGTTCCCGGACGTGCCCGCCGCGCTGAAAATCCTGCAACACGCGCATGCAATCAATCCGGCGCTGCCGGTGATCGTGCGCACCCTGGACGATGTGGACATGGAGCGGCTGCAGGCGGCGGGAGCGGCCGAGGTCGTGCCCGACACGTTCGAATCCAGCCTGATGCTCGCCAGCCATGCGCTGGTGCTGATGGGCGTACCCGTGACGCGCGTGGTGCGCCGCGTGCGCGCGGTGCGCGAGAGCCGCTACAGCATGCTGCGCGGATTCTTTCACGGCGAGGGCGACGCCGCGGCGGATGCGGCCGAGCACCGCCAGCCGCGCCTGCATTCGGTCACCCTGACGCAGGGGTCCTATGCGGTGGGCAAGACCTTGGCCGAATTGGACCTGGAGGCGCACGCTGCGGCGGTGACGCGGGTGCGCCGGCGCGGCATCCGTGCCGGTGAACCCGCGCCCGAAACCCGCTTCGAGGCGGGCGACGTGGTGGTGGTGCTGGGCGAACCCGACGCGCTGGAGGCGGCGGAGATCCGGCTGCTGCAGGGTACGAAATAGGGGCGGCTCACCGCGGCTATACTAAGATTTGAACGTTGTTAGTATAGCTGGAGCGCTATGCGCTGCACGAACTTCTGGTGTCTGGTGTACGGTGAGCGCGTAGGCACCTTCGCAAGCAAGTCGGGCAAAGATCTGCTGCAGGCCCGGGCTGCGTAAGGCGTGCCCGGCAAGGCCGCGCTGCCCTGGACAAACTCGCGCGGGAACTCGAGATCAAGGACTGGCTGCGGCTTTGAGCCGGCTGGTCATTCGGCGGCGGCGCGGTACGCGGCCTGCAGCGCGCGGACCAGGGAAGGGTGCAGGACTCCGAGTTTCGGCGTCTGTCCGTGGGGAGCCGCCGGCGGAACGGAAAACCATTCGGAGGTATAGGGCAGATCGACGCTTTGTCTTAGATCGAACTTGATGTCGTAACTGAGGCCCGCTGCGGCAAAAGCGGCGGCATTGCGCTCGCGCAGGATGGAGAACTCTCCTCGATGCAGCGTGGTGGTGCGCTGGTTCGCTCCATGAACGAGTCACACCTTGAACCGCGCCGCGCCTTCGTCGCAGACGACATGTATCAGTGCGGGTCGGGGCTTGGGGCGCGGACCAATGTCATCCGAGAAACGACACCAGACTTTGTCGCCCGCCGTGGGTTCGCGCCACCAGTCGGGCATTTACGTCGATTCGGTTTCGATCAGGCTCGATCGGGCCGAGCCCTTTTTCCCTCTGGGGACGCGCTTTTTGATCTGCCGCAGCTGAATTGTTGTCAGTGGGCCATCGTCCTGCGCGTATTGCGGCAAAATCCGCACCGCGAGCTCACGCAATGCCTGATGAATTGCCTGGGTTTCGTCCACACCCAATTGTGCGGCAAGGCGTTTTGCGGTCTCGCGGCTTACGCCGGTCGCGCTATCGACGGGGCGATAGCGAAAAGCGATCTGATTGTTCTGCTTGCGGGCACCCACGGCAATCCCCCGGTCGTAATGGATATTCTAGCGATATCTAGATGATGCGGGTTTGTCAATCCTGCAAAGCGTGTATGGCCGACGCTGGTCGAGCTGGATTTGGCCGTCCCCGACGCTGTGGCATCCGTGCCGGCGAACCCGCGACCCGCAGCGCGTGCGCATGACTTCAGCTGCAGCCCAGGCCGCCCGCGTCCCGGGCGAGGTGCAAAAGCGGATCTATTGCGCCCGGGTCCGCGTTGCGTGCCTGCTGCAAAATCGAACTGGTCTGCCGGCAGCGCTGCGGAAACGAACGCAGCGCGCGTGCGAGCAGGCTGCGCGCCGCGCTCGCCTGGCCGTCGAACGCAAGAAACACGGCCCGGCGCACGACGACGGCATTGGAGGGGAAGTGGCGCGCGACGCGAGCGCTCATCTCGAGCCGGCCGGCAAGCGCGCCGCGGTCCAGCGGCGCGCCCAGAATGATCCAGAGTTCCGCCGTCGGCGCCAGCGGTCCGCGCGCGAGCGCGCGCATCACGGCGACGTCGCGTGCAGTGTCCGCGGCGCTGGCGAGCGTCATCGCAGTGCCGGTGGCGCGCGTCGCATCCAGCCGCAGGTAGTCCCTGAGCAGCAATGCCAGGGCGAGCGCAAGTACTGCGCATATCCCGAATCCCGCGGCTACGATTGGCCGCGACGCCCTTTTCGGGAGCGTGCGCGGCGCCGTGCCCAGCCCCATCAGCAGCGCAGTCACGCCGAGGAAATGCGCGTTCCACAGCGGGTACTCGACCATCGAGTGGATAAGTTCTACGCCTACTGCGGCGATGATCCACCACATTGCCGCTTGCGGCGCGGCGAAATAGCGCCGGCCGGCCTGCCAGCACCAGATGCAAAGGCCGCCGAGCGCCAGAACTGCGCCGAGAGCGCCGGTTTCGGCCAGCAATTGCAGCGGCAAGTTATGTGGCGAGGTCCAGACTTCCCCTGCCGCCATCTGCGGCGCAAGGCCAGACTCAAATGCCGCGCCGGCAAATTCACCGATACCGGCGCCGAACACCGGCGCGTCGGCAAACACGCGCAAAGCCAGCAGCCAGGCCTGCCAGCGCCCGTCGCCCTGCGCACCCGATATCTGCACCAGGCGTTCGAACGCACCTTTGTTCGGCGGCCCCAGTTCGAGCATGTGGTTTAGCCAGGGTATCGCGAGCTGCGCCGCCAGCATTGTCGCTGCCAAGCCATAGGCTGCGCATTTCAGGGACCGTCCTGCTGCACCTGCCTGGAAGCGCCCGGCCACCACGCCGAGGACCATGAGCCAAAGCGGATACAACAGCGCACTGCGCGAGCCGGACAGAGCGCTGCCGTAGGCGAGTAGCAGCGCAGCCGCCACCGCGTAGACGGTGCGCAGGCTGCGGCGCCACCACAGGAACAGCAGGGCGGTCCCGCCGAGCGCGATATAGTTGACGTACAAATTGGACTGGGCGATGTTGCCGTAGGCGCCGTTGTGCTGCGGGCCGAGGCGCAGTTCGGCGACCACATCTTCCAGCAGCGCGGGGCGGCCGTAGAACTGGATCACACCTGCTGCAGCATTCGCAAGTGCGCCGGTCAGCAGCCATGCGGCCAGAATAATTGCCACGCGCTCTGTCCCGACTGACACCGCCAACTGCGCGCCCAGCCAGAAAAGCAGAACGGCGTAGAGCACATACAGTGCGCCCGACAGCGGCCGTTGCGGATAGTTTGAATGGCCCGCCAGCGCTTGCACCGCCAGAAACAGCGCGAACGCGATCAGCCAGCGGGCCGGCAGTGGAACTGCCGTGAACCCGCTGCTTCGCCGGCTCGCGAATGCAGCCAGCACGGCGCCAATCCCGAGGGCAGCGGAAAGCCACTCGGCCTGGAAGCTCAGGATAGGAAGCTGGTGGTACGGAAGCAGGAAGGGTACAAGGCACAGACTGCCCGCGAGCAGCAGACTCACCGACTCACCGCCGGCGCTTGCGTTCTTTACCTCTTGCACGCCGGACATTCTGCTGCCCCCTGCGGCGGATCATCGGGCTCCCTCAGCCGATGCGGATGGTGCACACCGGCAGATATTAGGCCGGCAGAAACGAAAAAGCCCGCCGCGGCGAGCTTTTTCTTGCGCGACGCCAGTCCGGATGCTGGCGTCGTACGCGGGCTCTGCTTAGAACTGGCGGCAGAGCGTGTATATCTTGGTGCCGGTTTCCACGTATCCGGAAGTAGACATGGCCGCCGCGGTCGAAACCGGGGGAGCTTGTCCCGCATCATCTGTGGCGCGCACCGCGCCGGCGATGGGATTGCCATCGTCCATTTGCACGTCCAGGGCGATCGCGACCTTGTCTGGCAGGTTGGACGAGCACATGATCAGGTTGGTGAAGCCGCCCAGCACCGCAGCCGGCGCAGTTGCACCAACCCCGGTGCCGTCGCCCTGCTGTACGCCAATAGTGCCGGCGAACGAGTTTTGCGGAGTACCCGTACCTGAGCCCGTGACAAAGCCCGAGCGGCGCAGGTGATCCCACCACAGCCCAGTTTCGTCGGTTGCGGGTGTTGCTGGCACATACAATCCGGTAAGGACGCGATCGCCGTTTCCTGGCGTTGCGGCGGTGGGGGTAGTCCAACGACCTGCACCCGCGTCGTCACCAGGAATCGCGCGATAGCGATCCTGATAACCGAAATAAGCAGCAGAAATGCCGGAAAAGTCGGTGATCGAGTTCTTCACCTTGGCTTGTACGATCATTTCCTGGCCCTTCAGGATACCGCCTAGGAGCAGGCCAATGATCACCAGCACGATGGCAATCTCGACCAGGGTAAAACCAGCTTGTTTCGTTTTCATATCATTTCCCCCATTGGAGAAAGTTGGCGGTGGGGAGATATGAGCAATATGCGTGCCAAATCCAAAGTGCGATATTTCACACTATTTTGATCGGATATGACCGAGATTCGTCAGAATTCAGACAGTTGTGTCGATATTCTGACAAGTCACTTCAGTGCGCCCCCTTTCTTTTACTCTTCAGCCGCGCCTCAATTTCGTGCAAACGGCCCTCGAGAAACCGGAGTTCCCCGCGATCGGTGATCTTGTCGCTGGCAAGCAAGCCTCCGATCATGATCCGCGCGGTTTCCAGTTCGTTCATGTCTTCGCGCATGAAGATTTCCATGGTGCTTACCCAGGCCGGCACGTCCCTGGCGGTGGTGTATTTTTGCAGCGCGGCCGCGTATTTCAGCGCCAGATTCATGTCCTTGAGCCGGTGCTTGGCGAGAAATGCGGCATGCGCGAGCCAGGGCCAGCGCCGGTTGGGGTCGAGCAAATACTGGCGGTAAATAAAATCCATCATGCTGCGCTGTTTGGCTTCCAGCGGGACCTCGGCATACAGGCGCGCCGCCGCGAGCAAGGGGTACTGACCCCTCGGATCCAGTTCGAGGATGCGCGCGAGCCAGGCCTCCACGCGGTCGTAGTCCAGGTCCTTGTAGGGCACCCTGCTGCCGGACTGGTAGTCGAAAGCCTGCAGCTGCAGCATCAGGATCTTTGCCAGTGCGATGGGTTCGCCCAGGCTCGCCAGGCGCAGCAGTGTTGCCGAGGGCGCGGGCAGCAGGTCCGGCGCCTTCGCCTGCGGCGCGCTCTGGGTGGCGTGCAGGCCGATCTGCAAGGCCAGGCCCACGGCGAGCAGGGCCAGCACCGGCGTCGGGACATGGCTGAGCGGGCGTTCGTCGCGCATCCGTCTTCTCCGTCTTTATCCCAGGGTCGTGAGCATTTCGATCGACCGCCCTGGGCCAACCCGATTCAAAATTCTGGCGCCCGTTATCCCATCTGGCCGGCAGCAACGAAAAACCCGCAGCAGCGGGTTTAGAACTCGTTCTCCAGGCCGGCCTGTTTCAAGGCTGCATTTGCCGTGTGACGTGACTTGATCTTGCTGTCGACAGTAAAGTTTATTCCGGAAATGGGGCTATACCATATTTCGTGATCGCCCTTGTCTTGGCGAACCTTCCTGCATTTGGCCGCCGCCAGGATTTTCTTGAGCTTGGCGGCGTAGTCAGCCACAGGAATCTCATGCCGCTTGCCGATATGCAATAGCGGTCAGTTCGCTGTTGATCTGAAACAGGACTTCGCCATCGCCAGCCGGATAGCCGTTCGCATCCAAAAGCTCGGGAATAATTACCTGCAGTTTCCTGACCATGGCGTCCATGCTGTCTGCTTCTGTTACCAAGCCTGAAATGTCCTTGCTGGTAGCAACCCACACCTTTGCCTCGTCATCCCACTTTGCATGGACGATCAAAGGTTTCAATTTCTTCATGCTCCTCTCCGATTAGAGATCAATTTGATTGCACATTCGCAAGCTTATCGGCATTGCGCCGAGTCCGATTAACTATAGGGTAAATTAGTTCGAACAGTCAACCGGCTGGATATTCGGCGGGGGTTCGTCGCGCATCAGAAATTCTTGCGCTGCAGGTCGAACAGGGCGGCGCCGCTGAGCAGCAGCGCGTACACCGCGGTCTGCGTGAGCACCCCCAGAATTTCGGCCTGGGTCGGCGCGTCGTAGATCAGCCATCCGGTCTGGGTCATGCGGTCCAGGCCGGGCAGCAGGAAAGCGATGGCGTCGACGACGAAATTGACCAATTGCTGGCCCAGGCTCGGTTCCCCCAGGGGGTTGGCCGCCATGATCTGCAGCGCACCGATCGAGCGCGAGAGCAGATAGAATCCGGCGACCGCCGAGAGCGCCGAAATCACCTGCGTCAGCGAGAACACGCAGAACAGCGAAAACGCGGTCACCAGCAGCAGCTCGCAGGCGAGCGACAGGCCCCACAGCGCGACCCGCGCCGCCGGCGCGAACAGCGCGAGCGGCAGGCTCGCGATCAGCGCGAGCGCGAGCGCGACCGCGGCGTAGCCCGCGAGCTTGCCGAAAAAATAACTGCCGCGGCGCAGCGGCCGCGAAAGTATCAGCTCCATCACCTTGTCGTTGAATTCGCGCACCATGCTGGTGACGACGAAGCTCGCGAGCATGAATACGGCGCCCACGCGCAGCACGGCCGCGAGCAGCGCCGCCTGAATCTGGCTGGATTCGGTGATCGCCACCTGCTGCAGGAACTGGGTGAACGCCAGGCCTGCGGCCACCAGGATGAGCGCGAGCCACAGCAGGCGGTTGCGCAGCGCCTCGAGCAGGGTGTAGCGGGCGATGGGCAGGAGATGGCGCAGCACGATGCTTTCGACGGAGAATAGGAATGCGGCAAATACACGACATCCAGCGGATACCGAGCCTGCCCTTGTCAGGTTAAACTGCGGGCATCACAAGTGCAAGCACCATGGCCACCACCAGACTGACCCGCGCATACCAGATGCAGATCGCACGTTATTGGCGGGTGCTGTTCGTCGCCATGCTGCTGCTGCTGCACCTTACCGCGATGCGCGGCGTCGAGGACATCTGGGCGCGCGCGCTGATGCTCGCGCACTTCGGCCTGTTCATCCTGTGGCAGCCGTTCATGCGCGGCGAGCAGAGCCTGACGCCGAAGCAGCTTGGCGTCGTCGTCCTCGTCTGCGTGCTTGTCCTGTTCTTCTGGAACTGGTGGCTGATGCTGCTGTGGTTGTGCATCCTCGCCGGCGTGGTCGGCGGCAAGGTGTTCGCGTTCCAGGAGCGCTGGCAGCGATACTTCCATTTGACCGTGCTGCTCTACCTGGTATCTCTGCTGCTGATCTGGGTCTTCCCGATGCTGCTGCCCGCGTTTACGCAGGCCCCGGAGCTGACTCAGTTCGCCGAGTACGGGCTGCCGCTGCTGTTTCTGATTTTACTGTTCCTGCCGGCGAAGGGCGAAACCAGCGACACGCCGCAGGTGGTGGATTTTTTCTACAGCGCGTTCCTGTTCATGATCATCGCGCTGCTGGTGCTGGGCAGTTTCGCCTTCATGACGCTGGGCAGGCTGAGCTATCCGGTCGCACTCACCTACAGCCTGCTGGTACTCGCCGCGATCCTGCTGCTGCTGGGACTCGCCTGGAACCCGCGCGCAGGATTTTCCGGACTGGGCACCTTGTTTTCGCGCTATCTGTTGTCGGTCGGCCTGCCCTTCGAGCAATGGCTGTATTTTCTGGCCGGGTTGTCGCAGGCGGAAGCGCAGCCGGAAAAATTCCTGAGCCAGGCCTGCGCCGGCCTGGGCAAGCTGCCCTGGGTCAGCGGCGGCGCCTGGCGCAGCTCCGCCTACAGTGGCGAATTCGGCCAGCCGAGCAGGAACACCGTGGAATACGCCGACCGCGAACTGAACCTGCGCGTCTATACGCAATACAGCCTGAGCCCCGCGCTGACCTGGCATTTCAATCTGCTCGGGCAGATGCTGGGGGAGTTCTACACGGCGAAGCTGCGCGAGCAGAAGCTGCAGCAGCAATCGTACATGCAGGCCGTGTACGAGACCGGCGCGCGCATGACGCACGACGTTAAGAACCTGCTGCAGTCCTTGAACGTGCTGTGTGCGGCGGCCGAACAGGACTCTGACCGTTCGGAAGAGTTGCAGGCGCTGATGCGGCGCCAGCTGCCGGTGATTGCGCAGCGCCTGCAGAATACCCTGGACAAGCTGCGCCAGCCGCAGAGCGACAACAGCAGCCAGGTGCAGGCGCGTAGCTGGTGGCAGGGCTTGCAGCGCAGCTACGCCGGCCAGAAGGTCGAGTTCGGCGCAGGCGAAATCGGCGATCAGGTCTTGCTGCCGGGGGAACTGTTCGACAGCGCAGCCGACAATCTGATCCAGAACGCGCTGGGGAAGCGCCGGCAGCAGGGCGAATTCGCCATCAATGTCAGCTTCACTTGCAGCGAAGCAGTGCGGCTGGAGATACGCGACGCCGGACACGCGATCGCGCGCGAGGTTGCGGCCGAATTGCTGCGCGGACCGGTCCCCTCGGACAGCGGCTTTGGCATAGGCCTGTACCAGGTGGCGCGCCAGGCCGAGGCCTGCGGCTACGCGCTGGAACTGGCGCACAATGCCGAGGGCAGGGTTTCGTTCGTGCTTTCAGGTCCGCTCAATCCGGCGGCGCGGCCGCCTGCGGCCTAGCCGACGCCGTTCAAGGCAGTTTCTGCGAAAGGATCATGCGGTTCATCAGCGTGCTCAGGGGCACGAAGGCCACCAGGTCGTCGAATTCGCACATGGGATTGGTGCCGAAGGCGTCGCTGCAGCTCGCGGATTCGGGAGTGATCTCGCGGCTGATGAAGGTTGTGGTGCCGGTGGCAGCGTTGGTCAACTCGTCGGTGCCGCCTGGGGCCGGCGCAATCTGAACGCCGTTCGAGCGATAGGCCCCCCTGCCGTTCTTGCCGTGGGAAACAAATACGGCCGGCAGGGCGAGATTGGTCAGGTCGTATGCGGCCTTGGCCGTGGTGCGTGACTGGATTTTCATATCGCCGCTGGCGCAGAGGGCGAAGCTCGCCGGTGACGCCGGGTTGGCGCCAGGTGTGCAACCCCAGGTCGAATTCGCGTAGGTGTCGCCAAAGGTCGAAGTCACCCGGTAGGTAAAGCGCCCGCCCCATTCGTCGGTTTCCGGGACATTGAGCGTCACCCACGGAATAACTCCGGAGGTCGCTGCGCATGCATTGCCGGTCAGGGCCTCGGTCCCGGCGCCTGCCGTGCCGTCGGCAAGGTTCTTGGTCGCCGGGCAGGGCAGCCTGCCGTTGGCGAGTGCGAAACCGATCAGCGCCTCCCTGATGTCGTCCATGGTCTTCTTGGTGTCGGCGTAGCTGCGCACTTCCCTTTGCATCGACAGCGGCATCAGCACACCAGCCAGGAGTATCGATACGATCAGCATCACGATGGCGAGTTCCACCAGCGAGAACCCAGATTGCAAACTTGGCAGGCGGATGCGGCATGTCTGGAATTGTTTCATGGGCAGGCGGCGTAATTTGCAAGGTTGGCGGGGGCCGGGGGTGCGGCCGGCGCGGTTACCGGCGACCTCATTACGCCGCTCGAGTCGGAGCACGAGACCGCGAGATTGCTATCGATCGCATAGACGATATCGTTGAAGGTTCCGCTTGCGGCGGCAGCCTGGTAGTTGCCGTTTCCGCCGCTATTTGGATAGTTGCTCGCATTGCGCCCTTCGAGATAGTTTGCGATCGAGCCTTTGTTGCTGGCCGTGTTCCTGGTCTGGCTGGAAAGCTTTTCGCCGGCGAATATCACCACGGCCGCATAGTCTCCGCTAGCGTTAATGCTCAAGCAGGTGGGACAGGATAGCGGATACCACCACTGCCACGAAGCAGATGGTTTATAGCTGCCGGCGACGGCGTAAAACAGTTGGTCTTTCCAGTTGTCGTACCACGCCTTCTCCTCAGACGCGTAAGCGCAGTAGGAGCCTGGAGCAGGAGAAGCCGGGGTGAAGAGGTAGGCGCTGGATGTGCCGTAGTCGGAAATGGAGGAAGAAATCTTGTTATTGGTGTCGTTACGGGAAGTGTTGACTTTGAAGGACAAGCGCCCGGCCAGAGTGCCGGAGACGTCGTTGTACTGCGCGTTGACCGCGTAGGTCGGCACCGAACTCGTCGACAACGATACGTCCTCCGACCAGGGCAGTCGATAGTCACTGCCAGAGTTGTTCTGATTTCCGTACATGGCGGTGCACTCGGCCGCGCGTCGGGTCAGCGCGCGCAAATGATTGTTGAAGTCGGTGCGCTTTTTGATAGCGCTCCAGATTTCCGCGCGGGTGATGAATACCAGCTTGTCATTGAAGCTCGCGCTACTGGCGCCGGCGATGAAAGTGCTGACGTCATTGACGCTGGGCGGCGAGGAAGCCGTGACCAGCGTGCTGTTATTGAAACCGTTGGCGGTTTCCAGATAATCGGCCGCAGTGTAGTTTCCGCCGCAGGCCGGGGCATTGGGATCCGGAGTCCGGCCCTGGCCGCTCAATGGCGCGCCAGGGGCAAAAATAACTGCGACGGCGCGGTTGTCTGCGCTCGATCCGGCGAGAACGGTAGTGCCGTTTGCATCCATGACCCTGAACTGCCCGTTGGTGTCCCAGTTCATCATGTTGGAGGTCGTGGTGCTGTTCGTTACCGTTAGCCCGTTGGGGTTGTACTTGTAGGTTCCTGAAACCGCATACCAGAGGCATTCCCCGGAACCATCCTTGAGGGCATCGAGGCCCAGCGTGCGCCATGGGAGCTGACCCAGTTGGCTGACCAGGGCGCTGCCGCAAATGCCCGCAGTCACGCCTTCGCCCAATACTGATCCGGCGTCGGGGCAGGGCAGGTACCCCGGAACCTGGTTCGTGTGCGTGTCCATATAAGTCACGGCATAGGAAATAAGCGCCTCCTTCGCCTGCGAAAGCGCTATTGCGGTCTGCTGCTCCCGTGCGCTGGCCATGCCGGATGCGCTGCGATTCAGCCCGCTCACATAGGCAAAGATCACCATCACGCTGATCAGTGCGAGCAGGCCCAGCAGGGCGATGCCGCGCTGGCGCGCCGGCATATGCATCCTCGCGCGCGCGTGCATGGATCTATCGGGTCGGCGCCGGCGATTTCACGGCGGCTCCGCGCCTGGTCGCCGGCAAATTCCTGACCGGCGGCTTTGCGACTGTGATTTCGCCGCCATCGAGCAGGCCGCTTACCTTTCCAGTGGAGCGCTCGTAGGTCTGGCCGATCCTGAGGCTGACGCCGGGCTCGCCCTCGTTCGGCACCACCGTGACCCGCGCCGGATCGGGGCTGCTGTGGCTGTCGTATTGGGGCACGCCATTGATCCAGGTGGTGGTCCTGCCGCTGGAGCGCTGCACCTGGCCCTCGAGCGTGAGCGGGCCTTCTACGATTTTCGGCGCCTCTTCCTCGGCGCGGTTGGTCGCGCGCCTGCGTTCCAGGTCCTGGCGCTGCTGCGGCGTAAGAAACAGGCGGCCGAGTTCTTCCGCGGAGGCAGGCGCAACCAAGGATGACAAGCTCAGCGCGAGCGCAAGGATAAAGCAGATTCCTCGACCTTCGGCCTCGGAATGACATTTCTCAGATTGATGATTTCTTAACATCCACATGATTCATTATAGACGTGGGAAGTTCGCCGGCAGCCGCACTAGGCCGGCTTGTCGAGGCTTATGGTAATCAGGTCGAACAGGCAATCCGCGCGCAGCCGCGGGGCGAGCGCTGCCCCGCTGCCGCCGGCGCGAGCTTCGCGCTGCACGTCGCAGCTACGCACCGACAGGTAGGGCTTTCCGCGCCGGGTGAGTTCGCTGATGAAGTTGAGCAGGTCTTCCTCGTGCAGCAGCTGCAGGTCTATTTTCACGCGGCTCACCAGGAATTTGACGCGGCCGCCGGAACTGAAGCCGGGATAGTCGAGTTCCTCCTGCGGCTCTATGCTGTAGCGGATATTGAACAGGCGCCGCTCGTTCTTGATCGCCGTGATCGTGTCGATCCAGTCCAGGCGTTTTTCCTCGCCCACCATGCCGCGCGCCGCCAGCGCCTGGAACTGCTGCAGGCTCGCCTTGATTTCACGCTCCTCCTCGCTCGCGCTCGCGAGCCGCTTCTGCATTTCGGCGCGCTGCGCCGATGCGGCTACCCGCAGCCGCCTGGTTTCCTGCAGATAGCCTTCGGCGGCGAAATAGCATGCCGCGCTCGCGGCGATCAGCACGATGCCGACCGCGACCGGCAGGCCCAGCCGTTTCAGGTCGCGCCGGCCGAGCTTCATCGCCCCAGTTTCCTGCCGACGGTGAAGCTGAAGGCGGCGGCTTCCGCGATCGCGCGTTCCGACCCGATGTCGCCGGCGAGCGTATCCCGCGAGGTCAGCGTGAAGGGCATGCTGACGCCCGTGATCTCAAGCTGCGGGTTCTTCTGCAGCGCGGCGATGAACTGGTCCGCCATTTCCGTGATCGCGCGTATATCGGCGCGACGCGCGCCCACCACCCGCGCGGAGACGGTGGCCTGCGCATAGCCCAGCTCGGCGGGCGCGCCCGCGGCCTTGGACGCCGTGCGCCTTGCGCCGGGCCCCGTTGCCGGCTTGCCGACGTTCCACTGGATGCGCTCGATCTCCACCTGCGGAAAGCCGGCCAGCGCCTTGCTGATTTCAGCGTACAGGTCCGCGGGCGTGGCAGTCTGGGCCTCGAGTATGTGGTACTGCTTGATGGTGCTCTTGAGGTTTTCCGTCGAGGTCGGCGCCGGGGGAAAGGTGGCGGTGAGGCGCGCGTATTCGGCGCTGATCGCCTGGTAGCGGGCCTGGTCGGACTCGATCTGGGCGCGCAGGCTGTAGGCCTCGAGCAGCAGGCCGCCCGCATACAGCAGTCCTGATGCGGCCACCGCCACGCCCCCCGCATACAGGCCGCGGCTGATCTGCCACAAGCGATAATGATGGCGGTGCTGCTCCTGCGCAAACTGCTCTGCCGGCGCGGCGGTGGCGGCCGCGTTGAGAAACAAGGCATCGCAAGGGGCATCTTCTGGAAAGCTCTTCAGGCCTACCGCGCCGCACTGGCTGTCCGCATCGACCAGGTGGTAGCGCAGCAGCTCGCTGCTGCGGCAGGCCGCGGTGAGCGCGGCCTGGTATTTCGCCGCGGCGAGCACCATCACGTCGATCGGCGTGGTCGCGGTCGGCAGCACGCGCATGGTCACCAGGTATTGCTGCAGCCGCGCCGATTCGCCGGCGCAGGTTGCGGCCACGCTCGCCGCGTCTTCCAGGCTCAGCCGGCCGACGCGGGAAAAGCGGATCTTGTCGTCTTCCACGTAGCTTTGCCGCATGCCCGTCGCCTGCACGCTCACCAGCAGGCAGCGCGGCAATTTCAGTCCTGCGCCCTTGATCACGGCCGGGGCAAGCAGCCCGGTCGAATAGATCCCGGCCAGGCGGCATTCCTTTTGCTCCAACGCGCTCAACCAGGGCTGGAACTGTTGCGTATTGGAAAACGAGGCGTACAGGACCTTTTCGTTGCGCCGCTCACCCTTTTCGAAACCCAGGGACATGCTGAGCGTGAGACTGGTGTCGCGATAGCGCTGGCCGAGCTTGCGCGCCAGCACCAGGCGCCGGTCCTTGCGTCCGAGGGCGGGGATGGTGTCCTGGTGATAGTCCTCCTCCACCACGTCCACCACCAGGTAATAGATGTTGCGCGTGCCGGCGAGGTAGGCGCCGAATGCGGCCAGCCCCGCGTCGGAGCGCTCGAAGGTGGCATCGGCGACGAGGCCGCTGCGCGACAGGCTGTGCGCGCTCAGGCGGCTGGCGGTGAGATAGAGCAGGCGTTTTTTGCGCAGCATCGGGCTAGAACTTGATCTTCGTGATCGAGTCGTAAATCGGACCCAGCACCGAGAGCATCACCCAACCGAGTAGCGCGCCGAGGATGACGGTCATGGCCGGCTCGATCATCACTTCCACCTTGCCGATCGCGTCCTTTACGTCGCGGTTGTAGAAGTAGGATACGTTGAGCAGCGCGTTGTCCAGCCTGCCGGAGGATTCGCCCACCCGCAGCATGCGTATCACCAGCGGCGGAAACAGGCCCACATCCTGGAACGCGGTGGAAACGTTTTTGCCCTCGGCGATCTGCTGCCCGGCGCGCTCCAGGCCTTCCCTGATCACCAGATTGCCGGCGATTTCCTCGGAGGTCTTGATGGAGTCGAGTATGGTGATGCCCGCCGAATACATCATGGCGAAAATGCTGGCGAAGCGCGACAGAATGATCTTGCGCTGGATCGGCCCGAGCAGCGGCAGGCGCAGCTTGAAATCGTCGAAGCGGTAGCGGAATTTGGCGCTGCGCTTGAGCGCGAACCTGATGCCGGCAAAGGCGATCACCGGCGCGATCAGCACCGCCCACCAGTAGTTGATGAAGAAATTCGACACGAGGATCAGCACGCGCGTCTGCAGCGGGATCGCCTGGCCGGTGCTCCTGATGAAGCCGAGCATCTGCGGCACCAGGTAGATCATCAGGAACATGGTCACCGCGAGCACGATGCTGCCGACGAAGGCCGGGTACATCATCAGCTTCTTCGTCTGCGCGATCAGTTCGTCCTCCCATTTCAGGTTTTCCGCGAGGCTCTTCAGCACCTGGGACAGGCGCCCGGTTTCCTCGCCGGCGCGGATCAGGCTGGCGAAGACCACGGGGAACACGTCCGTATAGTCGGCCATGGCGGTGGACAGGTTCTGCCCGCCCTGGATGCTCTCCAGCAGCCCGGCGATGACCTCGCGGAAGCGCGGATTCTCGACGCTGTCGCGCAGGTCGATCAGCGATTCGAGGATGGGCACGCCGGCCGAGGTGAGCTGATCGAGGTGAAAACAGAAGTTGATCAGCTCGGGCCGCCCTACCGCGCCCTTGAACATGCTCGCGCGCCTGCGCGCCGGCCCGCCGACGATGAGGTCCAGCCCCATGCGCTGCAGCCGCAGTTCCAGGTCGATCAGGTTGATGGCTTCGATCTGGCCCATGAGCGACTTGCCGCGCTCGTCGATTGCCTTGTAGGAGTACAGCGCCATGCGTGGCTGGGGCGGGCGGCAGCCGCCCTACATGCGGTCGGTGAGATCCACCACCCGCATGAGTTCGTCCAGTGTGGTCGTGCCCTCCAGGACGCGGCGCGAGCCGTCGTCGGCAAGGGTGCGGAAACCCTTGGCTATCGCGGCGAGCTGCAGCTCGCGCGCAGTGGCGCGGCGCGCGACCAGTTCGTCGATATCGACGTCCATCTTCAGTATTTCCATGATGGCCAGCCGCCCGCGGTAGCCCTGGTAATCGCAGTGGTCGCAGCCCACCGCGCGATAGACGGTGGGCGGCCGGTCGGCCTTGACCCCGAGCAGGCGGCATTCGGCCGAAGTCGCGGTGTAGGGCTGGCGGCAGTGCTTGCACAGGCGCCGGATCAGGCGCTGGGCGATGATGCCTATCATGTTGCCGGCCATGACCTCGGGCGTGACCCCGGTATCGAGCAGGCGCGGAAACGCGCCCACTGCGGAATTGGTGTGCAGCGTGGAATACACCTGGTGGCCGGTCATGGCTGCGCGAAACGCCATTTCGGCGGTTTCCTCGTCGCGGATCTCGCCCACCAGGATCACGTCCGGGTCCTGGCGCATGAGCGAGCGGATGCCGTTGGCGAAGTCCATTTTCGCCGCCTCGTTGACCGAGGTCTGGCGGATCATGGTCATCGGATACTCGACCGGGTCCTCCATGGTCATGATGTTGACCGTATCGGAATTGATGTGATTCAGGATCGAGTACAGGGTGGTGGTCTTGCCGCTGCCGGTCGGGCCGGTCACCAGGATGATGCCCTCGGGGCGCGAGATCATGCGCTTCAACAGATCGAGCTGGCTCGATTCCAGGCCCAGCCCGTCCAGGGGCACGATGCCTTTTTGCCGGTCCAGGATCCGCAGCACCACGTTCTCGCCGTGGCTCGTGGCCTGCGAAGCGACGCGGAAATCCACCTGCCTCCCGGTGAGGGAAAGCGAAATGCGCCCGTCCTGGGGCGCGCGCGTTTCGGCGATGTTCATTTTCGCCAGCACCTTGATGCGCACCGCCATCGCCGGCCAGTAGGTCTTGTGCAGCGAGCGGATCTGGCGCAGCACGCCGTCGATGCGGTAGCGGATGCGCAGGAAGTTCTGCTCCGGCTCGAAGTGGATGTCGGAGGCGTTTTTTCCGACCGCGTCGGCGAGCAGCGCCGCGATCAGCCGCACCACCGGCTGGCTGTACTGTTCGCCCGCGCCGGCCAGGCTCTGGTAGTCGACTTCGCCGGTTTCGATCTCGTGCAGGATGCCGTCGATCGAGAGTTCGTGGCCGTAGTACTGCTCGATCGCGCGCGCGATCTCGGTTTCGCCGGCCAGGCGCGACTCCAGCTCCAGCTCTCCGCGCAGGCGCGCGCGCAGCTGGTCGAGTGCGACGATGTTGTTGGTATCGGACAGCGCGACGATCAGCGTGCCGCGTTCGCGGTCCAGCGCGATCGGGAAAATGTGGTGGCGCAGCGCGAAATCGCGCGGCACCAGCTTCATCGCCTGCGAGTCGATGATGATCTGCGACAGGTCGACGCTTTGCAGCCCGAGCTTCTCCGAGAGCGCGTCGCGCAGCGTGGCTTCGGAAACGAAGCCCAGGTTGACCAGGAGCTTCCCGACCGGCAGCTTGGACTTCATCTGCTCGAGCAGCGCGATGCGCAACTGATCCTCGGTCAGGATGCCCTGCGAGATCAGGATCTGGCCGATATGGCGCTTGGCGGCGGCGGTGGTCGGAGAGGCGGGAGAGTTCATGTTCAGTGCGCGAGCTGCGACACCCTCTTGCTGACCTGGGCCGCATCGAAGCTGACCGGGCGGCCTTGCGCCAGCGCCAGTGCGCGCCGGTAGTACTCCAGCGCCGGGCCGGGCTGGTGCATCTTGTCCAGGCTGACGGCGAGATTGTAGGCAAAATCCGGATGCTCGGGGTCGCCGGTATAGGCGCGGAAATACGCCTGCTGCGCCTCGGCCCAGCGGCCCTGCGCCGCGTACTGGTTGCCCAGGGTGAAATTGAGGAAACTCGCTTCGGGCTGCGCTGCGATCATGTTCTTCAGGCGCGATTCGGCGGACACCGGATCGATCTGTCCCTTGAGGCCGATCAGTCCGGCGTGGGCGTGGGCGTCCAGCGGATCGAGTTCGAGCAGGCGCGTGTAAAAGCGCGCCGCGGCGTCGTAGTGCCGGTCCTGCATTTCCACCGCCGCCAGTCCCAGCAGCGCGTCGCGGTTGTCGGGGCTGCTGCGCAGCACCTGCTGGTAGTCGTCGCGCGAGCGCGCCAGATCGCCCGCGTTGAATGCCTGGTAGGCGCTCAGCAGCACCGGGTCGGCCTGCGTGCTCGCGGGGGTGATCTTGATGTCGCCATCGCGCCGGGCTGTGCGCGCTTGCGCCACGGCGCCGGCGGGTGCGCTCTTGCGCAGGAGGGGCGCGGGGCGCCTCGCCGCCGCAGCTCCGGCAGCTGCCGGCTCAGGC
>JACZJV010000164.1 GCA_014860355.1 Burkholderiales bacterium | reverse complement strand
GGTGACCACGGAGCGCGGCGAGATCTGGTATAGCACCCAGACGGACCAACCGGCGCCTATGAGCAAGCCCGCCCCCACTTCCCAGGCGATGCGCCGCCATTTCCTCGGCGTCTGCACCGGTCGCAATTGCTGCGTCAAGGTCTTGCCGCCGCCGTCGGCCGCATTGCGTTTGTCCAGGTCCTGCAGCATTTTGTTGATCAGGCTCATCTGAGCACCAGCCAGCCCAGGCCGCTGCCGGCGAGCAATCCCGCCGTCGCCAGCCAGGCCCAGTGGCGCGCGGGAAAGGACCTGGCCGCGGGCGTATCGGCGATTGCCGCGCGTGCATGCCGGGCGCGCACCTGGCGCACGCCTTCGCCGAACGCGAGCATCATCGACTTGTGCGCGAGTATGTTCACCAGCCGCGGCACGCCGCCGGTGGCGCGGTGGATGCTGCCCACCGCCTGGCGGCTGAACACGGCACCGCCGTTGTGCCCCGCGACATTGAGCCGGTGGGCCAGGTAATGCGTCAATTCCTCGCGCGTGAGCGTGCCCAGATGATGCTGGAAAGTAATGCGCTGGCGCAGCTGGCGCACCGATTCGTGGGCGAGCTTCTGGTCGAGTTCGGGCTGGCCGAACAGGATCACCTGCGCCAGTTTTCGCTTTTCCGTCTCGAGGTTGGTCAGCAGGCGCAGCGTTTCCAGCGTCTCCAGGGGCATCGCCTGGGTTTCGTCGAGGCAGATGACCACGCGTCTGCGCTCCCGCGCGAAATCGAGCAAGGCATGGTTCAGTGTCTTGTGCAGGCGGTGCTGATCCAGATCGGCATCCACGTCGACGTGCAGCTCGTCGCACAGCGCGAACAGCAGCGTGCGCGGCTCCAGGTTGGGATTCGGAACATAGGCGGTGACGCAGCTGTCGGCCAGGGTGGCGAGCAGCTTGCGGCACAGCAGCGTCTTGCCGGTGCCCACTTCGCCGGTGATCTTGATGAAGCCCTCGCCATTGGCCACCGCCACCAGCAGCGTGTTCAAGGCCTCCTGGCTGCTGGCGCAGGCAAAGAAAAAACTGGTGTCCGGGGTGATGCCGAAAGGCGGCTCGCGCAATCCAAAATGATTGAGGTAGATCACTGTGGTCTGACGGCCGGGGAAGACCCCATGTCCCTGCCCATATGCTGCATGCGATTGCGCGAGCCCTGGATGTCCTGCTGCCAGTCCTTGTCGCTCTCGATGATGGTGGGCTTGATCAGGATCACCAGTTCGCGCTTGACGGTGTCGGTGGCGGAATTGCGGAACGCCCCTCCTATCAGCGGCGCGTCGGCGAGGCCGGGGATGCCGCTGCGGCCGTTGTTCAGTTCCACCTTCATCAGGCCGCCCAGCACGACGACGTTGCCATCCTGCGTGCGCACCATCGTATCCGACTCGCTGACGCTGATCGAGGCCACGTCGATGCTCTGCGTCCCGGTGCCGGTCACGTCGAAGCGCAGCGCCTTGGAGCTTACGCTGGTTACCAGGGGATGAATATGCAGTGCAATATTCCCGCTGTCGTCGATTTGCGGCGTCACGTCCAGCGAAATGCCCGAAAAAATATTGTTAATCGTCGGCGCGACGGTCGAGGGCGTGACGACGCCGGCGGTGACGGTCCCCGGGAGCACGGAAATGCTCGTAACGTAAGGCTGGTCGGTGCCGACCTTGAGCACCGCTTTCTGATTGTTGAGCGTTGACACTCTCGGGCTGGACAGCACCTGTACGCTGCCCTGCGTTTCGAGAAATTGCAGCAAGGCCGCGAAATTGTCGGTCTGCACCGCCAGTCCGAAAACGCCGCCGGCAACGTTTCCGGCCGCTGCAACCAGGCCGCCCAGCGTTCCCAGGCCCGCGCCCGCGCCGGGGTCTGCGCCGAAGATGCTGCTGGGGGCGTTGGGACCGCCCGATGTGTTGCCTGCAAGGCTACCGCTCGGAGACACTCTGTTGATGCCGCCCACATTCCCGGAAAATCCTGCGGCTATGCCGCTGGTCGGAAACGCCCCCCAGTTGATGCCCGCCTGATACGCCTTGTTCAAAGTGACATCGATGATCTTGGCCTCGAGCATGACCTGCCGGTCAACCGAGAGCTTCATCGCCTTGAGCAGGGTCGCGACGCTGCGCAATTCCTGCGGCATGGCGCGCACCACCACCACGCCGGATTGCGGGCTGATGACTATATTGCGCCCCCCGCCCGTGCCGACGATGGTGCGGATCGCATACTCGACTTCTGCCCAGAAGTCGGTCGTCTGGACGGTGGACATGCGTGTGGCATCGGCCTGTATGCCGCCCAGCGCGCCATCCGCGTTCGGCGTCAGCGAAGGCGGTCCTTTCACGCCGGTCTGATTCACGGGCGCCTGCCCTGGCTGTTGTTGCGCCAGCGGCATGTTCAGGTAGGCCGAGGCCGCTTGCGACACCCCGCCGGTCGTGATGCCGCTGGAGCCGGCAGTAACGCGCATGTCGCTGCGGCCCTGGCGCGCGCCGATCAGGTAGTTGACCTGAAATACGCGTGTCTGGATGCCCGCGGGCTGGATATAGACGCGGCTGCCGTCGATCTTGTACTCGTAGCCATAAATCTCGCGGATCGCATCCAGGGCCTCCGACAGGCTGACGTCCTTGAGGTTCACCGAAATGGATCCGGACACATCCGGATGGACGAGCATGCTGTAGCGCGTGCCCGACACGATCGACAGGAACACTTCCCGCGCCGGCGCGTTGTTCACGTTCAGATCGAAGCGGCTCTCGATCGGCTTGCCCTGCGCCTCGGGCAGCGCCATGCGCAGCGGCGGCAACAGCGCCTGATTCACCGCATCGGATTCCCTGGGCTTCGCCCGCTGCAGGCCCTGGTCCAGTTCGCCGATCATTTGCTCGTCGATCTGGTTGGTGCGCACGGGTTCCTGCGCACAGCCGGCGAAAATCAATGCAGTTGCGATCAGGGCAGCGCGGCACAGAGTTTTCATGGACGTTTCACCACTTTTTCGGGATTCCCTTCGACTCCGGCCGCAGCAGAAGCATTCTCCATCGGAGGATATAACTGCAGCACCTCCACACCGTGCTCACCCTTCAATGTCACTGCGGTCGCGCTGATGCCTACCAGCTTCCTATTGCCGTATCTCCCGCCCAAAGCCACATACTGGCCGTCGATGATCGCGCCTTTGCGCGTGCTCGACAGCAGGATCGACTGCAGCGGCGTGTGCGGCGCGGCTGCGGATGCGGTCGCGCTCATGAGTTCCAGCGGCGGTCGTGTCGGATCGCTTAGCGCCTGCGCGCTGCTGCCGGCAGCGAGCAGCAGCGCGGCAACAGCCGCCAATGCCCGCGCCGTCATCAGACGGTCAGCCATGATTTCTCCGGGCTGAGGGTGTACACCGTCAGCTTCAGTACCGATTGCGGATACTGCTCCACGCTCAGCACCAGTCCTTCCCAGAACAGGCGCTGGGGCATGCGCTCGAGCGCGGCCAGGTACTCGAGCAGATCGAAATAGCTGCCTTTAACGGTGAGTTCGACGGTGTGGCGAAATACGTCGTGCGCGCCGGCTGCCGGTCCGCGTCCACCGGCCGCGCTGCTCGGATTGCCTGCGCCTTGCGACGCATTGGCGCCCGGCAGCTTGCGCAGCGAAATCAGCTGCAGCTTCCGGTCCCTTCCAATCACGCTCTCGAGCAGCGCCGCCATCTTTTCCGGCGCGACGAACTGCTTTTGCTGCTGCTCGAACCGCTGGTCCAGCTGTGACATCTGCCCGCGCAGGCTCCTGAGTCTGTCGCGATTTGCTGCGTTCGGATCCTGCACGGCCGCCCTGACCAGAACATCGATCTGTTCCTGGATCGCCTTGGTTTCCGCTTCCTGCTGCGCGATCTGCTCCGAAAGCTGATTTCGCCTCGACACCACCGGGTTCAGCAGAAAGACCTGCATCAGGGTCATCAGCACCAGCGCGACCGCGCCAAAGAACATTGCCCGCTCGCGCAAGGCCATCGCGTCGATGCCGTCGGCGTATTTTTGCAGCAACTGTTTCATCGTGACCCGCCGCCGTTCTGCGTCGCCCGGTCAGGCGCCTGCGAAACAATGCCGGGCGGCGCGGGCACCGCCTGGCGCGCCGCTGCCGCCTCGCCCTCGCCATCGGCAGGAAGTTCGGCGTAGCTGGAGCCGAGCCTGAATTCGATGTAGTTGTAACTGGCGGTCGCACCGGCCGGCCTGGATGCATCAGCAGGCAGCGCGGCCACGCGTTGCGCCATGTTGAGCGAGTCGAAGCTGCGTCCGTGCATGGCCGGTTCCTGCACCAGGCGTTGAATATAGGAAGGCACCAACCCGGGCTGCAGCGCGCGTCCGACGATTTCCATGTCAGCGCCGCCCGTGCCGACGCTGAACCGCGTCAGCCACACGCCGGCGAGGGACTGGCGCGCCAGGGCGCGAAGATATTCAGCGTAACTCGCGCCACTGGCGAGCATGCCGGTACCAAGCTCGTCCAGCGCCGCCTTGCGCGCATTCAGTTGCGCTTGCAGCCTGTTCACCTCGGTCTCGAGACCGGTGTCCAGTTTTTTCCGCGCGTAGCGCGCGCTCGCCTCAGCCAGACGCGCCTGCGACTGGTGGTACTGCCTTGCTGTTTCCACGGACTGCCGGTCCAGATTCAAGGTCTCGATGCTGGCGTAGCCGTAGAACAAAGCGACGCCGACCAGCAGCACCGCCAAGGCGTCGAGCATGTTGACCGCGGAAAAGGTCTTCTTTTGTTTCAGGAAGATCGGGTTGAACAGGTTGATCTGCTGGCTCATAGCACCTTCGCCTCGACCCGCAGCGCAGCGCCCAGCACATGCAAGAGCTGCCATTGATGTTCTATGTCCATGCCGGCGCCGGTGAAATCCAGGGCGTCGGTGAGATCGATCTGCCGCAGCGGCAGGTACAGCTGCGACTGAAGAAATGCCAACAGCCCGATGTCCTCGGGCATCGGTCCGAGCAGCAGTTCCGACAGCGCGATGGCGCGATACTGGCGCTCGAAGTGATCGAGGGAGCGCTGCAGCTCCACTACGATGCGCTCGAAATATGACTGCCGCTGGTTTTCTGGCGAATCGACGAGTTGCTCCCAGGTCAGGTCCAGCCTGCGCGCGAGATAGAGTTCGCCCTCGAATGAGAGCGTGAACAAACCGCCTGTATGGTCGAAGGTAAGCATGCCGACACCGCGATTGGCGGTTTCGTACAGTTCGGCGATATTGCGCTGCGCCGTTTCCGGGATGTCGATCACCTGTAGCGCAATGTTGGCGCGCTCGAACTGCGCGATCTGGCCCTGCACAATCGCGTTTTTGGCCGCTACCGCGTACATATAATGGTTCGTTGCCGCCGCGTCCTTGTCGACCGGGATGTCGAGCACGTCCATGGTGGCGTCGTCAATGTGATATTCGAGCAGATCCTTGACGCGCCAGCGCAGCGCCGCCTTGAGTTCTTCGCGTGGTACGCTGGGCGCATCCACCATCAGCAGCTGATATTCGGCCGGGTGCAGCAATGTTGCGCAGCGATAGCGGCCGAATTCATATTCTTTGGCCGTTTGCGCCAGTTCTGCGCCATCTTTTTCATCGCGTTTTACTATGCCCCAACGATCAACCCTGGGCTTGCCCAGCGCCGGACGGTCAACATGTGCCAGCCGGATAGCGTCGGCATCGGTACTGATGGCCATCCAGCCCGGCTGTGCATTTTTCTTAGAAAACCATAGCATCTACGTTACCCGACGGACGAGTCACTTGAAGTTATATCAATAAATCATTGTTGTCAATGGTTTTTCTATGAACGACCATCACCGTCAAATCCGTAGTGTTCATGGATAGATCTCCTGCCGTTCGAACACGATCTGGGTGTTCCCCGCAGTACCCGTGGTTTCGATATAGACCCGCTCGCCCTGCTGCAAGGTAGTCGGGCCGGTCCAGATCGTCTGCACCGGCGGAATAGCCGCGGTCCAGGCCGGCGGCGCCGCGCCACCATCGGCGTAAATCGCCTGGATGTCATCGGTCGCGGAAGAGGTAGACTGATACAAGCCGGCAAGCACGGTGCCGCTGACCGGCATCACGCCCATTTTCACGACCAGGGTACGATCGAGTATCTTGGTCACTGCTGCCCACGCGCCTCCGGGCCCCGGAACCGCTGGTGAAGCAAAAGACTGCGTCGCAAGATACCTCCCGGCCACGGCGTCGCGCGAACCCCATACCAGCCAGCCCCGGCCCAGCGCCGAAGGCAGGGTCTGCCAGGCAAAGTCGAAATCGCGCTCCAGCCTGGTCTCGGTATTGGCGCCGTGACAGGTGCGGTTGGCATCGTCCCAGGCCGCGCCGTCCCATCTTGCCGTCATGATGTCCTGCTGATCATTCTGAAACACGCCCATGATTTCGTCGGTATCGGGCCGGGCATAGAGCCGCATCCATTCGAAGACCCGGGATTGGCAGGGCGCGGCGAAGGCGTTGAAGGTGGTCGAGGTAGTGCCGCTGAGCGTGGCAGACGCAGGCGTCCAGGTGCGCCAGCGTATGCGGCGGTTGTTGTTGTCGGCCCAGACGAGCATGCCCACGTTGGACACCGATTCATAGGCCACGTCTATGGCTTCCTGATCGCCGTTCGTTCCGGCGCTACTGTCCCAACGGGCGGGGGCGCCCGCTTCCATCTTGACCCAGTTCGTCCCGTCCCAGCGCGCGCCCCAGACATCGTTGCCCGAATCGAATGTGATCATCAGGATCTCGTTGCTGCCGTCCTGCTGGTTGGCAGCGAGCCTGAACCAGCGTATGGCGCTGGTGGTGACATAATTTCCCAGGCCGAGCGAACTGTGGATGTAGCCCCCTGCCGCGGGCGTCGTATTCAGGCTTGTACCATCCCAGATCGCGTATTGCGGATTCCTGTTGCCGCCGTTGTTATAGACGATGATGGCGCGGTCGCTGGTGTGTTCGTAGGCAATCTGGAACCCGCGCGTGGCATTGCTGATTCCGGTCTTGAGCGGCGTCCCCGCGCCGAGCGGATTGCTCCAGGTATTGGTTGCGCCGTTCCAGACGTGAATATACAGATTGCCGGCGCCATCCTGGGCGCCCAGGATCGCCTCGTCGCGCGTGCGCGCGAAGCGCAGCACGATCTGCACCGGCGATGCGCTGTTGGCCACCTGCTGCGCGCTCGTCTGCTCCGCCAGCCAGGTCTTGCTCGCTGGGTCCCACAATCGATAATAGATGTTGCGGTCCGAGCCGCCGCCGGTCAGCGCCGTGCCCTTGTTGTACGCCAACATCGCGCGCTCGCTGCCGGTCGAGGTCGCGAGCGCCGCTTCGAGCACGCGCGTAGCGCTTGCGTTCACACCGGTGGATTTCACCAGGCATTGGTCCTGCGATACGGCGCTGGCGAGCGGGTGCGCCGCCACGGATGTCCCTGCCATTCCGCGCGACACGCCGGTGAACGCCGTCGCCGTCTTGCCGCTGTAATTGATCTGCTCGGCGCCGATCGCGATGCGCCCGTGCGCGGCGAAGCCTGCGGTGCCGACGACATTGATGCTGGTCGCGTTTGCCGTGAGCGGATTATCGGTGAGCGCGGTCGAGGCGATGAAGGTCTGCGCCGTGGTGCGAAACTGCGCCTGGCCTACGCTGGCGCTGACGTTGTTGATGCTGGCGCAGGCCGCCCCCGACTTGATCTGGAATCCGGCGTATTCGATTCCCGAACTGGCGGCGAAGTAGGCCTGCTCGGACTGCGCATGGCCCGAGCTCGAGCGAATGTCGGCCGCGGTCATGTTGCCCAGCGCGGCAACGGCCACGGCGACGACGACCAGCACGATGATCGCCACGACCAGCAGGAAACCGCGCGCCTGCTTTATGCTTGGCTCGGACCGTCGCATCAGAAATTTCTCGGCTTCACCGTGCTGCGATAGGTGGCGCTGGTATTCGCCGTGGAAACGACCATCGAAACCGTTACGTAATATGCCGCGCCAGGCGTAATAGTCGCCTGGACGTTGCTCTGCAGGCAGTAGAAGCGCAGGCCGGTGACGTTATCGGCTAGCGGCTGGCCGTTGCGCAGCAGCGTGCTCGCGCTCTGGGTGTAGCTGATCGGGGTTCCATTGATATCGGAGAACGCGAAAGTCGAGCCGCCGCAGGAGGCGATGCTGGCGACGCCGCCGGCGGGCGGTGCAATATCGCGCAACTCGCGCGCGATGCGCTCCAGCGCAAGCCGGCCCTGCCAGTCGGCGCTGGTGATTTCGCGCCCGCGCAGGTAGCCGAGCATGCCGTCGCGCACCACAACCACGCCCATGCTCGCGACGACGCCCAATACCGCGATAACTACGATCAACTCGACCAGCGAGAAGCCGGGCATGTGCGCAGTCGGGATGCGGATGTGCATGGCCTTCATCGGATTCAATAGTTGCCAATCACGGCCGAAAGATTGGCGAGCTGGCCGCCGTCCGGCCCCAGAACCGTGACCCCGAGCATGCGGTAGTTGTTGATGCTGATGCCGGACCATTGCACCGGCGGATTGATGCCGGTCACGACTATCGAATACAGGCCGGTGCATATCGCGGGCGGCGAGCCCGAGGCGCAGGGATCGGTAAGCACGGCCGTCGAGTAGCCATAGGCATCGCGCTGTCCGAGCAGGAGTTCCATGCGCTCCTGCGCCAACTGGGTGGCAAGCGTGATTTGCGCCGGCGTGGCGCCGCGCGGCAGGACCGCGCGGTACATGCTCAGCAGCGCGACGGCGGATATCCCCATGATCACGGTGAAGGCAATGAGTTCGATCAGACTCACGCCGCGCGGCACCGCGCTCACTGGCCCGCGCGCGCTCATGGCACGCGCACCATGCCCGTATTGGGGAAAATCTGCACGCCGCGCGTGGCGCCGCCGCTGACCATGGAGATGGTCGCCACGGATGCGAGGGGGGTAAGCGCGCCGGCATCCGTATAGGGCTTGCCCAGGCCGTCGAAGGACACCAGGTTGTTCGGCAGGCCGGTCGCAGGCAAAGGCGAAATGCTGGCTCCGCCGGCAAACGAGATGGTGCCAGGCGTGCCGCTGGGATGGGGCACGGCAATGCCGCTGGCGTCGGTGAAGTTATAGCCTGTTGCGCTGAAATTGACACGGTAACGGCGCGCGGTTGGCGCTGCCCCGCTCCAACCCTGGGTCATGGCCAGGGACTGCACATAACGAATGTCGGCGGCGAACTGCTCGGCCTGCGTCGACAGGATAATAGCCGGATTGTTGCTGCGCGGAACGAATACCGCCGCGAGGACCCCCAGCACCACCATGACGACGATCAGTTCGACCAGCGTAAATCCATGGCTACGCAACTGATGCTCCTTGATCCCCTGGTTGCGCGGCCGCCGGCGCGCAGATTCAAAAACAAAGGGCAGAATCGGACGCATGTTCCGAACCTGCCCCTCTTGCCTCGCGTGCGCTGCCACGCGCGGTTCAGCTGCCTACACGAACTTCCTGTTCGCAGCAGGCCCGTGCCGGCGCAATCCTGAAATCAGCAGCCGGAAACAACGGCAGCCGTAATAACGGGCGGTGCGGTTGCGGAGGCCTCAGAATAAGTGAACTGACAGGTGGCCAAGTCGCTCGCATCCTTCACCTGGATAGTTGCCACACCGGCGGCGGCGGCGCTGCTGTATTCCCCGGACAGACCGGCGGCAGTGACGATGTCCGCGGCAGTAGGATAGCGGTTTGCCATCGTGATCGCAGTTCCGTCCAGCGTGACGCTGACGTTGGAGGCCAGGCCCTGGGATTGCTGGGTGGCGGAAGCGATATTCATGGCCGAAGCCACGGCCCCGCGCGCGCCCTTGAGGGTAGCCGCCCTGGCGCCACCCTGGATGCCCATGAACTTGGGTAAGGCGGTCGCCGCCAGTATGCCCAGAATCACGATTACCACGATCAATTCGATTAGCGTAAAGCCCGATTGCTTCTTGACCATTTTTTACCCCTTACGTAAGTGCGACAATAAGTTGAAGAATAATCCACATCCCTTTGTCTTGCAAGGAAAATCTATTTGACCAGACAATGTTTAACAAAGGGCTGCCCTGATCCCGCGCGGCGCCTACCCCACGCCTGCAGTCCGCGACCGGACCGGCACCGGCGTAGGCGCAAGGACTAGAACCAGGCATAAGCCCGGACCGGCGCAAAACCGGCTGCGCTCAATACCCTGCGCGGCACTGCACCCTTGGGCGGCAGTTCTTCGTACTCTATCCTCACCCGGTAGCGCACCCACTTCCTGCCATCGGGTCCGGGCTTGAATTCGTCGCCCAGCTTGAGCACGTAGACGAGTTCCCGTCTGCCGAGGTCGAAATACCAGCTGCCCGGGCGCACGTTCAGATAGGCATCGGCGTAGAACTCGCCGGCGTAATTGTCCGGTTTCTCCTGCAGCCAGTTGACCGGGTTCTCGCTGCGCAGCTGTTCTATGTCGCGGTCCCGACCGCTGATCATGTAGGAGGCGATGCGCATCTGCAGCGCGCTCTTGATCGCCGTCGCGGTCTGTTGCATTGCGGTCTTTTCCGCAGCCTCTTCGTACACCCGCAGGCGCTTGAGCAGGATGCCCGCCGCGATGGCCACGATGCAGATCACGACTATCAGTTCGAACAGGGTGAAGCCGGCATGCCCCCCCGCCGATCCGCGTCCGGCGCCGCGCGTCATCAATGGGTGGCGCACCTCACCCGCCCTTGGGCCCGAGCGCCGCGCTGCCCAGATCCCAGATGGGCAGAAACACCCCCAGGGCCAGGATCAGAACCAGGATGCCGAGAAAGGTGATCATGACCGGTTCGATATTGGCCGAAAGCCCCTTGAGTTCGTAGTCGATCTCGCGCTGGTACATGTCGGCGACTTCGCTCATCAGATCGTCCACCGCGCCCGCCTCTTCGCCCACAGCCAACATCTGCAGCACGATCGGGGTAAACACCCCCGTAGTGCGCGCCGTGCGCAGCAAGCTCTCGCCGCGCTCCACGCCCTCGCGCATCTGATCTATGCGCTGCGCAATGTAGGCGTTGTCTACCACCTGCGCCAGGACGGCCAACGTTTGCACCATGGACATGCCGCTTTTCACGGAGATCGCAAAGCTGCGGGCGAACCTCGCCAGCGTGACCTTCTCGACGATGGAGCCGGCGAGCGGCAGGCGCAGCTTGAACCTGTCCCAGTTATAACGGCCGCTTTGCGTCCCGGTATAGACGCGAAAGCCCAGCACGGCGGCGACGGCCAGTCCGAATAACAACGGCCAATACTGCACCATGAAATTGGAAAACTGGATCAATATCTGCGTAATCAGCGGCAATTCGGACTTAAGCCCCGCGAACAGCTTGGCGAACGCGGGGATTACCAGCAGGTTGATGATCACGATGGCTATCCCCATGGCCGCCAGCACAAAGGCCGGATAGCGCAAGGCCTGCTGCACCCGCTCCTTCATGTCCTTCTCGAATTCGAGATGATTGAACAACCTGAGAAATATCTCCTCCAGGCTGCCCGACATCTCGCCCACGCGCACCATGTTCACGAAGAACTGCGAAAACACCTCCGGGTGCCGGCGCATCGAGGAATTGAGGTCGCGGCCGCTGTCCAGACTGGCGCGCAAGTCCTGCATCACCCTGGCCATGGTGACGCTCTTGGCCGACTCCTGCAGACCCGCGAGCGCGCGCATGATCGGGACGCCGGACTTGAGCAGCGTATACATCTGGCGGCTGAACAGCAGCTTGTCGTCCAGCGTGATGGGCGGGGCGGTCATGCGCGCGAGCCAGCTGTCGTGCCGCGCCGCGCTCGGTGCCGCCGTATGCGCGATATCGACCGCCGCGATTCCGGAACTGAGCAACTGGTCGGCCACCGCGCCCTCGTCGCGCTCCTCCAGCACCCCCGTTACCAGTTCGCCCCTGGCGTTTCGCCCCCTGTACGCAAAGTAGGGCATCAGTCCTCGAGTTCGGAACCGACGCGTATCGCCTCGGCCAGCGTGGTCTTGCCGGCAAGCACCAGCTGCACCGCGTGGTGGCGCATGCTCCTGCCTGCCATGTGGCTGAGCGCCAGCCGGGAGAATTGTGTTGTGTCCTCCTGATTCACCGCCGCAGTCAGCGCCGCATCCATTTCCAGCATTTCGTACACGCCGCTGCGCCCGGAATATCCGGTCAGATGGCAAAACTGGCAGCCGCGCCCGCGCATCATATTCACCTGCCCGCCGTCGTCGCGTTTGCTGCCCTGCAGCCACTGCAATTCCTGCTGCGATGGTTGATAGGGCTCGGCGCAGCTGGGGCAGTTCACGCGCACCAGCCGCTGTGCGATCACCGCCTGCAATGAAGACGCAACCATGTAGCGCGGCGCGCCCATGTCCACCAGGCGGATCGGCGTGCTGGCCGCATCGCGCGTATGCAGGGTCGAGAAAACCATGTGGCCGGTGAGCGCCGCGCGCAGGCCGATCTGCGCCGTTTCCGGATCGCGCATTTCGCCGACCAGGATGATGTCCGGGTCCTGGCGCAAGGCGGAGCGCAGCACGCGCGCGAAACTGAGATCGATTTTCTCGTTGATCTGCACCTGATTGAGGCCGGCGAGGCGGTATTCGATCGGGTCCTCCACCGTGATGATCTTCTTGTCGATGGTGTTGACTTCGTTGAGCGCGGCATACAGCGTGGTGGTCTTGCCGCTGCCGGTCGGTCCGGTTACGAGCACCATGCCGGTAGAGCGCCGGATGATCTGCTGCAGCCGCGCGAGCAATAGCGGCGGCATGCCCAGGCCGTCCAGTCCCTGCACTCCGGTGCTGCGATTGAGCAGGCGCATCGCCACCGATTCGCCGTACTGCGTGGGCATGGTCGAAATGCGCACGTCTACGCGCGTGTCGCGCAGGCGCACATTGAAGCGGCCGTCCTTCGGCAGGCGCTTCTCGGAAATGTCCAGGCCGGACATCAGCTTGACCCGCTGGACCAGGGCGGGCGCGATCTTGATGTCGGATTCCGTCTGCAGCTGCAGCATGCCGTCGATGCGAAATCGAATTTGCAGCAGGGTCTCCTGCGGCTCGATATGAACGTCCGAGGCATTGACCTGGGTTGCATCCTCGAACATGGTCTGCAGCAGTTTGACCACCGGGGCATCCTCGGCGCCCGGTTCGACGCTGAGGGCGCCGAAATCCACCGCCTCGTCAGCCATGTCCGCCCCGAGCTCGCGCGCGAGATCGGTGATCTGATGGGTGCGCCGGTACACCCGGTCCAGGGTTTCGAGTACCTGACCCTCGTTGACCAGGACCAGTTCGATGTCGCGTTTGAGCAGCCGCGCGATCTCGTCAAACGCGAACAAGTCGGTCGGATCGGCCATGGCCACCAGATAGCTGTCGCCTTTGTCCTCCAGCAACAGGGCGCGAAATCGCCGCGCCTGCATTTCCGGCAGCGCCAGCGCCACCGAAAGGTTGATGTTGTAATACTTGAGGTTGAGGTAAGGTATCTTGAGTTGCTTGGCCAGCCCCTCGGAGATGGCCTCCTCCGTGGCGTAGCCGTTTTCTATCAGCACCCGCCCGAGCTTGCGGCCGCTGCGCTTTTGCTGCTCCAGGGCCAGATCCAGCTGTTCCTGCGAAATCACCCTTTCCTGCACGAGCAGGTTGCCGATGCGAACCTTCTCTGGCCTTGCCATTTACGTGCCCTCGTCCGGACCGGCCGGAAACAGTACATTCGGAACAAACGGGAAATGCGCCGACGCGCAAAAGCCTTTGTCTGCGACCGCCACGCCGCGCGGGTTTAGGCTTTGCGCTTTCATCACCTCGCCTTTCATAGACAAATCCTGAACTTACCCTCCCTATCTGTCAACCTGCTTTAGCTTTTCCCGGGCCTTACTGGATATTCCGCCGAACGCCTCCGGCTCCTGGGTTGCGGCTTTTTCCACTTGCGCCGCAAAGGACTTCAGCCGCTCCGGAAACACCGCTGCGGCCCGGTCCAGTTGCAGCAGCGCCGCGTCGTGCTCGCCGTTCAAGCCCAGCAGCAGCACCTGTTTGTATGCCAGCCCCGGCAAGGGCAGCAGACGCAGCACGCGCCGGTTCAACGCCAGCTTGTCCTGCAGGTTGGCGCGATCGGCAATGATGATGCCGGCGTAGCTCATCTCGACATAGGGAGCAAGCAGCGTATCGCGGTGCAGCTGGAGCAAGGCCTCGTTGTGCGCGACGATTTCCGCGCGGTTCTTCGGCAGGACGCGCGGATACATCAGCAATTCCAGGTCGCGGTAAGCGTTCAGCACATTGCCCAGCGCGAAAACCCCCGCCGCGATCATCACCGGAAATGCGTAGCGCGTCAGGGCCGAGACCTGCAGGCGCAGGCCGCGCACGCTGCCCATGCCGAGCAGGATCGCGGCGACGCCGAGGAAATTGGCGTACCACAAAGGATACTCGAGCATGCTGTGCACGAACAGCACCGACAGCAGGCACAGCATCCACCAGTATTCCGCAGTCAGCACGGTGTGGCGGCGCAAACCCCATAACCACGCGACTAGCCCGGCGCATACCAGCCCCGCGCCCAGAAGCCCGGTTTCGGCGAGCAATTGCATCAGCGCATTGTGCGCATTTCGATCGTAATGGGAGATGTGATAGCGCGACAATTCGGCCGCCTGCTCGAAAAACACGCCGGCATACTGGCCAAAGCCGACGCCGAGCAGCGGCGCCCTGGACCACATCAACAGCGCCTGGTGCCACATGTAAATTCGTATGCCCAGGGCCGATTCGCCCGACTGCGGCAGCAAGCCATGCGCCAGTTCCTTGGCGAGGCGATCGATCGGCGTGACCGGCTCGTAGACCACGCCAGGCAGCGCCGGCCGCAGCGTCAGACCGTAATGCGACATGGCGTACTGCACCAGCGCGAACAGCGGCAGCAATACGGCTATCGCCAGCGCAGCGCGCCGCAGCCGGGGGTCAGCGGATCGCGCGCGAAACCAGAGGCTGAGCGCAAGCGCCGCGAGCAGATAGAGCCAGCTGGCACGCGAGCCGGAGAGCGACAAGGCATAGAGAAGAATTCCGCTGCAGGCCGCGCTCGCAGGCCAGTGAAGCTGGCCTTTGATGTTGAGGTAGAGCACGGATACGAGCGCGAGGGCGAGATAGTCGGCAAAGTGGTTGTTCTGGCCGAAGTTGCCGTAAGCCCCTCCCCGGGTCGTCCCCAGGCTGGCGACCAGGGGTCCCAGACAATCGAATCCATAGAATTGCAGGACGGCCGCGCCGGCGTTGAGCAAGCCGCCCAGCACGAGCATGGCCGCGAGCCATTGCGCCAACGGTTCCATGCCCCAGGATTTCGCCAATACCCTCCCCAGCCAGATCAGCAATGCCGCCCAGATCACATAGAGTGCGCCCAACAGCGACATTTCCGGGTAAGCGATGTCCAGAACGATGAGTTGCAGCAGCAGCAACGCGGCAAATCCAAGCAGCCACAAGGCCGGCGTCGGGATTTCCACTTCATTCCAGTTGCCCTTTGCCGACAACGGCGCCAAGGCGGCCAGGCCGAACGCGAGCGCCAGCCACTCCGTATAGAAACTGGTCAGCGGGAAAAAATGATAGGGATTGAGCGCAGGCAGCAGGAACATCAGCCCGACCAGGACCAGGCTGATGCGCGCCGCGATGCGTGGAAGCAAAATGAATCCCGGGGTTCGAGGTAGCCGAAAGGTCGCCCGCGGTCGCGCGGCCGATCGACGCTAAGGCCGGTTTCCGGCAGCGCCCGCCGCCGCCGCGGGTACTGCAAGGGCCGGGGATCCGCGTTCCTCAGCCTTCGGGATCGTTTGCTCCCCGGCCGGCGGCGTGGCGATCTCGGTGGCGAGCCGGAGCCCGTCCTTCCTGTCCGGCTCGTTCAAGGCGTTCGCGGCCGCAGCCTGCGCCGATTCCGCCGCTACGGATTCTGCGGCGGGCTGCGGCATCGCCGGCGCTGGCGCGCCTGGCCCGGAATTCAGCCCACCGATGGGCCGGATTCGGGTCACGTAAGCCAGTGGCGTCACCACTGACCTCGGCATGATCTGATAGGTGACCCAAGCCACCCAGGCGATAAGCAGCAGCATGAGCCCGGCGATAATTCGCCAGAACAACTCCCAGTCCTTGCGCGCCCGCGGTTTGGCCTGCGCGGCGCCTTGCTCCCGCTGCTCATTCCGACTCATTTTCGTACCCAGCCCCGGCTACGCCTGCAAAAAAGAAAGGGCCGGTTCGGAATTACCGAAACGGCCCCTGAATCTGGTGTCCATGCGCAAGAGCGTAGCGAAGATCTCGATCCGAGCCGAGGGAAAAGTCCCCGCAGGGGCCGTCCCGTCGTTTCGCAAAGAACGCCAAGCTCATGCCTGCCTTTATCACAGATTCCCGCGCCTTTTCCGGATCGCGGGAATCGACTCATGCGTACAGTATATAGATCCTCAGCTCACCTTGGCGCCGCGCGCGGCGACCTTGCTTGTTTCAACTTGCACGGCAGCGTCGCTCACATGGCCGTAGTGGCGGTAGTAGCGGCCACCGTAGCCGCTGTATTCGCCGTGATACTTGCTCGCCTTGTCGATGTCAAGCTGGTTGAGCACCACGCCCAGGCCTACGAGCGACGGTTCACTGACGCGCTTCATCTGCGTCAGGCCGTGGCGCGCCAGCGGATAGGGCGTGCTGTCGGCCTTCACCACGTACAGAATGGAGCTCGCGTACTGCGACAGCACCAGCGCATCGCTGACCACCCGCAAGGGCGGACTGTCGATAACGACCACGTCGAAAGCCTGCTGCAGCGACTGCATCACTTCGGCGAAGCGGTGCGAGGAAATCAGTTCGAGTGGATTGAGCGGCACCCGGCCCGACTGCAGCACCCACAGATTCGAGTCCTCCGCCGGATAGACGCACTCGTCCAGCGGCACGGTGCCCGCCACGAGTTCGGACAGCCCCGGCCGGCGCGGATCCCCGCCGAGCGAGCGCGCGATCTTCGGCCGCCGCATGTCCGCTTCCACCAGCAGCGTCTTCTTGATCTGCGAGAACGCGAACGCCAGGTTGCATGCAACCGTGGTCTTGCCCTCCTCGGGCAGCGACGAGGTCACCAGCACGACCTTCTGCGGCGAATCTATTCCAGAAAGCATCAACTCGCTGCGGATGCTGCGTATCCCCTCCGCAAACGGGCTGTGGTTGTCTTCAACGAACAAGCGCTCGACCGACGCGGACTTCAGCCGCATGCGCGGCAATACTCCGACCGCCTTGACCTCGAGCTTGGATTCGACCTCGTGACTCGTCTTCACCGTGACGTCGAGTTGCGCCAGCAGCAGCGCGATCGACACCGCCACCGCCAGCGCCACCAGCATGGCAATGCCGACGATGTTGCGCTTGTTCGGTCCGGAAGGCCCCTTGGGCAATTTCGCGACATCGATCACGCGCGCGATTGCCGAGGGCACATCGCCCGTGTTCGTCTCCTTGGCGCGCTGCGTGAACAGGTCGTAGAGCTGGCGGTTGGACGCCACTTCGCGCTCGAGCCGGGCGAGCGTGAATTCCTTGCGGTTGTATTCCTGGGTCTCCAGCTTCGCCCGCGCCACGGCACGCTCCAGCGTGGCCTCGTTCGCCCTGGCGACCTCGTAATCCTTTTTCACCGTCTCGACCACTATGCCGACCTGGCTGCGCAGATTGTCCCGCACCGCCTTGAGATCGGACTGCGCGGAGACCATTTTCGGGTGCTCGGGCCCGTAGCGCTTGGAGGCCTCGCTGACCCTCCTCTCGGCTTCGGCCTCGGCTTCCTTGAACCGCGTCACGACCGGATTGCTCTGCACGACGGGCAGCGATTCCAGCTTCGCCATGGACGATTCCTGCCGCGCAATATTGACCTGGTTGTAGCGCGCCTCCGCTTCCAGCCGCTTCTTGCGCGCCTCTTCGCGCGCGGACTCCAGCTCCTCGAGCTGGCGTATCGCGCCGGAAACGGCGACGCCCTTCGCGACCACGATTCTTTCGCGTTCGCGGAATTCCTGCAGCGCGCGCTCCGAATCGTTGAGCTTCTGCTTCAACTCCACCGCCTGGTCGCGCAGAAACGTCATCGAGCGCCGCGTCGTTTCACCGCGCTGTTCCAGGTCCGACACGATGTAGAGCATCGCCAGGGTGTTCGGCACGCGCTCGGCGAGCACCGGATCGTGCGAATCGAAGCTCAGCTTCACCAGCTGCGTGTTGCGCACCGGCAGCAGGCTGATGCCCGCCATCACCTGCGCGGTCACATTTTCGGCAAGTTCTTCCTCGCTAGCAACCACGGCGGGTTTGTCACCCGGCAGAAACTGCTCCGGGATCCATTGCGCATACCAAGGTTTCGCCCGCTGGCGCGGATCGTATTCCGGGTGCTTGGTCAGCTGCATCACGCGCACCAGCCTTTCGGCGAGCTCGCGCGATTTGATGATTTCGAACTGCGTCAGAAAATAATCGCGCGTGGTGCCGATGAAGGATTCGTAGATATCCTGGTTCGACACCACTTTCGGTTTGCCCATCTCGACCATGACGGTCGCGGTCGAGCGATAGATCGGCCGCAGGCTGGAAGCGTACAAGGATGCCAGCATGCCCACCGCGATCACGACCAGGAGTATGCCCCACTTGTAGCGGTTGAGCGTACGCAGATAACGCACCACGTCGGGCGGGGGCGGCTCTCCGGCGATCGGAGCAAAGTTCGACAGCTGCGTGTCCTGGTTTGCGGTTCGGTTCATTGCGTGTGCAAGGTCCAAAAGTTATGCGCCAATCATTCGCCTTGCAATTTACATTATTTCCCCGAACTTACAATGCCCTACGGCTCCTATTTGACAATGTTTTACAGACCGGCAAGCGACCTTCGTGAAATATCTGTCGCAGCCGCGGGGTTTCCTCCCCTCGTGCTAGGGTATTCACTTTATTTGCGGCCGTGGCCCGCTGATTTCAGGGAAGATGCGCGACACTTGCGCCGGGCCGGGCAGCGGCCGCCGCGCTGCACAGCACGGGTGCTCCAAAGCGCTTCCATTCTGGCGCACAATGCCGTTCCAGCCGGGCAACTATCACTTTCTGGGAAAGGCCATGAAACCACTCGCTCTCGTCTTCGACGCCTATGGAACCCTCTACGATGTGCATTCGGTCATCGCTCTGTGCGAGCGCTACTGGCCCGGCAAAGGCAGCGCCCTAAGTCAGCTATGGCGCAGCAAACAACTCGAATACACCTGGCAGCGCAGCCTGATGCAGCGCTATACCGCTTTCAGCAGCATTACCGCGGACGGCCTGCGCTATGCCTGCGCGGCGCTAGGCCTGGAACTGGGCGCGGCGCAGCTTGCCGAACTGATGCAGCAGTACCGCAGGCTCAGCCCTTATCCGGACGCGCTGCCCGCACTGCAGGCGCTGCGCGGGCGCAAGCTCGCGATCCTGTCCAACGGCTCGCCCGACATGCTCGATCCGCTGGTCGCGGATAGCGGCCTGGACCAGGTGCTGGACGCGGTGCTCAGCGTAGCCGAGGTGAGAATATTCAAGCCCGATCCGCGCGTGTACCAGATCGCAGTGGATCGGCTGGGCGTGCCGAAAGAGTCGATCGGCTTCGTCTCCTCCAACTGCTGGGATGCCTGCGGCGCCAAGTCCTTCGGCTTTCGCACCTACTGGATCAACCGCGCCGGCGCGCCGCTCGATGCGCTGGACGCGACGCCCGATCACACCATCGCGCGGCTTACCGATCTCGCTGCGCTGGTCGGATAGAGCGCATCCGCGCCGGTGTCCGCGGCGATCTCGGGTTCGTCGACATTCTGCCTGGCGTCTACTGCCTGTCGCCACCGGCGGCTGGTATCATAGCGCGCATACCCAAGCTTACCGGCATCCGCCCCGATGAAATTCTGCCCCGACTGCGGCGCCAGTGTGGTCCTCAAGATACCCGCGGGCGACAGCTTGCCGCGCCACGTATGCGAGGCCTGCGGCACCATCCATTACTCGAATCCCAAAATGGTCATCGGGTGCATCCCCGAATGGGAAAGCAAAATCCTGCTGTGCAAACGCGCGATCGAACCACGCCTGGGCTGCTGGACGCCGCCGGCAGGCTTTATGGAAAACGGCGAAACCACCGCGGAAGGGGCGCTGCGCGAGACACTGGAGGAAGCCAACGCCCGCGTCGAGATCGGCGATCTGTACTCCATGTTGTCGGTGCCTCAGGTCAACCAGGTGCACATTTTCTACCGTGCGCGGCTGCTCGATCTCGAATTCGCTCCAGGCCCGGAAAGCCTGGAAGTGGCGCTGTTCGAAGAGGCCGAAATTCCGTGGAAAGAGATCGCTTTTCGCACCATCTCGACCACGCTCAGACATTATTTCGAGGACCGCAAGCTGGGACGCTATGGCTGCCACTCCGGCGCCATTTTGCCCCTCAAATAAGCGGCCCAATACGAAATGAGGAGGAGCCTACCCTCGAGCACCTCCTGGTCGGCGCCCGTCGCGCTAGCTCTGCAGCGCGCGCCGCGGAAGCAGCGCGGCTGCGACCTCAAGACTCCGGCGTCGCGTTGATTTTGTGTATCGACAGGTCCGCGCCGTTGAATTCGTCCTCGGCGTCCAGGCGCAGTCCGACCGTGGCCTTGAGCAAGCCATAGACCAGGGCACCGCCCACCAGCGCGACCGAAATGCCCAGCGCGGTGCCAGCCAGCTGCGACATGAAGCTCACCCCGCCCATGCCGCCCAGCGCCTTGACACCGAATATCCCTGCGGCGATGCCGCCCCAGGCACCGCACAGGCCGTGCAGCGGCCATACGCCGAGGACATCGTCGATTTTCCAGCGGTTCTGCGTCAGCGTGAACATGTTGACGAAAATGAAACCGGCCACCGCGCCCACCAGTAGCGATGCAATCGGGTGCATCACATCGGACCCGGCGCACACCGCGACCAGGCCGGCGAGCGGGCCGTTGTGCACGAAGCCCGGGTCGTTGCGACCGGCAGCCAGGGCGGCGAGCGTGCCTCCCGCCATCGCCATGAGCGAATTCATCGCCACCAGGCCGCTCACCTTGTCCAGCGTTTGCGCCGACATGACATTGAAACCGAACCAGCCCACCGAGAGTATCCACGCGCCCAGTGCGAGAAAAGGGATGCTCGAGGGCGGATGCGCAGTCATGCCCTTGCCGTCCTTGCTGTAGCGTCCGCTGCGCGCGCCCAGCAGCAGCACCGCAACCAGCCCGATCCAGCCGCCGACCGCGTGCACCACGACGGAGCCGGCGAAATCATGGAACTCCGCGCCAAATGCAGACTTGAGCCAGACCTGTATGCCGAAGTGCTGGTTCCAGGCGATGCCTTCGAAAAAAGGATAGACGAAGCCCACCAGCAGGAACGAGGCCGCGAGCTGCGGGTAGAACTTGGCGCGCTCCGCGATGCCGCCCGAGACGATGGCCGGCACGGCCCCGGCAAAAGTCAGCAGGAAGAAGAATTTCACCAGTTCGTAGCCGTTCTTTTGCGCCAGTTGTTCGGCGCCGTTGAAAAAACCGACGCCGTAGGCTATGCCGTAACCGATGAAAAAATAGGCAATCGTGGAAATGGAGAAGTCGGCCAGGATTTTCACCAGTGCATTGACCTGGTTCTTCCAGCGTACCGTGCCCAGCTCGAGAAACGCGAAACCCGAGTGCATCGCAAGCACCATGATCCCGCCCAGCAGCACGAACAGCACATCCCCGCCAGATTTCAAGTTTTCCATCCCCCCCCCTTTTTGCTGATTGCCCGTATCGATCGCACCGCGGGGCAGGCAACGCTCCCCGAAGATTTCGCGCATTATGATGTTTTCCGGCCGGTTTGTATCCCCTCGAGCCATGGACGCCACGATGCACCTTGTGCTAGCTTGCCGCATGTCAACTTCGGCGACCGTGAAAGCACGATGAATACATGCCGGCCGGCGGCAGGTTCAACGCGCGCTTTGCATTGCGTACATGATTCCCTGGCTTGAAGGCGATCAACCGTTTCCGCCGCTGGCCAGCGCGCTGGCGTATCCGAACGGCCTGCTCGCCGCGGGTGCAGACCTTTCCACGGAGCGCCTGCTCGCAGCTTACCGTCAGGGCATCTTCCCCTGGTATTCGCGCGACGAGCCCATCCTGTGGTGGAGCCCCGATCCGCGCATGGTGCTGATCCCGTCCGAACTGAAAGTCTCGCGCTCGCTCGCCAAGACGCTGCGCAACCGCAGCCACGAAATCCGTTTCGACAGCGCTTTCGTAGCGGTTCTGCAGGGCTGTGCGAGCCGAGGCGACCGGCTCGATGCGCCCGGGAGCGGCACCTGGATCACCGACGAAATGCGCTCGGCCTATCTGCAACTGCACGAACTCGGCTACGCACACTCCGCGGAAACCTGGATCGACGGCGAACTCGCGGGCGGCTTGTACGGCGTGGCCATAGGCCGCATGTTCTACGGCGAATCGATGTTTAGCCGGGTGCGCGACGCCTCCAAGATTGCGATGGTGCATCTGGTGCGGCGCCTGCTGCGGCAGGGCTGCGGTATGATCGATTGCCAGATGCATACCGCGCACCTGGCCAGTCTGGGCGCGCGCGCAATCGCGCGCAGCGAATTTTCACTCAGGCTGCAGGAATTGGTAAACTACGCCGCAACACCGACAAAATGGAACGTCCCAGAGGCCGAGAACGATGTCACTGCTTAGCGATCTGCCGCATACCGTATTGCAGTTCTACGTGACCGCGCCCTATCCCTGCAGCTATCTGCCGGAGAAGCTGGCGCGCTCGCAGGTCGCCACCCCCAGCCACCTGATCTCCAATGAAGTCTACGGCGGGCTGGTGAAGGCCGGTTTTCGCCGCAGCGGCATTTTCACCTACCGCCCCCACTGCGACGCCTGCCGCGCGTGCATTCCGGTGCGTATCCCTGTCGCGCATTTCAAGCCGGCGCGCGGCCAGCGCCGCGCCTGGAAGCGGCACGCCGCACTCGAGGCCTCGGCGCAAAGCATGCGCTTTCGCAACGAGCACTACGCCCTCTATCTGCGCTATCAGGCTTTCCGCCATTCCGGCGGCGGCATGGACCAGGACAG
>JACZJV010000163.1 GCA_014860355.1 Burkholderiales bacterium | reverse complement strand
CGAGGATGACGTCGGGAGCGCCCTTGACGAAAGCGATGAACGGCGCTGCCCCGGGGACCACGCCCGGCCCTGCGGCGGGCGCCACAGGCACGCTGTGTATCGTGGTCATGCGCTTTCTGTCTGAGTCGAAGGGAATCTCCTGTACGCGGGGCAGCGTGTTTTCCAGCTCCTCGCGCCGAAAGCCGCTTTTCGCCGCAGCCACGACCAGGGCGCCTTCGGTGGGATCGCCGATGATCCGCCATGCACGCTTGCCTGATTCATCGCTTGCTTCGTCCAGCTTCGCGTCGTTGCAGACCAGGGCGCCCCGAAGCAGGAGGGCGGCATCGGCGTCCTTGCGCGGATCGAAGGGCTCGGTGCCGGAGTAGAACTGCCCGTTCGGGACGTATCCCTCACCGGTGATGCGCAGTCGCCGGCCGCCCGCCCAGGCCTGAACCACGGTCATCTCGTTCTGGGTCAGGGTGCCGGTCTTGTCCGAACACACTACGGTGGCGCAGCCCAGCGTTTCCACCGCGGGGAGTTTCCGGATCAGGGCATGGTGCTTGATCATGCGCTGCATCCCCAGAGCGAGGCAGATGGTGACGATGGCCGGCAGGCCTTCGGGGACGGCGGCGATGGCGAGGCTCACGGCGATCATGAACAGGTTGACGATGCTCTTCTTCTCGGCCTCCAGATAGTCGAGGAAACCGCCGTTCAGCGCGTCCGCCAGGTGCGTGTCGCGGAACAGGCCGTAGATGAACACCAGCGCGCAGATGAGCAGGCAGGCGGATCCGAGAACCTTCCCCAGGTGCTCGAGCTTTTTCTGCAGCGGCGTATCCTCGGCGTCGAACGACTGGATCATTTCGGCGATGAGGCCGATCTGCGTGTTCATGCCCGTGCCAGTGACTAGCCCCTTGCCGCGCCCGTAGGTGATCACGGTGCCCATGAAGGCGATGTTCCTGCGGTCACCGAGCGGGATTTCCCGGTCCAGCGTCAGCTTGGCGTCCTTCTCGACCGGCACCGATTCACCTGTCAGCGAAGCCTCCTCGATCTTGAGGTTCACGCTTTCGACCAGGCGCAGGTCCGCCGGGACATAGTTTCCCGCCTCCAGCAGGACTATGTCGCCCCCGACGATCTCCCCGCCCGGAACCGCCAGCTGATGGCCCCCGCGTATGACCTGGGCATTGGGGGCGGACATTTTCTTCAGCGCGGCGAGCGCCTGTTCCGCCTTCGATTCCTGTATCACCCCGACCACCGCGTTGAGCACGACGATGAACATGATCGCGATGGAATCGACGTACTCGCCCAGCGCCAGCGAGATCAGCGCTGCGATGATCAGTATGATCACGAGATAGTTGTTGAACTGATCCCAGAGCAGCGCCAGGAATCCCGGCCGTGGACGTTCCGTCAGCTCGTTGGCGCCGAACTTCAGCAGCCGCGCCTGCGCTTCCTCGCGCGCAAGACCCAGCTCGACGTGCGTCTGAAAACTGGCGGCGAGTTCCTCGATCGACTTGCCGTGGGCTTGCTGGTCTTGCATACCTGCCTCCCTTGCGTATCCACTGTTGACCGGCGCACGCAGTGCGCCCAAAACCTCATGCGTTCAATCAAGTATGGGCGCAGACGCCGCGCAATAACATGTGAAGTTGCTGATGCTTGGCATTACGAAATCGAAATCCGGCGCAGGCCCTGTAATGGCTGGGATTACGATTCGTGATGGATCCCCGCCACAATGCGGCCTTGCTGGCGGGCAAGCGATCTGCTATACATGAATTGAGTGTTCCGGTCCAGGCCGGGCACCCCCCTCCAAAGGGGAGTAGCTTCGGCAGCCACCAGGCTGCTACGGCGCGATCGTCAATACGGGCTGCGGCCCCGGTCGGGTCGGCATTGCGTGCAGCAGTGCGAGCGAGACCTTTGCCAGCTTGGCGAAGGACCATTACGGACAGCGGTCTTCGCCAGCGAGGTGAAGGCCGCTGTGCATTTGGGCATGGCGGCAATGGCACATTCATTTGGAGCAATCGCCATGCCGCACTCGAATATCCACCGTTACCTCAGGCACGGGACACTCCCGCAGCTATGCATGTTCGAAGCCAGCGCCAGATTGGGCAGCTACACTCGCGCCGCGCAGGAACTGCATCTGGCGCAGCCGACCGCATCCGCGCAGATCAGGAAACTCACCGAAACCGTCGGCCTGCCGCTGTTCGAGCAGGTCGGCAAGCGCATCCATCTGACCGAAGCCGGGCGCAGGCTGCGCGCGAGCTGCACTGAACTTTTTCGCACGCTGTCCGATCTGGAGGACGCCCTGGCCGGCATGCGCGGCTTGGCCTGCGGGCGCCTGCAACTCGCCGTCAGCACTGCCGCCAAGTATTTCGCGCCGCGCATGCTTACCGAATTCATCCGCCGCCATCCCGGCGTGGAAGTATCCATGCAGATCCACAACCGTCAGGAGCTGATCGAGCGCCTGGCCGCCAACGAGGACGACCTCTACATATTCGCCGATCCGCCCGAAGGCGAGGCGTTCGTTGCCCAAACGATCCTGCCCAATCCGCTGGTGGTATTTGCACGCGCCGACCATCCCCTCGCAAAAGAGAAAAACATCGCGTTCGCACGCCTCGCGCAGGAGCCGTTCCTGATGCGCGAGCCCGGATCGGGCACGCGCCTGGCGGCAGAAGCTGCTTTCGCCCGGCACCGGCTGAAACCGCTGGTAAGCATGGAACTGGGTTCCAACGAGGCGATCACCCAGGCGATCCTGGCCGGCTTCGGTGTGTCGATACTGTCGCGCTACACCCTGGGCCTGGACACCGCGCAAGCGCAGCTGACCTGCCTGGAAGTGGAAGGTTTCCCGCTGGAGCGCCACTGGCAATTTGTCTATCCGATAGGAAAGCAGTTGTCGCAAGTGGCGCAAGGATTCATGGATCTGGTGCGCGTCGAAGCCAGACAACTGCTGCTGCAGCACCTGGCCCAGGGTCCGCAGCCCGCCCCGCTGAAGCGCAGGGGCCCTGAACTCGTCAGATCCGGCCTCAGATCGGCAGCCTAGCCGCAGCGTCGAACCATCTCCCGCGCCGGTACGGACCAGCCGGCCCGCGTGATGAAGAATTTGCCGAAACCCTCTATAATCCGGCCGACGAGCGGGAGTAGCTCAGTTGGTAGAGCGCCGGCTTCCCAAGCCTGAGGTCGCGAGTTCGAGACTCGTCTCCCGCTCCATCCCGATTTCCAGCCTGATATCGCGCCACTTGCGCAATTCGCCTGCCTGCCCAACAATGTTCCCCCGACGTCGCGCTGACCCGTTCTAGCGAACTCCTCCATCGCATGCCCGAAACCTTTGACGGAAAACTCATCGTCGCCATATCCTCGCGCGCGCTATTCGATCTGGAGGAAAGCAACCGCGTGTTCGAGGAGCAGGGCGTCGCGGCGTATCACGCCTATCAGCGCGAACACGAAGACGAAATTCTCCGGCCCGGCATCGCTTTCGGACTGGTGAACAAGCTTCTGGCGCTCAACCGGCGCGACCCGCCGCGGGTGGAAGTGATCCTGCTCTCGCGCAATACCGCCGACACCGGCCTGCGGATCATGAATTCGATCGAGCACTACCGTCTGGACATTTCGCGCGCCGCCTTCACCGGCGGCGAGAGCACGTATCCCTATGTGCCGGCTTTCGACGCGCACCTGTTCCTCTCGGCCAATCCCGATGACGTACGCCAGGCGCTGGCCGCGGGGCATGCGGCGGCCACCATCCTGCCGTCCAAGGTCGGGCAGAACCCGGCGCCCGAAGGCGAACTGCGCATCGCCTTCGACGGCGATGCGGTGCTGTTTTCCGACGAAGCCGAACAGGTATACAAACGCGACGGCCTCGAAGCCTTCGACCGCAGCGAAACCCGGGCCGCGAGGGAGCCGCTCTCGGGCGGGCCGTTCAAGAATTTCCTCGCCGCGCTGCACCGCATACAGTCCGAATATCCGCCGGAACGCTCGCCCATACGCACCGCGCTGGTGACGGCACGCGGCGCGCCCGCGCACGAACGCGTGATCCGCACCCTGCGCGCCTGGAATATCCGCATCGACGAAGCGCTGTTCCTCGGCGGCCTGGACAAGGGGCGTTTCCTCAAAGCCTTCGGCGCCGACATCTTTTTCGATGACCAACAGGGCCATTGCGAAGCGGCGGCGATGCACGTGAGCACCGGGCATGTCCCCTACGGGGTCGCCAATCAAGAATAAGACCAGCATTTCGGCGCGTCTACTCGCCTGGCACAGACGCCACGGCCGCCACGACCTGCCCTGGCAGGGCACGCGCGATGCCTACCGCATCTGGGTCGCCGAGATCATGCTGCAGCAGACCCAGGTCGCCGCGGTGATACCGTATTACGCCCGCTTCCTCGAACATTTCCCGGACATCGCCGCTCTCGCCGCAGCGTCGCAGGACGAAGTGCTGCGATTGTGGAGCGGCCTGGGCTATTACTCGCGCGCGCGCAACCTGCAGCGCGCCGCGCAGTTAATTACCGAGCATCACAAAGGCGTGTTTCCGCGCGCACTCGGGGACATCACGGCCTTGCCGGGCATAGGCCGCTCGACCGCCGCGGCGATCGCCGCCTTCGCCTACGGCACGCGCGCGGCGATCCTCGACGGCAACGTCAAGCGCGTGCTCGCACGGCATTTCGCCGTTGCCGGATTTCCGGGCGGAAAGCGCGTCGAAGAGGGCCTGTGGCAACTGGCGGAGGAACAACTGCCGCCGCGCGCGATCGGACGCTACACCCAGGCGCTGATGGATCTCGGCGCGACGCTATGCACGCGCGCCAAACCGCGCTGCGCCGACTGCCCGCTCGCACAAAGCTGCCGCGCATTGGCGCTGGCGCAGGTCGGGAATTTTCCCGCGCCGCGGCCTTCGAGGCGCGTGCCCACGCGCGCCATCCACATGCTGCTGCTGGTTCGAGCCGGCGAACTGCTGCTGGAAAAACGCCCGTCCTCGGGCATCTGGGGCGGTTTGTGGAGCCTTCCCGAGCTCGCCGAGCGCGCCGGCGCGAAAGAGCGTTGCCGCGCGCACTACGGCTGCAGCATCGCCGCGCCCCAGCCTCTCGCGCCGCTCGCGCACGGCTTTACCCATTTCAAGCTGCACATCCAGCCGCTGCTTTGCCGCGTGCAAAAACTCGCCCCGGCCGCGCGCGAGCCGGGGCAGATATGGCTCAGTCTGGAAGAAGCGCAGGGCGCGGCGATACCCGTGCCGGTGCGCAAGCTCATCGGGCGTCTGCTTGCGCACCGGCCGGCACCAGGCCGCGGATTGGCAAAGCGGTCCGAATAGGAAAGCCTGTATGTTCGAAGCAGGCAAGCGGGACCAAACGTTTATCGATTCCCTGAAACGATGAAACGGGATCCAAGGCGCATCGGCCTCTTCCTGCTTTTCTTTGTTTCCGGCTTTACCGGACTGATCTATGAATCCCTCTGGTCCCATTACCTGAAATTGTTCCTCGGCCATGCCGCTTATGCGCAAACCCTGGTCCTGGTAATCTTTATGGGCGGCATGGCTTCGGGGGCGGCCATCGCCAGCAAGATCAGCCTGCATCTGAAAAACCTGCTGACTGGATATGCCATCGCTGAAATCGGCATTGGTTTGCTTGCCCTCGCGTTCCATCCCGTGTTTTCCGCAGTCATGGATCTGTCCTTCACCCGGCTGATGCCCGGTCTGGACTCGCCATTGAAGGTCGAATCTTACAAGTGGGGAATCGCGGTTCTGCTTTTGCTGCCGCCTTCACTGCTGCTGGGAACCACCTTCCCTCTCATGAGCGGAGCGTTTCTCCGGCGGTTTCCCGGCCGGGACGGAAGCAATCTCGCGACCCTCTACTTTTCCAACAGCCTGGGTGCGGCGCTGGGGGTACTTGTTGCTTCGTTTATCCTGATCGGCCTATTGGGTTTGCCTGGCACGCTGCAACTCGCCGGCGCCATCAACCTGCTGATCGGCGCTTCGGCTTTGTTGCTTGCGCGTACGGCGGAGACCATTGCGCGCGTCGATGCCGAGGGCCAGGGCAGCCTCAGGCAACGCCTCCCCGCACTGTTCCTGGCTGCCGCCTTCGTAACCGGGTTGGCGTCCTTCATCTACGAGGTGAGCTGGATACGCATGCTCAGCCTGGTGTTGGGGAGTTCTTTCCATGCATTCGAGCTGATGCTGAGCGCATTCATCACCGGTCTGGCCCTGGGTAGCCTGGCAATCAGACGGCACATTGACCGGGTTGCCGATCCCGTGGCCTTTGCCGCGCTGATACAGCTAGCCATGGGCGTCCTGGCGGTGCTCACTTTGCCTGTCTACGCTCATTCCTTTGTGTGGATGGGAGAGTTGGTGCGCAGCTTGCACAAGGACGCCGGCGGCTACGCCCTGTTCAACCTCGGCAGCCACGGCATCGCCTTCGCCGTCATGCTGCCCGCGACCTTCATGGCGGGCATGACCCTGCCGCTGTTCACCCATGTGTTGATACGACAAGGATACGGGGAACGCAGCATCGGACTGATTTATGCCGCGAACACCCTGGGGGCCATATTCGGTGTCATTTTCGCGGTGCACTTTGCATTCCCTGCTTTGGGGCTGAAGCTGACGCTGGTCAGCGGCGCCCTGCTGGACATCGCTCTGGGTTTGGTACTGCTGCGCCTCGTCGGTGCAACGACAGTCCGGTGGGCGACGGCCCTGGCAGCTTTGGCCGTGCCGGTCCTGGTGGTACGCATGGTTCCACTCGATGATTCAGTCCTGGGCAGCGGGGTGTACCGAACGGGCGCAGCGCAACTGGAGAACAGCACCACGCTTTATTACCAGGATGGCAAGACTGCATCCATCAGCGTCAGCAGGATTGAATCGACAGTGGTAATCCGCACCAACGGCAAGGCGGATGCCGCGATCGAGATGGATCCGGACCGCCCCGCGCACAATGATGAAATCACCATGGCCATGGCCGCCGCCGTTCCCCTGGCCATGCGACCCGATGCCCGCAATGTGGCGAATATCGGCTTCGGATCCGGCCTTACCACCCATGTCGCGCTCAGCAGTCCGAACATTGTCGATCTCTCGACCATCGAAATCGAGCGTGCCGTGATCGACGGCTCCCATACTTTCCGGCCCCGCGTCGAACGCGCCTACCGTGATCCGCGCAGCAATATTTTCATCGAGGACGCCAAGAGCTGGTTCGCCCGCCACAACCGGAGTTTCGACATCATCATTTCGGAGCCGTCGAACCCCTGGGTAAGCGGCGTGGCCAGCCTTTTTTCCGTCGAATTCTATGCGCGTATCGGCCATTACCTCGATGACCGGGGTCTGCTGGTGCAATGGCTCAACCTCTATGAATTCAACACGCGACTGGCGGCTTCGGTGATCACGGCCTTGAACCGGCACTTTGGCGACTACGCCATTTACCTGACGGACGACAGCAATATCCTGATCGTAGCCATCAGGAGCGGAAGCCTGCCCCCTCTGACGCGCGATATATTCAAATTCGGCGCCATGGCCCGCGAGCTTGACCGGGTCGGCATCCGCACCCTGGATGACCTGGCGCTTCGACGCATGGGCAACGCGGCCATGTTCGGCCCCATGCTCGCAGCGCTGGACGCGCCGGTCAACTCCGACTATTACCCCTATGTTGAATTGAACGCACCGCAGGCCAGGTTTCTCAAGCAGGCGGCCGTCGAATTTCCCAGGCTGGGCATTTATGCCCTGCCCTTGATTGAAATGCTGGATGCGCAGGGATCCGCCTGGAACGCAGAACATCTCACCCCCGCCAACAGCTGGCGCTACAAGAAAGTGAAGCTGGCGATGGAAATCAGGGCAGCGCTGCTGGGCGAGCCGTTTCGCGATCCAGCCGTGGCGGACCAGATGACAAGCTGGCGGGAGCGCCTGGGAAAATGCGCGACGAACCATCCCGACGAAGCTCTGTCGGCGATGCACGAGATCGCGCTAGCCACGCTGGCTCACCTGGACAGGAAGAATCTGCAGGCACTCTGGCAGCACCCTGGCTGGCTATCCTGCGATTCGCCCAAAGTGACGGCCCGGCTGGCGCTCTACCAGGCCACGGCGAGACGGGATGCGCCTGCAATGCTCGCGGCCGCGCAGGCCGCGCTTGCGGACAGGCGGGAGGGCGTCGAATGGCGCCGGTATGTCCTCGAAGCGGGTCTGCTCGCTGCCAGGGCGCTTGCCAGGGACACTGCTGCAGACAAACTCTGGGAACTGCATGGTCGGGAACTTTACGCCGACGGCAGAATGCCGCCCGAGCTCGTACTGCTGCTCAGCTATTCGACCAAGCCGAAGTAGGACGCGGACCTTCATCGGCACAGCGATTCTGGGCCGTCAGCGCTAATGCTTGGACTTAACCGATGCCCGGCCCCGGGCACACGGTCCAGGGCCTGCTTCAGCGTCCGGCCTAGACGCCGTCGTATAGCCAGGCCATGCCCTTGTAGGCCTGCTCCGCCGTGCGGCCCGCGAGCATCTCCCGGCGCAGGTCGCGCACGGCGTCGGTGGCGTGATAGATGTCGCCGTACATGCGCGCGGTGAGCTGCACGCGCGTGGTGCGCAGGTAGCGCTGCTTTTGATAGGCGAGGAAGGCGCCGTTGTAATCGCCCTGCGCCCGCGCCAGGCTGCGCGCCAGCACCACCGCATCCTCTATCGCCATGCACCCGCCCTGCGCGAGATATTGCAGCATGGGGTGGGCCGCGTCGCCGAGCAGCGTCACCCGCCCCTCGGTCCAGCGGCTGACGGGCTCGCGGTCGCACAGCACCCACATCTTCCACTCGTTCGCCATCGACAGGAACTCGCGCACCTTGGGGTGCTGCCCGGCGAAGCGCTCGCGCAGTTCCGAGGGGTCGCCGTAGGTGTCCCAGCCCTCCTCGTAGCGGCTGCTGTGGAACACGACCACCAGGTTGTAGACTTCGCCGCGGTGCAGCGGATAGTGCACCAGGTGCGTCTTCGGTCCCGCCCACAGCACCACGTTGTTTTCGCGCAGATGCTGCGGCACCTGCGCGAGCGGGATGACGCCGCGATAGGCGATGTGGCCGGAGACGCGCGGCTTGCCGTCGCCGACCAGCTGGCTGCGCACCGCCGACCACAGGCCGTCGGCGCCGATCAGGGCGGCGCCCTCGAAGGTGTTGCCCGCCTCGGTCCGGACTACCACGCGATCGCCGCGATCCTCGTAGGACGCAACTTTGCAGTTCGTGGTCAGCGTCGCCAGCGACGTGCGCTTCACCGCATCGATCAGCACCTTGTGCAGATCCCCGCGATGGATCACCGCGTAGGGGTAGCCGAAGTGCTTGCGCAAGGGCTCGCCGGTGGGAATGCGGGTGACTTCCGAACCGTCGAGCGCGTCGCGCATGATCAGGTTGTCCGGAAACACCGCCCAGTGCGACATCTCTGCGCCCACGCCGAGGATGTCGAACATGCGGAACACGTTCGGCCCGAGCTGGATGCCGGCACCGACCTCATGGAAATCGGCGGCGCGCTCGAGCACCTGGACCGCGAAACCCTGTTGCGTGAGCGCGAGCGCAGCGGCGAAGCCGCCGATGCCGCCGCCGGCGATGAGTATGGGCAATTGCGCTTTCGCCATGTTTCCCCTCCCTGGTTGCAGCGATTATAATCGCCCCGCGCACTCCACCGCGCGCCCGCAGGGAACTTGCATGCCTATTGCGCCGGAACGATTCCTCGAAGAACCCGCACGGCGCACGCCGCTGCTCGATGAAGTCGAGGTGCTGGTGCTCGGCCGCGATGCCGGCCGGCCCGCCGCCAGTGCCGCCCGCGCCGGCGCGAGCACCCTGCTCATCGAGCGCTACGGATTTCTCGGCGGCATGGGCACGGCGGCCGGGGTGACGAATTTTTGCGGCCTGTACGCCAATGTGCACGGGGAAATCCGTCGCGTGGTGCATGGGATCGCCGACGATCTGCTCGAGCGCATCGACGCGCTGGGCGGCCTGAGCGCGCCGCATCTCATCTTCGGCAAAACGCGCGCGCAGGCCTACGACATGTCGGCTTACAAGTGCGCGGCGGACGATCTGCTGCTGGCCGCGGGCGCGAAGCTGCTGTTCCATGCCCAGGCGGTGGGCGTGCTGATGAAGCGGGAGAACGAAATTGACGCCCTGCTGATCGAGACGCGCTCGGGCCGCCGCGCGCTGCGCGCGCGCATATTCATCGACGCCTCGGGCGACGGCGAGCTCGCTGCATTTGCCGGCGCGCCCTGGGAGAAAAGCGCGCAGCTGCTCTACCCTACGCTGATGTTCAAAGTCAACAACGTCGATCCGGAAGGCGCGAAGCATGCGGTGGAGGAGATTCCGCGGCTGATGCGGGAAGCCGAAGCCGGTGGCGAATTCCGCTTCGCGCGCATGGGCGCAATCGTGCGCCCAATGAAAAACCCGCGCGAGTGGCGCGCCAATGTCACCCAGATCCGCAATGAACAAGGTCTGGCGCTGGACGGCACCGATGCGGCGCAACTCTCCGCCGGCGAAATCGAGGGCCGGCGCCAGGTGCGCGACTACATCCGCTTCCTGCGCGAGCGCGTGCCCGGTTTCGAGGCGAGCTATGTATCCGACATCGCGCCGCAGGTCGGCGTACGCGAGACGCGGCGGGTGAGGGGCGAGTACCTGCTATCGGGCGAGGACGTGCTCGAATGCCGCGACTTCGCCGACGCCATAGGCGTCAACGGCTGGCCGCTGGAACAGCATGTCGCCGGCGACGTGCGCTGGAGCTGGCCGCCGATACCCGAATCGCGCGGCTACAACCAGCTGCCTTACCGCATGATCCTGCCGCTGAAGATCGACAACCTGCTGGTCGCCGGCCGCTGCGCATCGATGACCCAGGCGGGACAGTCGGCGGCAAGGGTGACGGGCGGCTGCTTCGTCATGGGGCAGGCCGCGGGTACCGCCGCGGCCATGGCGGCGGCGCAAAACCTGAGGCCGCGCGCAGTGGATGTAGAATCGCTGCAGGCACGACTCGAAAGCGAAGGCGCCTACCTCGGGCGCAAGGCGCACTGAAACCATTCGACACAACATGGAGAAAACATGAAACAGCTGATGCTCGCCCTGGTCCTCGCGCTTGCCAGTTCACTCGGCCTCGCCGCCGACTCCTGGCCCGCAAAACCGGTGCACGTCATCGTGCCCTTCCCGCCGGGCAGCTCGCCCGACCTCGTCGCGCGCATGCTGACCGAAAAGCTGGCGCAGGTGCTGGGCCAGGCGGTGATCGTCGACAACAAGCCGGGCGCGGGAGGCAATATCGGCACCGGCCAGGTGGCCAAGGCGGAGCCGGACGGCTATACCATCGGCCTGTCGATACCCGGACCACTCGCGGTGAACACCGTGCTCTACAAGAACAAGAACAAGATGGGTTACGACCCGTTCACCGAACTAGCCCCGATTACGCTGGTGGCGCTGAGTCCCAACGTGCTGATCGTCAATCCCGGCCTGGGGGTGAACTCGGTGCAGGAGTTCATAGCCTACGTCAAGGCGCGCCCGGGCAAGCTCAACTACGGTTCAGTCGGCAACGGCAGCGCTTCGCATCTCACCATGGAGCTGCTGAAAATGCAGGCGGGCCTCGATATCGTGCACGTACCCTACCCGGGCAGCCCACAGGTCATTACCGCCATACTCGGCGACCAGATTCAGGCCGGATTTATCGTGCCGGGCACGGCGATGCCGCTGGCGAAATCCGGACGCGTAAAGGCCCTGGCCGTAACCAGCAGTAGCAAGAGCGCGGTGCTGCCGGATATGCCGACCGTGGCCGATGCCGGCTTTCCCGGCTTCGAGTCCAGCGCCTGGCTGGGCATGGTCGCACCGGCAAACACGCCCAAGCCCGTCATCGATCGCCTGAGCCGGGAACTGGTTGCGATCATCCGCAGCCCGGAGATCGGCGAAAAAATGGGCAAGATCTATTTTCAGCCGGTCGGTACCACCCCCGAGGGTCTGGCCGACCTGATGCGCTCGGAGCGCGACCGCTGGGCCAAGGTGATCAAGCAGACCGGAGCGGGTGTGGATTAGCCCTGATTCTGCACTGCAATTTGAAACCTTGTTTTTTGGAAACCGGCGTATCACCTGAGTTCTTGGACGGTGGTGAAAGGTAGGCCTGGTCGCGGCTCTCAAGCTTCATAGATCAGCTTCAGGTCCGGCACGATGGAATCCCGCCGGTGCGGATTGAGGAGGATTTCCGGCGTGACGATGTCCACCTTGCGGCCGCCGAACGCCGCGGGAAATTCGTCTTGCATGGCCGCGATGTCGAATAGCGACGCGCGGCTGTCGGGTGAGAATTCGACCATCAGGTCGACATCGCTTGCGGGAGTCAGCTCGTTCCTGGAAGCCGAGCCGAACAGGCTTAGCTTCGCGATGCTGTACTTTCGGCACAGCGCCTCGAGCTTGGTCTGCGAGATACGCAGCTTTTCGGCGACCGGCTTGATTCCCTTTGACGTTGACGCTATCGCTGCGGATGTTGGCACATACGCCGGCGACGCAGACGAGCGCAAGACCGGCGTCACGCCGGCCGCTTCCCACAATACTGAAACCGGCAGGGCCCACAGCTTGTCGGCGAAGCGCAGGCGCTGCTCGCCGAGATAGAGCACGACGCCGCCGACAAACTTGTCGCCAACCGTTTCGGCGAGCGCGCGCAAGCCGCTGAAATCACCCTGGATCACGTTCGATGAAGCTTTCACCTCGATGCCTGCGATGCGCTGGCCAGGCGCTTCGAGCACCAGATCCACCTCCTGTCCGATTGCAGTGCGAAAGTGGTAAGGCGTGGCTGCCTGGCGGCTCCAGCCCAGAAGTTTGCGCACTTCCTGCGCCACGAAGGATTCCAGCAACGGTCCGAGATTGGGCGACTGCGCAAGTGCGGCCGGGTCCGCGTCGCCGCGCAGATGTGCGGCCAGGCCCGAATCGAGCAAATGGATCTTGGGGGATTTCACGAAGCGTTTGCCGATATTGGTCGACCACGCCGGCAGCGGCTGAAAAATGAACGTCGCCTCCAGCAGTGCGAGATAGCGTCGCAACGTGGAATGCGCAATGCCCGCCGCGCGGGAGACTTCCGACATATTCATCAACCCGCTCGACCGGGCTGCCAGGAGCGAGAGCAGCCGCGGCATGTCGGTCATCCCGTCGATATTGGCCATGTCGCGCACGTCGCGCTGGAGCAGGCTTGCGACATAGCTGCGAAACCAGGCATCGCGCCGCGCTCCCTGGGAACGTGCCACGGCCTCTGGAAAACCCCCTGCGATGACGCGCTCGCACACGGCCACGCGATCAAGCGGCTGGGCGCCGCTCTGCCACGGTGCGGCGCCGAACAGCGCGTCCACTAAGTTCGCCTCGTTGTCCGCCAGTTCGCCCTGAGACAGGGGATGTAGCGGCAGAATTTCCATGCGCCCTGCCAGCGACTCCGCCAGGCGGGGCAGCAAGAACACATTGGCCGAACCGGTGAGCAAGAACCGCCCCGGACGGCCATCGGCGTCCACCACCCGCTTGATCGCAGGGAACAACTCCGGCGCGTGTTGCACTTCGTCGATGACCATGAAATGGCCCGCTTCCCGGACCAGCGCGGTCGGATCGGAGCGAGCCAGCCCAGCGGTGGCCGGGTCATCGAGCGTCAGATACAGACCGCCGCGCTGTGCCGCAACTAGCTGAACCAAAGTGCTTTTTCCAGTCTGACGGGCGCCGTTCAGGAGCACTACCCGGGTGTCAGCCAGGGCAGCGAGAAGTTTCTTTTCGATTAATCGCTGATACATGGCTAAATATTAGCCATTGTGTGGCGAATTTGCAAGATAACAGCTCGGCAACGTCACCTGGCATGCAACGGCGTGCGCCCAATTCGGATTCGCCCGGCCTGACCACCGCGAATGCGCCGGTCAGCGCCTCGCCGCGCTGCATTCGACCGGAATGCTACTTCCTGCCAATCGCGACCAGCGTTTCTCCGTACGCGAGCGTATCCGCCGCGTAGACGATGGCTGCCTTGATGCCCATTTTCTTCAGCGTCAGGTAAGCATCGAGCAGGACATCTTCGGTCGCGCCCCCGGCGATCTTTCTGAGAATCGCAAGCAATTTGTCGATTTCGGCGCGGGCGCGTAGTCCGGGCTTATCCGCCGCGGGGTCTCTCCTCGGAGAAGAAGCATGACACTGCGGTTCCACATTGCGAGGCTGGCATCGCTAGGCCTGCCGCCCGCGAGAGCCGGCCCAGGGCGATCGAGCTGACCGGCGCGGGTGTGGATTAGTCCGGAATCTGCCGCGCTATATGAAACATTGTTTTTCTGAATCTGGCGCGCTTACTGGCTTATCTGCACGCTAACGTATCAAATCCGGCAATACATCCTAAGCAGCGGTCGGCTTGCGCGGCGCGTGCAGCTGCGCCTTGAACGCGGCTTCGAGGCGGGTGGCGTCCACTTCGGCGTGGATTTTCTGCAGAAACTGCCACAGCACTTCGGCGTCGCCGAGCGCGCGGTGGCGCGCGCTGCAGCTGAGGCCGTGGCGCTCGATCAGGCTGTCGAGGTTGTGGCGGCGGTGTTCGGGGAAGAGCTTGCGCGAAAGCTTGGCCGTGCACAGCACGCGCGGGCTGTAGTCCATGTCCAGGCGCGCGAATTCGCTCTTCAGAAAACCAAAATCGAAGCGCGCATTGTGGGCGATGAGCAGCTTGCCCTCGAGCCGTTCGAACAGCGCGGGCGCGAGCTGCTCGAATCTGGGCGCGTCGCGCACCATCCGGTTTGTGATGCCGGTAAGCGACTGGATGAAGGGCGAGATGCTCCTTTGCGGATTCACCAGCTGGCTCCAGCTGCCCGCGTACTCGCCATTGGCGACTTCGACCAGCCCGATCTCGGTGATGCGCTCCTGCGCAGCGGACATGCCGGTGGTTTCGAGGTCGAGGAAGACGAGCGCTTGGGTGAGCATTGGTACGTCGATCGCAGTCAAGGCCGCAATGTTACCGAAGAATTCCTTCGACCCGGTGATTCTCTGGATACGGATGACGCAAAGCGCTCAATTGGTAATTGCTGCGCCGCCCATTTCCAGCAGCAGCACCGCCTCGTCGTCCCTGGGCGCAGGGCCGAAGCGGTGCCTCAGCGGACGCCCCGAAGCCAGCGGGTCGTTCGCGGAAAACAGGACGTCGGCGACTGCGCCGTTACCCGGCACGCGCAGGTCCTTGTTTTCCCAGTCGGCGTGATAGCAGAATATGACCAGGGTTTCGCCGTTGGGGAGCGCGGCGCAGCGCACCAGGGTCCGGTCCTGCATGACATCGAGCACGCCGCGTATTCCCTGCTCGGGCTCGCACGCGTAGGCGAATTCCACATAGGTCGCACCACAGGCGGGCGCGGCGGCGATCCAGAAAACCTCCGCGACGTGTTCCATGGTCGGCCGCGACAGATAGTCCGTGGGAAAGGCGATCCAGGCCACGCGCGCCGCCCTGCCGCTGCCGCGCGGCGG
>JACZJV010000162.1 GCA_014860355.1 Burkholderiales bacterium | reverse complement strand
GTGCCTCTCGGTCCGCGCGCGGTCGGGTGGCTCGAAGCGGAGGTGAGCGAGTGGATCGCCGAGCGCGTGCGGATCGCCCGGGGCGGCAGCCGGCATGATGAAGCGCATGCAAGGCTGCCGGCAGAATTGAATTTAGCGGGTAGTCGTGCCCCGCAACGGTCCCTGCCAGCGCCGGGATCATTGACCGGTCTCGGTCGGGCGCTCACAGCTGGCGCCCGACCGAAGGACGCGGTCGCCAGGCGCCATGGCGCAGCCCGTGGCATCGCCGCATCTGCCACGCCGCGCGGCCGGCGTTGAACATCCGTACCTGGCACGCAATGGTGGAGCGGTTTCCAGTCGAAGTATGAGTCAGAGGTGAGTAAGGCTGCGATCTCGCAGTCAATCACGCCGTCTGCTTCTTGGAGCTGGCCAACTTCCTACCCTTGACCGTACGGCAGACCGCGGCCCAGTCTTCCATCATCTGACGTCGTTTGTCGAGCATGTCAGTGCGCCGGTACGCCGCTTCGGCCTTGTTGCCGATGGTGTGCGCCAGCGCTATTTCGGCCATTTCATTGGGATAGTGGGTGGCCTCGGCGGCCCAGTCGCGGAACGTGCTGCGAAATCCGTGGGGAACAACCTGTACGCGAGCCTCATCAACCCAGCGAGGTCCCTCCTCGCCTTCGTTCATTCTCCGAACCACCGCGGACAAAGACATGTCCGACAAGGGCCGGCTGTCGCGGGAACCGGGAAACACCAGGTCATTGCCTGCAATGCGGGGCAGCGCGCGCAGCAGCACAAGCGCATCTCCTGATAGCGGAATACGGTGCTTCTTCTTCGCCTTCATGCGCGTAGCGGGAATGTTCCACATCTTCGCATCAAGATCGATCTCTCCCCATCTGGCGCCGCGCACCTCGCCCGATCTTGCCGCGGTAAGGATTGCGAACTCGAGCGCACGGGCGGCAGCGCCCTCACGGCGGCGCAGCGCGGCCATGAACGCCGGCATCTTTTCCCGGGGCAGCGCGGGATGATGCCGCACGTTCCTGATTCGGGAGGGCGTGGCCAAGGTCGATTTGAGCCTCCCGCGCCACCTGGCCGGGTTCTCACCCGTGCGCCAGCCGCGGCCTGTTGCGTAGTCGAGCACCAGCTCTATTCTCGATCTGACTCGCGTCGCGGTTTCTGTCTTTGTCGTCCAGATCGGCGTGAGGATCTGCCAGATGTGCTCGCTGGTGATCTCGGCCACCGGCACAGCGCCTATGATCGGCGCCGCGTAGGTATCGAGCGTGTTTGTCCACTGTTGGGCATGCTTCGCGCTGGCCCACTCGCTGGCCTTCATGGCTATGTATTCCTCGGCAACGGCGGCGAACGTGTGCAACGCCTTGTCTGCCTCGGACTTTTGCTCAGCGTGTTTTGCGGCTGCTTCCGCTTGCGCCTTGCGCCGCTGCTCGATCGGATCGATCCCCTTGCTCGCGAGGGTCTTCAGTTCCGCGGCCTTGGCCCTCGCCTCGCCTGGCGGCACGGTATCGACCGCGCCGAGGCCCATCTCACGGCGCTTGCCGTTTATCTGGTAGCGATAGATCCAGGATTTGCTGCCGGCCTTGCTGACCTGCAGGTACAGGCCATTGCCGTCTATGTAGTTTCCCGGCTTCGCATGCTTGATTTCTATGACTGTCAGCGCCATGGCCCAAAATCCTCCGCCAAACCGACTTACCCGCCACTGTACCCGCCACAATATGCACGGATTATAGCAAACCGTTTTGGAAAGCGCCAGACGATTTTTAGGCTGAATAAACTGATTTATATGATGTTTATTCTTGTTTTTCGGACTACCGCGGACGATGCTGGATCAGGTATTGGCGGAGAGAGCGGGATTCGAACCCGCGATACGGTTTAACCCGTATACACGCTTTCCAGGCGTGCGCCTTCAACCGCTCGGCCACCTCTCCTGCTGGATTTCCGGGAGGTGCGCAGCTTACGCGATAAGCCCTTGCGAGGCAAGGCGAAACAAGCTTGCCGGCAAGGGCTAGCGTCGAAGAAAGCGTCTAGGCAACCGGCTGCTTCAACTGCTCCAGGATCGCCGGATTTTCCAGGGTGGACACGTCCTGCGTGATCTCCTCGCCCTTGGCAATCGAGCGCAGCAGCCGGCGCATGATTTTTCCCGAGCGCGTCTTGGGCAGGTTGTCGCCGAAGCGGATGTCCTTGGGTTTGGCGATGGGGCCGATTTCCTTGCCCACCCAGTCGCGCAGTTCCTGCGCCATCTTGTGCGCTTCGGCGCCGGTCGGACGCGGACCCTTGAGCACAATGAAGGCGCACACCGCCTCGCCGGTCATGTCGTCGGGCCGGCCTACGACCGCGGCCTCGGCCACGAGCCTGGTGTTCGCCACCAGGGCCGATTCGATTTCCATGGTGCCGAGGCGGTGGCCGGAGACGTTGAGCACGTCGTCGATGCGGCCCATGATGCGGAAGTAGCCTTCCAGGTCGCGGCTGGCGCCGTCGCCCGCGAGGTAATACTTGCCATTGAAATCTTCGGGGTAGTAGCTCTTCTTGTAGCGCTCCGGATCGCCCCAGATGGTGCGGATCATTCCCGGCCAGGGTCGCTTGATCACCAGGATTCCGCCCTTGCCTCTTTCCACTTCCTGCCCGGTCTCATCCACGATCGCGGCCATGATTCCGGGCAGCGGAAAAGTACAGGAGCCGGGTTTGGTCGGCGTGACCCCGGGCAGCGGGGAAATCATATGTCCGCCGGTCTCGGTCTGCCACCAGGTGTCCACGATGGGGCAGCGCGAGTCGCCGACCACCGTGTGGTACCACATCCAGGCTTCCGGGTTGATCGGCTCCCCGACAGTACCCAGGATACGCAGCGACTTCAGGTCGTATTTCTTCGGCAGCTCCGCGCCGGCCTTGATGAGCGAACGGATCGCGGTAGGCGCGGTGTAGAACACGCTCACCTTGTGGTCCTGGATGATGTTCCAGAAGCGCCCCGCATCCGGATAGGTCGGGATGCCTTCGAACATGATCTCGGTTGCGCCCACCGCGAGCGGACCGTAGGTGATGTAGGTGTGGCCGGTCACCCAGCCGACGTCGGCAGTGCACCAGAAGACGTCGCTGGGCTTGTAGTCGAACACCCATTTCATGGTCATGACCGCCTGCAGCAGGTAGCCGCCGGTGGAGTGCTGCACGCCCTTGGGCTTGCCGGTCGAGCCCGAGGTGTAGAGGATGAACAGCGGATGCTCGGCATTGACCCAGGTCGGCTCGCACTCACCGGACTGCCCCTGGATGACGTCGTGCCACCACTTGTCGCGCGGCGACTGCATGGGGACCGCGCTGCCGCTGCGCTTGTAGACGATCACGTTCCTGACATTCTCGCAACCGCCCATCGCGAGCGCTTCGTCCACCGCCGGCTTGAGCGCAATCTCCTTGCCGCCGCGGAACTGTCCGTCCGCGGTGATGACCTCGGTGGCGCCGGCATCGATGATGCGCTCCTGCAGGCTCTTGGCCGAAAAACCGCCGAAGACCACCGAGTGCGTGGCGGCGATGCGCGCGCAGGCCTGCATCGCCACCACCACCTCGATCGACATCGGCATGTAGATGAGGACACGGTCGCCTTTCTTGATGCCGTGCGCCTTCAGCGCATTGGCGAGCTGGCACACCCTGTGATACAGCTCCTGGTAGCTCACACGCGTGACCTTGCCGTCGTCTGCCTCGAATATGATGGCGGTCTTGTCCGCCTGGGTTTTCAGGTGGCGGTCGAGGCAGTTATAGGAGGCATTGAGCTCGCCGTCGTGAAACCATTTGAAGAAGGGCGCATTGGATTCGTCCAGCACTTTGGTAAACCCCTTGTGCCAGAGCAGGTTTTCCCTGGCCAGGCGCCCCCAGAATTCCTCGAAATCGCGCTCCGCTTCATTGCACAACGCCTGGTATGCGGCCATGCCCGATACGTTGGCTTGCTTGACGAAAGCTTCCGCCGGCGGAAATACACGGGTTTCGTTCAGTACCGATTCGATCTGCGCAGACATGACTACGGTCTCCTCTCTATGCTTTTGCTTGATAAACCAGGATTGGATCGCGGCGAGTCGCGGTGGCATCCATGGCGACGATTGTAATTATGGAAACTCAGCCTTACGCCATCCTTACGCCAGGGCCGCAGCACGCAAATCAAAACATTTATTCGGCGGTTTGTAAAGCCGCGTGCGCCGGGGGCCGAGGCTGCATCCATTTCCCGTCCCGCCCCCGCCGCGGTGACGGTGCAGGCGCGGTGGCGGAACCTTCCCGCGCGGCCGCGCCGCGCGGTTTGATCTAGCGCAAACGGCGGCTGCGCACGCCGATTGGGACGCGGCAAAGGTGGTAGTATTTCGCGACACTGGATCGGGCGATCCAGCGACCACCGCCCTCCTCGGGCGCGCAATGCCATTTCAATCCAGCGAGACCAATATGACCGCCATCAAACAGGAAGACCTGATCCAGAGCGTTGCCGATGCCCTGCAGTTCATCAGCTACTACCATCCTAAGGACTATCTTGCCCATCTCGCCCGCGCCTACGAGCGCGAGCAGGCGCCGGCGGCCAAGGATGCGATCGCGCAGATTCTGACCAACTCGCGCATGTGCGCCGAAGGCCACCGCCCCATCTGCCAGGACACCGGCATCGTCAACGTGTACCTCAAGATCGGCATGGACGTGAGCTGGGTAGGGTTCAAGGGCTCGCTCAACGATGCGATCAACGAGGGCGTGCGCCGCGCCTACACCAACCCGGACAATCCCCTGCGCAGCTCGGTGCTGGCCGATCCGCTGTTCGCGCGCAAGAACACCAGGGACAACACGCCGGCGGTGGTGCACATGGAGATAGTCCCGGGCAGCACCGTCGAAGTCACCGTCGCGGCCAAGGGCGGCGGCTCCGAGGCGAAATCGAAATTCGCCATGCTCAATCCCTCGGACTCCGTGGTCGAATGGGTGCTGAAGACCGTGCCCACCATGGGCGCGGGCTGGTGCCCGCCCGGCCTGATCGGCATCGGCGTAGGCGGCACCGCGGAGAAGGCGATGATGATGGCCAAGGAAGTGCTGATGGAGCCGCTGGACATGCACGAGTTGCTTGCGCGCGGGCCGAAATCCAGCCTGGAGGAACTGCGCGTCGAGCTGTATACGAAAATCAACGCGCTCGGTATCGGCGCCCAGGGCCTGGGCGGCCTGTCCACGGTGCTCGACGTCAAGATCATGGACTACCCCACGCATGCCGCGAACAAGCCCATCGCAATGATCCCCAACTGCGCCGCCACGCGTCACGCGCATTTCGTGCTCGACGGTTCCGGCGCGGTCGCGCTCGACCCGCCCGCGCTCGAAGACTGGCCCAAGGTGACCTGGGCGCCCGCCTCCACCGCCAAGCGCGTCAACCTGGACACCCTCACCGCCGCCGAGGTTGCCACCTGGAAGCGCGGCGACATCCTGCTGCTGTCGGGAAACATGCTTACCGGCCGCGACGCCGCGCACCAGCGCATCCAGGACATGCTGGGCAAAGGCGAGAAGCTGCCGGTGGATTTCACCAACCGCGTGATCTATTACGTCGGCCCCGTGGACCCGGTGCGCGACGAAGTGGTGGGACCTGCAGGACCGACCACCTCCACGCGCATGGACAAATTCACCGAGATGATGCTGGCGCAAACCGGCCTCATCGGCATGATCGGCAAGTCCGAACGCGGTCCCGTCGCGATCGAAGCGATCAAGCGGCACAAGGCCGCCTACCTCATGGCAGTCGGCGGTGCCGCGTATCTTGTGGCCAAGGCGATCAAGAAATCGAAGGTGCTTGCATTCGGCGATCTCGGCATGGAGGCAATCTACGAATTCGAGGTGAAGGATATGCCGGTCACCGTGGCCGTGGACGCAAGCGGCGCCTCGGTGCACCAGACCGGCCCGGCCGAGTGGGAAAAGCGAATCAGGGAATTCAAGATTCCAATTGCCGTCGCGTGACACATGCCTGCGTGGCGACCCGAATCGTGGCGCCCGTTGCTGCAAGGCTGCAATTTTGCGCGGACGAAAAACCGTCCGCGCGGATCGCCGATTGCGTACGGATGATGAACCCATCCGTGCGCAATCGGCGATCTTGTATAAACCCTCGCGCCGTGCCTGCTGTAACCATAACCGCGTTTTCTGTACGGATGCTTTCTATCCGTACAGAAAACGCGGTTGGCGCGCGCAGCGCGCAACTTTTCCACTCCTGGCATGTGACGGCAATTACCACTCCGTATATCGCCTGTTCTTCCGAAGTTGAATAGTGTTGCACGGCAAACCGTTTCCACGCTGGCTGAGCATTGCGATACTGCTCACCATCGCAACCACGTTCGGCAGCAACCACATCGCCGCGCGCTACGCCATCGATCACGGGGTCAATATCACCACGGCGGTGGCGGCGCGCTCGATCGGCGCGGCGCTGTTCGTGGGGATGCTGGTCTTCGTCAGCCGCGTGCCGCTGGCGCTGTCGGCCGCCACGCGCTGGCGCGCAATCGCCATCGGCGCGCTCATCGCGGTGCAAAGCTACTGCATCTACTCCGCTGTTGCGCGCATCCCGGTGGCACTCGCGCTGCTCGCCTTCAACACTTTTCCGATGATGTTCTCGCTCATATCCTGGGCCGCGGGCAGCGAGCGTCCTGCGCGGCGCGCACTGATTGCGATGCCGGTTGCGCTGTGCGGGCTGGCGCTCACGCTCGACGTGTTCGGCGCGCATGGCGACATCGCCGGTCGCTGGGCGCAGATCGGCGCCGGCGTCGGTTTTGCCCTGGGCGCGGCGGTGTCCTTCGCTACGGCGCTGTATCTGACTTCGCGCTGGCTCAAGGACATGGACGGCAGGCTGCGCACCCTGCTCACCATGAGCACCGTCGCCGTGCTGATGCTGGCTGCAGGCCTGGTGGCGGGCAATCTGGCGCTGCCTTCGAATCCGGGCGCATGGCTGGGGCTAGGCCTGCTGATGCTTTTTTACGGCACGGCGTTCACCGCCCTGTTCGTGCTGCTGCCCCGCCTCGACGCCCTGAACAACTCGGCCGCTCTCAATTTCGAACCGATCGCCGTGCTGTTTCTCGCCTGGCCCATACTCGGCCAGAGCGTAGAGCCGCGCCAGATCGTGGGCGCGCTCATCGTGGTCGGCGCGGTGATCGCGCTGGGCACTGCCAAGCACTGAGCCGCAATGCCCTCCTCCCCCGACACGCATCTGATCGCCATCCGCCACGGCGAAACCGAATGGAACAGCGAGGGCCGTTTCCAGGGACACCTCAACAGCGTGCTCAACGCGGAAGGAATGGCGCAGGCGCAGGCACTGGGGATGCGCCTCGCCGGGGAACGCCTCGACCTGCTGCTCTCTAGCGATCTGGGCCGCGCGCTGCAGACCGCAAGCGCCATCGCCATGCGCACCGGCCACGAGATCGTGGTCGACCCGCGCCTGCGCGAACGGCGCATGGGAGTATTCCAGGGGCTGACCCCGGACGAAGTGCAGCGCCGCTATCCGCAGGAGTACGCGCGCTTTCTCTCCCACGACCCCGATTACGCCATCCCGGAAGGTGAAAGCATGCGCCAATTGTTCGAGCGCAGCGTCGCCTGTTTCAGCGAACTTGCCCGGCTTCATGCCGGACTGACCCTGGCCACGGTCACGCACGGCGGCGTGCTCGCGATGCTCTACCGCCATGCCGCGGCGATGCCGCTCGCGGCGCCGCGCAACTTCCCTTTGCACAATGCCGGCGTCAATCGCCTGCGCCATCGCTTGGGCGCCTGGCAGCTGCAGAGTTGGGGAGATATCGCCCATCTCGAAAGCGCGCTGGACGACACGCAATGAAGGCGCGGAATACAAGCCCACTGATCGCGGTCATCGACCAGCGGTGCTAAAATAATTGCCAGTAAAAACCACAATTCTGTTGTTATCGCGAATACGAGGAGACCTCCATGCCAGCCTATACAACCGAAGCCATCCGCACCGTCGCCCTAGTCGGCCACGGCGCAGCAGGTAAAACGACGCTGGCGGAGGCGCTGCTCGCGCGCGCCGGCGCGATCAAGTCCGCAGGCAGCGTGGAGCGCGGCAATACCGTCTGCGACTACGATCCCCTGGAAAAATCCTACGGCCACTCGCTCAACTCCGCGCTGGTGAATTTCGCCTGGCACGACAGCCACATCCACCTTATCGACACGCCGGGCTACCCGGATTTCACCGGCCAGGCGATAGGGGCGCTTGCCGCGGTGGACACCGCGGCGGTCGTCATCAACGCGCAGACCGGGATCGAGCTTGCCACGCGGCGCATGATGAAATGGGCACAGGCGCGCGGCCTGTGCCGCATGATCGTGGTCAACAAGATCGATGCAGACAACGTCGACCTGCCGAAACTGCTCGCCGACATCCAGGAGACATTCGGCAAGGAGTGCCTGCCGATCAACCTGCCTGCGCACGGGGGCAAGAACATCGTCGACTGCTTCTTCACCCCGGACGGCGAGTCCGACTTCTCCTCGGTCAAGTCGGCGCATTCGGCGCTGGTCGACCAGGTGGTGGAGGTGGACGAGGAACTGATGGCGCTCTACCTCGAACAGGGCGAAATCAGCCCCGCACAGCTGCACGCGCCGTTCGAGAAGGCCTTGCGCGAGGGACACCTGATACCGGTGTGCTTCGTCTCCGCCAGGAACGATACGGGCGTCGCCGAATTGCTCGACATACTCGCAGGTCTCGCACCCAATCCCGCCGAAGGCAACCCGCCGCCTTTTCTCCTGGGCGCAGGCGCGGATGCGACCGAATTCCACGCCGAACCGGATCCGGCCAAGCACGTGCTCGCCCATGTGTTCAAGGTCGTCATCGATCCCTACGTAGGCAAGCTCGGCATATTCCGCGTGCACCAGGGCACGGTGAAGCGCGACACGCAGCTGTTCATCGGCGACAGCACGCGCCCGTTCAGGGTGGCGCACCTGTACCTGCTGCAGGGCAAGGAATACATGGAGACCGATGCCCTGTATCCCGGGGACATCGGCGCGGTATCCAAGGTCGACGAAATCGAATTCGACGCCGTCCTGCACGATTCCCACGACGAGGATCACATCCGGCTGCGTCCGCTGGAATTTCCCGCGCCCATGCACGGCCTGGCAGTGGAAACGAAGAAGAAAGGCGACGAGCAGCGGCTGTTCGAAGTTCTGCACAAGCTCGAAATGGAAGATCCCTGCTTTCGCATGGAGCGCCATCCGGAAACCAACGAAACGGTGATCCGCGCACTCGGCGAACTGCACCTGCGCACCAAGCTGGAGAAACTGACCCAGCAGTACAAGCTCGAGCTCGAGACCAAGCCGCCGCGCATTCCCTACCGCGAAACCATCAGCCGCAAGGCCGAAGGCCATTGCCGCCACAAGAAGCAGACCGGCGGCGCCGGACAGTTCGGCGAGGTGTTCCTGAGGATCGAGCCGCTGCCGCGCGGCGAGGGCTACGAATTCGTCGACCAGGTAAAGGGCGGCGTGATTCCGACCGTGTTCATTCCGGCCGTGGAAAAGGGCGTGCGCATGGCGCTGGACTCCGGCGTAATCGCCGGCTACCCGGTGGAAGACCTGCGCGTCATCGTGTACGACGGCAAGAGCCACGCCGTGGATTCCAAGGAGATCGCCTTCGTCTCGGCCGGGCGCAAGGCGATCATCGACGCCTTCTCCAAAGCCGCGCCTATCATGCTCGAGCCCATCGTCAACATCGACATCGACGCGCCGGAAGCCTACGTCGGCGACATGACCTCCGAAATCGCCTCCAAACGCGGCCAGATCACCGGCACGCAGCAGCGCTCGGCGGACGTCATCAGCACCACCGGCCAGGTGCCGCTGGCGGAACTGACCGACTTCCAGAACCGCCTGCGTTCAATCACCGGCGGGCAAGGTTCGTACTCGGTAGAGTTCAGCCACTATGCGCAGGTGCCGGCCCA
>JACZJV010000161.1 GCA_014860355.1 Burkholderiales bacterium | reverse complement strand
TGATCGGCGAGCAGCGCGGACTTCACTCTTGCGGGTCATGAAAAACCTCTGGCGACCCTATTTCTTGATGCTCAATTCGTTACCGATGCTCTGCACGCCTTCGACGCCGCGTACAATGCCTAGCGCGCGATCGATCTGCGCCTGATTATCCACAAACCCGCTTAGCTGCACCTCGCCCTTGCGCGTCACGACGGCGATGTCGAAGCTCTTGATGTCCGCATCGGCGAGCAGGGCGGTCTTGACCTTGGCGGTGACTATGCCGTCGTCGACGGTGTTGCCCACTGTCGCGCTGCCCTCCTTCAGGGCCATGTTGTTCTCGACGCCCTTGACACCCTCGACCTGGCGCGTGAGCGCGACGGCGCTGTCGATGCGCTCCTGTGTATCGACAAAGCCGCTGAGCTGCACCTCGCCCTTGCGCGTCTCCACCTTGATCTCGAAACCCTTGGCGTCGTGATCGGCGAGCAGCGCGGACTTCACTCTTGCGGTCACCACGCTGTCGTCGATCTGCGTCCCAATGCTCGTGCCGGCGGGCGGTGTCACTGTGCTGGCGCTCGCAGCCGCGGTACTCGCGACCGGTGCGGCCGCCACTTCTTCGCGCGAACCGCAGCCGGCAATCAGAATCGAAACGGCGCCGGCAAGCGCCAGACCGCGAACAACTGCTATCGAGCGAACCTTCATTTGAGTGCCTCCGTTGAAGTTGAACAGGATCGACGGGCGCCGTCGTTGCCGCACTTCCTGCCCGCGCGTCTTGCGACGCCAGGGGCACGAGGGCATTCGATGCACGACGCGAGCCTTCGACCAATGAGGCGACTATCCGCTTTTTTCTTTGCCTGCTCTGTACGCTGGCGCACGGAATATACCGGAGCAAGGGGCCAGCATGGATTCAGCACCTAGAGTTGTAACAAAACGAGGGGACGCTTCCCCTAGTGCTCCCCTAAGCCAGCCGGCAACAAAAGGAATTCTGTTACCGGTTCTTATAAGGAAAGGATCAGACCATGAAACGCACCAATGCCATACGCAGTCTATTGCTGTCTGCTTCGCTGGCCGGCGCCGTATTTGCCGCGCCGGCATACGCGCAGGTCAGCTTCAACATCAGCATCGCCCCGCCGGCGCCGTACTACGAAGTCGTGCCCACCCTTTCACCGGGTTATATATGGGCACCGGGATACTGGGGCTGGAGCGGCGAGCGCCACGTCTGGATACGCGGACGCAGCATCGTACATCGCGAGGGTTACAACTGGGCGCCGGACCGCTGGGAGCAGGGCAACAGCGGCTACTACCGCACGGCCGGCCATTGGGAGCACGACAACAACTACCGCTACGCCAAGCCGAAGAAGGAAAAGAATGGCCGGGATCACGACAATCGAGGCGGTCGCGGCAACAACGGCCGTGGCGACAAGCATGACGGGGGCGACCGGCACGGCAATTGAAGCCGTGAAGCCGCCGTGGTGGTGAAACAAAAAAGACAGGCTTGCCTGTCTTTTTTTCTGCCGGCTGGCGGCGCCTGTCGGATCCCGGATCAGGCGCTGGGTGCCCCGGATGCGCCCGGCACATTCTTCTTTTCCAGGGTTTTGATCAGGCCGTCCATGCCGCGGTCGCGGACGATCTGGGCGAAGGAGTCGCGATAATTCGTGACCAGGCTGATGCCCTCGACCGTGATATCGAACACTTTCCATCCCGCCGGCGTCTTTTCCATATCGTAGTTCATGGCTACCGGCGCGGTTCCGGGTTTCCTCACCATCGACTTGACGGTGACCTCGGTGGCGCCCGGCGCCGAGTGCATGGTCCGGAATTCGATCACCTGGTCGCGATAGGTCAGCAGCGCCGTGGAATAGGTGCGCACCAGCAGCGTCTTGAACGCGGCAGTAAGTGCCACCTGCTGATCGGGCGTAGCGAGGCGCCAGTTGCGCGCGACTGCAATCCGGGTCATGTGCGCAAAATCGAACAGCGGCGCGATCTTGGTCTCGACCAGTCGGGCGATTTCCTCCATCTGACCGCCCTGCATGTCCCGCACCCGCTGCATCGTGGCGACGACTTCAAGCGTCGTCGATTGCAGCAGTACGTCCGGCGCGAGCTCCTGCGCCGGCAGCGCCTGCGCCGCATGCGTCAACGCCAGCACGAGCATGAATTTTCCGATCAAACTCTGCATCTGGACGGTCCCCTGGGTGAAAAAAGCCAAGCGAGGCGCGTGAGCTGCGCCTTGCCTCGTTGCCGCAAACAGCCTACTTCGGTTTGGTGACCTCGTGGCCGACTACGCCGCCGACCGCGGCGCCGGCCGCCGTTCCCAGAAGACCGCCGCCCATGACGTTGCCCGCAACGCCGCCGATGACGGCGCCGGTGGCAGTGCCTTTTTCCTGCTGGCTCATGCCGGCGCAACCGCCCAGACCGATGAGCAAGGCCGCCGCAACTGCGCTGACTGTGTATTTCCGTGTGGTTTTCATTTTGCTGCCTCTATGTCGAACATCTGGTTAAAAAAGAAACTTTATGCGATTGAACGCGGCTCGCAAGCAGTGCAGCCGCCCGCCATCGCGCGGGGTTGAGCTGCCTCACTTCGACTGGATCGCATCCTTCATGCGCTTTTGCCAATTGACGATCTGCTTTTCCGTTTCGTCCTTGGACAGGCCATAGGATTCCTGGATACTGCCGACGAGGCTATCGCGCTTGCCGGCAATCACCTCCAGCTGGTCGTCGGTGAGCCTGCCCCACTGCTCCTTGACCTTGCCTTTGACTTGCTTCCAGTTGCCTTCGATGCGATCCCAGTTCATTTTCGTTTCCTTCTGGTTGACTGCAAGCCGGCACCTCGCAAGTATGGTGTCTGCACCTTGCCCCGGTTTGACCAGCTTATGCCGCCTGCATGCGGCGGTCTGTCTGCCAACGCACACAGACGGACCCTATTGCCCCAGCACTTCCCCGATCGGCGCCAGCGCTTCGATGCGGTCGCAGACCACTTTGACGATGGCGAGGAGCGGCGCTCCGAGCAGCAGCCCCCAGACGCCCCAGAGCCAGCCGAAAAACAACAAGGCGATGAACAGCACCGCCGCATTCACGCGCGCAGCGCGGCTCTGCAGCCAGGTCACGAACACATGTCCGATTGCCGCGGCTACGAGCAGGGCCGCGCCCGGTATCGCCACAGCATGCAGCGTCGATCCAAACTGAAGAAAGGCGGCTACCCCGCTTGCGAGCACCAGCAGCGCCGAGCCCAGGTAAGGGATGAAGTGCAGCACGCCGGCGGCGACGCCCCACACGCCTGCATGCTCCATGCCGAGCGCCCCGAACGCGAGCCAGGTAACGATTGCGACCAGGGTGTTGGACAGGAGCATGACCAGCAGGTAGCGCTGCACCTGCGAGTCGATTTCCTCGAGAATCCGCACGGCGTCCTTCTTGCGCGAGAGCGAAGGTCCGACCAGATACACCAGCTTGCGGCGGAAATGCACCCCCGAGGCAAGCAGAAAATAGGCGAGCAGCAGCACCATCGGCGCCTGCGCGGCAACGGTGATCAGCAGCCGGGACTGCACGATGGCGTAATCGCGCAGCCAGACCGAAGGCTGCGGCGCCTGGACTGCGGCGGCCCGCTTCCCCGGTTTGAGCGAGGCTTCCGCCGTCGCTCCCTGGATCTCGTTGGCGGCCTCCTGCATGTTCTGCAGCGGCGTCTTGCCGCTTGCGCGCGAGGCGCTCATTTCCTGGCGCAGCTTGCGCGCGGCCTCCGGCAGCTTTTCGATCATCGCCGCAGTGTCGTTGCTCAGGGCATAGCCCACCCAGGACAAACCGCCGACCAGCGCGACCAGAGCCAGACCCGCGCCAGCGGCGCGCGGCACGTAGTGCGCTTCGAGCCAATCGACCACCGGGCGCAGCGCGTAACTCGCCAGGATGCCGATCAGCAGCGGCACGAAGAATGCGCGCGCGAGGTACAGGGCGGCGACCAGCGCGATGGACGCCAGTACCGTCAACGCGACGCTCATGCCGGTGTTGCGCCGGCGATCCCCCAGGGCGTCGAACTCCGCGGGGAGAACAGCCGCATCCGGCGCAAGCCGCCCGCCTGCCCGCTCGGAAATCGAATTCATCAATCCATGCCGGCTATGACGGTTACCGGTTCCCCGTGTCTCCAGTTCGCCGGACTGGCGTCGCGGATTACGCGCATCGTTCCGTTGCGCAGGCGTATGGTAATTTCGTAGTTGCGCAGCGGTGCTGCCTCGGCGCCGCCGCGCCTGCCGGCCTTCCCGCCGGGCGCATCGATGCCGGCGCGCGCGTCGGGGACCCCGACCTCACGCATCGCCTCGATCACCCCGCATTCGGCACAGAGGTAGGCGCTGCCGGCGGTCGCGGCAACGGCGGGCGGCGCCGCGATTGCCTCCGGCACAAAGTCGCCGAGGGCGCCGCGGGCCAGGATTGCCAGCGCGGCAATGGCAATGCCGCTCACCAGGGCCGCGGCAATGCCTCCCGCCAGCGGCGACAGTTGCAGGAATTTATCGACTTGCGCATTCATATTCACTCTCCCCAGGGTCTCGAAACCCGGTGCAGCAACAACGCGGCCGGGGGATCTCGATTGCTGATTGTGCCCTTCGCGCTCGCCGGATTCAGTGCGCTGGCACACGTAGGAGCCGTGACTTTTCATGGTCCGACATACCGTGCCTTATGTGTGCTGGCGAACATACCACCCGGAAAAACGGGCGGATACTCGCAGTAACAGCGAATCTGGAGCGCGAATCAAACCGGCGTGTTCAGCATTTCATCCCGCGATGTGTTGCCGCGCGACAATCTCCTGGAGCCATGCCAAGAAGCGGCTGATGACTGCGCATCCCCACCGACGGCTATGCCTGAGTGTCCACAGTAGCGAAAACCCTGCAATTCAACGACATCTGACAAAGGTATCCCTATGACCATTCATGCGGAAGAATTAGCGGGGAACACCGGAGCCGGCACCCATGCGGGCGCAGGGCAGGACGGCCATGAAGGCGCCATCGACATTCGACGCCAGGAAACGCGGCTCAAGACCGGCGCCTTGCAGGACGCCATTTTCAACAGCGTGAATTTCTCCAGCATCGCCACGGACGAAAACGGGGTGATCCAGATTTTCAACGTCGGCGCCGAGCGCATGCTGGGCTACGCGGCCGCCGACGTGATGAACAAGATCACCCCGGCCGACATTTCCGATCCGCAGGAGCTCATCGCGCGCGCGAGGGCCTTGAGCGCGGAACTCGGAACACCGATCACGCCGGGCTTCGAGGCGCTGGTCTTCAAGGCCTCGCGCGGGATCGAGGACATCTACGAGCTGACCTACATCCGCAAGGACGGCAGCCGCTTTCCCGCGGTCGTTTCGGTCACGGCACTGCGCAACGAGGACAGCCGGATCATCGGCTACCTCCTGATCGGCACCGACAACACCGCCCGCAAGCAGGTCGAGGAGCAACTGCGCTGGACCGAGGAAAGCTTCCGGCTGATGGTGGAGAGCGTGACCGATTGCGCCATCGTCATGCTGGACCCCGAGGGCCGCGTGGTGAGCTGGAACAGCGGGGCGCAGCGGATAAAGGGCTACGGCTCGGAAGAGATCATCGGCCGGCACTTCTCGCTGTTCTACCTGAAGGAGGACATCGAGTCCGGCAAGCCGCAGCGGGACCTCGGGATCGTCGCGGAAAAGGGGCGGCTGGAGGACGACGGCTGGCGGGTTCGAAAGGACGGCTCGACGTTCTGGGCGAACGTGGTCTTCTCGGCGATCCGCGACCAGGCGGGCCACCTGCGCGGCTTCGCGAAGCTGACCCGGGACCTGA
>JACZJV010000160.1 GCA_014860355.1 Burkholderiales bacterium | reverse complement strand
TTCCACAGCAGGTCGACGGGGGCCCGCAGGATCGCCTTGACGAGGTCCTGGCCCGAGAGGGCCTCGGCGTCCACGCCCAGCGCGGCGCGCACCTCGGGCGACAGGGGGATGCGCTTGGCGCCGCGCTCGAACACGCCGCCGCCCTGGGAGAGCAGCGCGCGGTCGTAGTCGGCCCAGCTGCTGCGCGGCAGGTCGAACAGCCGCTGGCGCTCGGCATGCGACGCGACCGGGTCGGGATCGGGGTCGAGGAAGACGTGGCGGTGGTCGAAGGCCGCGAGCAGCTTGACGCGGTCGGTGTATTGCAGGCCGTTGCCGAAGACGTCGCCCGACATGTCTCCGATGCCCACCACGGTGAAATCCCGCTCCTGGGTATTCAGTCCGAGTTCGCGGAAATGCCGCTGCACCGACTCCCATGCGCCACGCGCCGTGATCGCCATCTTCTTGTGATCGTAACCCACTGAACCGCCCGAGGCGAAGGCGTCCCTGAGCCAGAAGCCGTATTCCTTGGACACGGCATTGGCGTAGTCGGAAAAACTCGCCGTCCCCTTGTCGGCAGCGACCACCAGGTAGGGATCGTCGCCATCCCGGCGCACGACATCCACGGGGGGTACTGTCCTTCCTGCCACCAGGTTATCGGTGATGTCGAGCAAACCGCGCAAAAAGATGTGGTAGCACGCGATGCCCTCCTGCAGGACCGCATCGCGTTCGGCCGAAGGCGGTGGCTTTTTCACCACGAATCCCCCTTTCGATCCTACGGGCACGATCACCACGTTCTTGACCATTTGCGCCTTCATCAGTCCGAGTACTTCGGTGCGGAAATCCTCCATCCTGTCGGACCAGCGCAATCCTCCGCGCGCCACCTTGCCGCCGCGCAGATGAATACCCTCGACGCGCGGCGAATAGACAAATATCTCGAATACCGGCTTGGGCTCCGGCAAACCCGGGACCAGACTGGAATCGAGCTTGAAAGACAGACGGGGCTTGGGCGCATTCCCGTCCAGTTGAAAGTAATTGGTACGCATCGTGGCGAGTATCACCGCCAGATACAGACGCAGAATGCGATCCTCGTCCAGATTCGCGACTGCCTCGAGCATGGAATTGATTTCCGCCGCCAGCGTTGCGGCTACTTCCTCCCTTAGCGCTTCCCTGGCCGGATCGAAATGGGCCATGAACAGTTCGACGAGCTTGCGCGCGACGCCGGCATGGGTCGTCAGCGTCTGCGCCATGTAGACCTGACTGAATGCAAACCCTGCCTGCTTCAGGTACTTGGCGTAGGCGCGCAGCAGTGCCACTTCGCGCCAGTTCATCCGCGCAGACAGGATCAGCCGGTTGAAGTCGTCGTTTTCCGCCTCGCCGCGCCAGATGCGCAGGAAACCCTGTTCGAATATTCCGCGTACGCTGTCCAGATCCAGTTTCGCTGCGCCCGGAAAGTTCAGGCCGAAGTCGTGCAGCCAGACCGCCTGGCCGTCCTCGCGCTTGATCTCGTAGGGCCGCTCTTCCAGGACCTTCACCCCCATGAGTTCCAGCATCGGCAGGGACGTCGAAAGCGGCACGGGCTCGGCATTGCGCAGGATCTTGAAGCGCAGATTGCCTGTGCGCGCATCCACGGGCTGATACAGGTTCATTGCGAGGGTATCCGGCCCGCTCAGGGTTTCCATCAGGCCGATGTCGCCGACGGCGGCGCGCGCCGCATAGTCCTCGCGGTAGCCCGCGGGAAAGGCCGACTTGTAGCCCGAGTGAAGCAGATTCCCGCGCTCCTCGCCCCATCTTTCCAGCAGTGCGTCCCACAGTTCGTCGTCCCAGCGCCGCGAGACTTTTGCCAGGCGCTGTTCGAGTTCGAGCGCATCGAACTCGGGCACCGTGCCCGGGCTTACGTGGACCACCACCAGCACGCGCGCCAGCGCCGATTCCGACAGCTGGACGAAGAATTCGGCCGAAGTCCCGTTCAGCGCCTGAACCAGCACCTCCTGCATGCGCTGGCGCAGCGCCGAATCGAAGTTTTCCCTGGGCGTATAGATGAGGCAGGAATAGAAGCGGCAGAATGCGTCGCGCCGCACGAACAGCCGCGTCCTCTGGCGCTCCCCCAGCCCCAGTATCCCCATGGCTATCGGATAGAGTTCGTCGACGTCCACCTGCAACAGTTCGTCGCGCGGATACTGCTCGAGTATGGTAAGCAGCGCCTTGTCGGCATTGCTCTTGGGGCGGAAGCCCGCACGCGTCATCACGCCCGAGACTTTCTTTCGCAGCAGCGGGATATCGGCCGGATTGGCGTTATACGCGGTTGAGGTGAGCAGGCCGAGGAAGCGGCGTTCGCCGATTACTTCGCCGCCGGGACCAAAGCGTTTGATGCCTATGTAGTCGAGGTAACCCGGCCGATGCACGGTCGAGCGCGAGTTGGTCTTGGTGAGCACCAGCAAGCGCTTTTGCCGCGCAATCGCCCTCACCTCCGGCAGCAGCGAAGCAAAGGATACAATCCGTTCCCTGCCGGTCTCGCGCAGGATGCCGACTCCGGATCCGGGGGCGATACGCATCAGCTCCTCGCCGTCTTCGTGCACGAACTGGTACTCGCGGTAGCCGAGCAGGGTAAAGTTGTCGGCGGCTACCCAGCGCAGGAACGCGCAGTTTTCGGCGGTATCGGCAGGATCCAGCGCAGGCGGGTCGCGCTCGATGTCGGCGATGATCTCCGCCAGGCGCTGCTTCATCAAGGGCCAGTCTTCCACCGCGGCACGCACATCGCCGAGGACCCGCTCCAGCCCCTGGCGCAGCGCTTCCAGATGCTCGACCCGGGTGCGCCGGTCTACCTCCACATGGATGATCGATTCATAGTTCCCCGGGGTATCGTCGCGGTCTGCGGAAATTGCCTGCAGGAATCCCCCGGCATCGCGCACGAACTTCATGATCGGGTGGATGATCAGGTGCGGTGTCAGTCCCTGTCGGTTTACTTCCATGGTGATCGAATCCACCAGGAAGGGCATGTCTTCGCTGACTATTTCGATCGCGGTGTGCGTGGATTGCCAGCCCTGTTCCTCCGTGCGCGGGTTGTACACCCGGATAGAGGGCTTGCCGGGCAAGAATTGACGTGCGTAGCGCCAGTGGGACAAAGCCGCGCCGCACAAGTCCTGCGCCGCGCGTCCAGCCAAATCCTCCGCGGCGACTTGCGCATAGTAGCGTCGCGCAAATGCCTCGGCCATGGTCGCATCCCCGGCTGGAATCTGGCCTTTTATCAGCTCAAACACTGAAGCGAGGATATCCGCCCTGGATTGCTCAACTGAATTCGACATGTATTTTCCCCTGGGGCTAACGGCGCGGTCAGAACTTGCGAAACGTAGGCGGGCTTAGGCCGATCCCGGCCGGAATTGCCCGGTGTTGAATCTCTTATCTTAGCAAGGTCGGCGCGCTGACGCAGGTCTCAATGCGGGAATGCTGCGCAGGACCAGCCGCCGGCAGCCGCGCGTTTGCAATTTAAGCGAAGATGCATTCCATCGCGCTCCACCGAACCGGGACGCGGCGCAAAAGCATTTGCTCCGGGCTCCGGGCCGGAACGCCAAGGTAAAATAGCTTGGTTGGTGCATGCCCCCGGTTCATCGATGTGACCAGACCGCTGAAACGAGAATCCGAATCCGCCAGGCCGAATCCGCGCATTTCGATGGCCTTGCTTACCAATATTCCGGCACGCCTGGACCGGCTACCCTGGAGCCGCTTCCATTGGCTGCTGGTGTCTGCCCTCGGCGCGAGCTGGGCCATCGATGGCCTCGAGGTGACGCTGAAGGGAGCGGTCAGCGGTGTGCTCCAGGACTCCGCCACGCTGCATCTGAGCAGCGCCGAAATAGGCGCACTGGCATCGTTTTATCTGATTGGGGCAGTCGCAGGCGCGCTGATCTGCGGCTGGCTGACCGACCGCCATGGCCGCGCCAAGCTTTTTTTCATTACCCTCGCGATCTATCTCACGGGAACACTGCTGACCGCCTGCTCCTGGAATTTCGCCAGCATCGCAGCCTTTCGCTGCCTCACCGGCTTCGGCATCGGGGGCGAGTACGCGGCGATCAACTCGGCCATCGACGAACTCATCCCGGCACGGCTGCGCGGCCGAGTGAGCCTGATCATCAACGGCAGCTTCTGGCTGGGCGCCATACTCGGTTCCGGCGCCACGGTGGTGCTGCTCGACCCGTCCATATTCGCGGTAGATACCGGCTGGAGGGTCGGGTTCGGCGTCGGCGCCCTGCTCGGCTTCCTGGTGTTGTTCGCGCGCGCCTTCATCCCCGAAAGCCCGCGCTGGCTCAGCATACACGGCCGCCACGAGCGCGCAGAGCAGGCCATGGCCGAGATCGAAACGCGCGTGGCGCGCCAAACCGGTGCGGTGCTGGCACCGGTGACCGCGTCCCTTGCGATCCATCCGCGCAGCCATTTCGGCCTGCGTATCATCTTTTCCACCCTGTTCGGAAAATACCGCAGCCGCGCGCTGCTCTGCTTCGTCCTCATCGCCTCGCAGGCGTTTCTCTACAACGCAATCTTCTTCACCTACGCCCTGGTGCTGACCCGCTTCTACGCCGTGCCGGCGCAGAATACCGGGCTCTATCTGCTGCCATTCGCCGTCGGTAATTTTCTCGGCCCGCTGTTCCTGGGCCATCTGTTCGACAGCCTCGGTCGTCGCACCATGATTTGCGCGACCTACGCCATCGCTGCCACGCTGCTGCTGGCGACCGGAGCGCTATTCGTGAATGAAACGCTGTCGGCGTCCGGGCAGACGGCCGCATGGGCGATGATTTTCTTCTTTGCCTCGGCCGCCGCGAGTTCGGCCTACCTGACCATCAGCGAAATCTTTCCGCTCGAACTGCGCGCCCTGGCCATCGCCGTCTTCTACGCCATCGGTACCGCAGCCGGCGGCATCGCCGCGCCCTTGTTGTTCGGTATCCTGATCGGCACCGGCGAACGGCTCAACGTTTTCTATGGCTACCTGCTCGGGGCGCTGCTCATGTACGTCGCTGCCGCGTTCGAGTTGCGCTACGGCGTGCGCGCCGAGCGCGTTCCGCTCGAAACGATCGCGCCACCGCTGTCCTCGCAGCCGGACTAGGTCCGGCCCGGCTCGGCGCTCTCCGACTCGGTCAGCGGAACTACGCCGGCGCCGCGGAAGGCATGACCCATCATGAGCATCCCTGCATGGGGTGAGTCGAGCCCGGCGCTGTAATAGAGAAAGTGAAAGATCTCGTCGGCGCGCACCGCGTCGACCAGCGCGGTGAGGATCTGCTTCTCGTCGGAATAGATGCGGTGGCGCAGGCTGTGGGTGCCGATGCCGCGCGCATGGTGGGCGTATGCGCTGATGACGCCGGTCTCGCGGCGCAGGGCTTCGAGCACTTCGGTGCCGCGCCCGGCAGGCATGACGCAGATGAGCACGCGAAACTCCCCGCGGGGGGGCAGCGCTGCCTTATTCATCGTGGCCGGGATGATAGCCGAAGCGCGCCGCGACCTCGGGCGGCACGTAGGTTGCCATTTTCTCCAATGGCATCATGTAAATCATGCCCATTCCGGGAGTGTCGAGTTTGGCGGCGACATAGACGCGCTCGAATATATGGTCTGCATGGTCTCCGGGGGAGACGATGTAGAGCACTTCCTTTTCTGCATTGATCGTAATGCCGAGCACGCCCAGGTGCTTTTGCCGCACGCCGGTTCCGCGCGCGTAGAAAATGGTGGCCCCCTGCGCCCCCGCTTCCGTGGCGGCGTCGACCACCGCGTCGGCCGAGCCGCGCTGGACGATGCAGGTGATCAGCACCGCATCGGTCAACACCACAATCTCGTCGCGTCGCTTCATTCGGACTTCCTCCGTTGCTTCGACTTCAGGTTCGTGCGTCGCTGCGCCGGCGTATCCACAGTCCCACCGCCAGCACGCTGATGATCGGTCCGGCCGAGGCCATTGCCAGAATGCCGAAACCCTCCATGGCACCCACCGCCTTGCTCAGTCCGATACCAAGCGCGAGCACCAGCGGCACCGTCACCGGACCGGTGGTGACGCCGGCGCTGTCCCAGGCCAGGCTCACGTATTCGTCGAGCGAGAGCACGGTACCTACGAGCGCCACGGTGTAGGCCCCGAGCAGCAGCGGCAGCATCGGCCACTGAAAAATGATCTTGGCCACACCCAGTGCAGTCCCCAGCGCCACGCCGACCGCTACCGACCGGATCAACAGCGGCCGCGGGAAGGCCCCGTTGGTGAGGTTCTCCACCGTTACGCCCATGGCGCTGAGCGCAGGCTCCGCCACCGTCGCGCCGTATCCGATCGTGGCGGCAAACAGCAGGGTCAGGGATACGCCGAAGGGATAGGGGTAGAGCGGGGCACCGCCGTTGACCGCGTGAAACGCCGAAGGAACGACTTTGCCGGCCTGCTCGCCCAAGGGGGTCAGGCCTATCGTCAGTCCGACGTTGAACAGGCTCATGCCGAGCACGGCCATCACCACGCCGTAGACGACGACCTGGCGACGCGCGAGCTTTTCTCCGAGCACGAATCGTTGCGCCAGCCACAACAACAGGATCAGCGGTGCAATGGCTCGAAGCGAGGCCAATATCTCAGCCACCGGCGTCCTGTCCCACCATGCGAGTGCACCATCGGCACCGACTATCGCAGGCAGGAGCGCCGGATCAGGCACTTCGGCCACCAGGCCGGCAGCGACCAGGATGACCGCCGTCGCCGGAAACAGCGAGGCAAGCGTGACTATGCCGAACCCCGAGAGGGGATTGTCCTGGCGGCCGGCAGCAGCCGATACTCCTATGCCAAGCGCAAGCACCAGCGGCACCGTCACCGGTCCGGTGGTGATTGCGCCGCAGTCCCAGGCCAGCCCGAGGATGGGCGCCAGACGCGGATCGAGTCCGGCATAGACGGAGGCGGCAAGACATGGCAGCAGCACTGCAATCACCAGCGTCTTCATGCGCCAGCCGTAGATGAAGCGCAGCATGCCCAGAACCACGGCGGCGCCGACCCCGGTGCCGACCGCCAATACCAGGCGGCCGGGATAGCGCGTGAGCAACAGGTGCAGCCAGGGCGTGCGCGCAGGATCCAGCCCGGCGCCTGCGGCGCGCAGCGCGCCGATCGCCGGTTCGGCGAACGTGGCGATCCCACCGAGCAGGAACGCAAAAGCGAGCACGGCGGCAGTCGGTGAGCGATCGGGCAGCTTGAAGCCGATATTCTCGGAAAACGGCATCAATCCATACTTGACCCCGTCCATGAAAAACATCAATCCGAGCATTACCGCGAGCATGCCGAAGGCGATCTCCTCACCCTCGATTACGCTGGAGCGCAGCGCGGCGATCTGGAACAGCGCAAGGAACAGGGCCAGCGGCACCACCGCGCGCGCCTGTTCCAGAAAGCGCACGCTGACATAAGGCGTGAGCAGGCGGTGCAGGTCGATCAGCCGCAGTGCCGGCGCTGCGTTTCCGCCATGATCGAGCGACCTGGTATGCACCTCGTTGTAGCTCACCAGGCGCTGCTTGACGCGCACCGCGCTCAAGAATTCGCCGTAGCGTATCCGCGGCGCAGGAGGTTCGGTGCTGCCGGGACGCATGGCTTCAGGCCCGGATGTGCTTGCGGCCTATTTTCCGGTCGGTTCCGCCGGCTTGGCTTGCGGCGCCTGCGCTGCCGCCGGGGCGGCTGACTCCACGATCTCGATCTTCGCCTTGGCCTTCATTTCCTCCAGAAACTTTCTCAGGTTCTGCTCTTTCAGGTGCTGCACCAATTGTTCCTTGACCTGCTCCAGCGGCGGCGCAGATTTCGGCCGTGTGTCCTCCAGCAGTATCACGTGGTAGCCGAATTGCGTCTTGACAGGTTCTTCGGTGAATTTGCCTTTGGCCAGCTTGACGACGGCCGCCGCGAATTCCGGAACCATGCCGCGCGGGTCGAACCAGCCCAGTTCGCCGCCCTTGACCTTCGAGCCGGTGTCCCTGGATTTTTCCTTCGCCAGTTCTTCGAATGCGCTCGCGTTCTTGTTCAGCTTGGCGATGATCTCCTTGGCTTCGGCTTCCGTCTCGACCAGGATGTGGCGCGCCTTGTACTCGGTGCCGCTTTCCTGCGCCTTCATTTTTTCGTACTCTGCGTTCAGCATGTCGTCGGTCACGGGATTGTTCTTGTAATAGTCCTGCACGAAAGCATCGACCAGAACGGACTGTCGGCCCAGTTCTATCCGATCCATCACCTCAGGCTTCTTGTCGAACCCTTTCTTGACGGCCTCCTGCGCGATGATGAGTTGCATGGCCAGGCGGTCAATGAACGACTTGCGCGCCTCCGCACTGGCTTCCCGGCCGAGATTGGAGCGTTGCTTGAGCATCATGTCGAGCATGCTCTCGCTGATCGGGGCGCCGTTTACCGTGGCGGCTACGGAATGCTTGGCCGTTCCTGCAGCCGGCACTGCAACGTCGGAACCACATGCGCTCAGCGCGAGCAGCGAAACTGCGCTGACCAGCAGAATCCTGGACTTGATAAACATTTTTTTCCTAATTCCTATTCAGAGGAGTGGGCTCATTCGAGCAGTGGACGCGACAACTTCGCCATTTTACCAGTTTGGGACTGCCTCTATTCGGGATAGTCGGACCGCATTGCGCGGCAGAAAATTACCCGTCCCTGCCCGGCATCATCGTTGCGCCCCGCCCGCGCAATCACCTGGCGGCGGCGGCCCGGGCGTCCCCGCTGCCGGCAGTATCCTGCTGTGGCGGCCTCCAGCCATCGCGCCAGGTTCGCAGTGGCAGCACGAACGGCGGCTCGCCGTTGTCGAGAAACCAGGAGTCCACCGCCCATGGCGCCAGGCCCGCGCGCTCTTCGATGACCGCGGTGGTATGCGGCCAGGTTAACAAGGACCAGCGCGTGGCACGCTCCGCAACCTGATGCCAGCGCAGCAGGCCGTATTTTTGCAGCATGCGCAGATAAGTCGTCGTATTGGTCGACTCGTCTATGCAGTCCATTTGGCCGGGCAAGCCGAAACCGGCCAGATTGCCTCCCCTGTCGCTCGCGGTGCCGGTCATCGCGCCTACAGTGGTCTCCAACAAGGCTACTGCGGTTCTGATCTGCTCGCGCTCCCCTGCCGGCGTATCGGCTGGTGTCGCGAAGACCTCGCGCACCCGCTGCCATTGTTCGGCGCCCAGCTTCACCCAGACCAGGCCGTCACATCCATTGCCATGGCAGATATTGAATTGCGCCGGATCCGGATCGACGATGATGTCATCGCGCACGAAGACGTCGGCCTGGCAAGCGAGCGCCATACCTGCGCCGATGGCGAAAACCAGCGTTCTCAGCATTATTGGCCAGCGCACAAGAATTTGGATTTGAGATCAATCTACCATTAAACGCGCTCGGACTAAGCCCGCAATCAAGGACTTCCGGTGCCGGCGTGGCGGCATATATAATCCCTTTGCGCGTTGCCAATTCAGCGCCGGCTGGACTAGACATGGCCCATGTCCTCTATGGAAACGATTTCCACCCTGCCTGCGAGCGCCGGCAGGCACCAAGCGTCCGCATTCGCCGGCGCCGCCGGGGGATCGCCACCCGCTTGCTGAAAAGCCGCCACGGCGATGCTTCCGGAGTGCGCGGAGCGGCATGACTTTGGGTTTGAAATGCGCGCATGCGCCCATCGCGCGAGGCGTCGGCAGGCAACATTGACTTTGTTACGTCGCCAGACTACATTTTTGGCGACACGGTACACCTGTACCCCAGGATTGCAGCCAGCTTATGCCGGACCGCAGCACCATCCGCATTTTGATCATAGACGACGATCTGGAATTCGCCGACGTTCTGCGCATGCACCTTACGGCCGCGGGCTACGCCGCCGAAGTCGCGGAGGATGGCATCGAAGGCGGCAAGGCGGTGCTCGCGAACCCGCCCGCCCTGGTCCTGTGCGACATCAGCATGCCGTTTCTGAACGGCCTCGAATTGTTCTCGCTGATGCAGGCCGATGCGAAATCGGCGTCTATCCCGGTGGTTTTTGTTTCCGGCCGCAGCGACAGCAACATCATGGCCAGGGCGGTGGAACTCGGCGCCGCGGATTTCTTGATGAAACCGATTACGCGCGAACAGCTGTTGCAGACGGTCGAAACCTGTTTGCAGGCGGGAGGACGCAAAGCGGCGCCGCCCAACTACGGATTCCCGCCTGTAGTCTGAGGACCAGGCGCAAAATGAGATTTGCAAGGGGCCAGGATAACGGAGCAGCATGAGGGGAAGGCATTCCCTCGCTTTGAAGCGAATTCTTGGAGACGCTATCGAAACTGACGAACCAGAGCATATCTTTTGCCTGTCCTGCAGATACTTATAGTGTTGCGCTTATGGAAGACCTCTCATGTTCAAAAAAATCCTGGTACCCACTGACGGCTCCGGCTTTTCCAATCGAGCGGTCGCGACCGCCGCTCAGCTCGCGCAATCCCTGGGGGCGCAGCTGCTGCTGCTACACGTCAGATCCCCGCTGGAGTCTCCGCACCATGTCGAAGGCGGCGCCATGCGCGAACTGGGCGGGAAACGGGTGATGCAGGAGATCGAGGACGAAGAGCGCAGGCTGCTCGACGCCGCCCTGGAGTTAGCCGCAACGAAGGGAACGCAAGCGGAGACGGCGTTCGTCGCGGGTTACTCGGCCTACGAAGCCATCATCCGCATTGCCAGCGAGCAGCACTGTGACCTGATCGTAATGGCCTCGCACGGACGCCGCGGCATATCCGGTATTCTCATGGGGAGCGAAACGCAGAAAGTGCTGAGCCACACGACGATTCCGGTGCTGATCGTCAGATAATGCGCGGGCGGCACGCACGGCTCCGGTCGACGATCGATGCCGCGCGCGCTAGCGTTTGCGTGCCAGCACTCCCATCAGCGCCGAAGGGCCTGCGTGGCCTTTGCCTTCATCGACATGTTCGTCGTAGCAGCGAAGTTCGATGATATCCATGTCGTTCAGCGCTGTACGGATCATGGCTTCGGTATAGAGGTGGTCTGCTTCGGGGGGGCCGCCGGTGCCATACGCCAATTGTTCCGTGCGATACCCCTGAAGGATGAGAAGTCCGCCCGGCTTCAGCGTCTGCTTGATCAGCGCAAACAGCCTCTGGCGCACGGCCGGCGACGCAAACTGAATGAATATCGCGGCAACCAGATCGTAGGCGCAAGGCTCCCAGCTCCAGGCAAAGGTCTCGGATACGTGGAAGCGGACGTGCACCCCGCGCTTCAGCGCGAGTCGCTCGGCCTTGGCCACGGCCGTGGGCGAGAAATCGAAGGCATCGACGCGCAGTCCCTGCTCGGCCAGCCAGACGCTGTTGCGGCCTTCGCCGTCGGCGATCGACAGCGCGCGGCCGCCCCTGGCGAGCAGCGCGGCTTTGGAAGCCAGATAAGCGTTTGGACGCTCTCCGAACAGATATTCACCTACGCTGAAGCGCGCTTCCCAGCGCACCAGCGCCTGCTCGAGAGAGCGCTCTTCGGGCGGACCGCTTTTCGGATCGCTCATCAATGGAACTCCTGCACGCGAGCCGGAAGGCACCGGCCTTTGCAATCGGACTGCGCATACTGCAATCATATCAGGGGATATCCGCGGCGCCCGCAAGCCGCGGTGCAAACCTTGCGCACCCAGGACAATGAGGCGATGATGCGAGTCGCGGGACGCCGTTCAGGTTGCGGCGAACGGTTCGGAGGCCATGTCCGGAATTGCCGGATTGGCCGCTGACTCAGGGGAGCATCGGCGGCATTATCCCCTCGTTTTGAAATGCACTCGTGGTCGCGCATGAAGCAAGGGCGCACGACTCATGCATATGGCATGGTCCGAACGGACCAGTTCGAAATTGTTCTTTCCGGTGCGCCCAATTTTTGGTCACCGGCAATATTTTCTGCCTCTTCCGGCACATGCGAAATTCATCGCGGCGGGAATCCACAGGGTTATCCACAGAATCTGTGGGTAAGTATCGGCGCCGCAAAGCCGAGCGCGAGCACCTGATATAGGGGAACAGCATGAATCTGTCCGAAGCGCTGCTGCATGCACTCAAAGCGCATGGCGCGCGCGAGATCTTCGGCATTCCCGGAGACTACGCGCTGCCGTTTTTCAAGGTTATCGAAGAGTCCGGCATACTGCCGCTGTACACGCTGAGCCATGAACCGGCGGTCGGCTTCGCTGCGGACGCTGCTGCACGCATCCACCCCGGGCTGGGTGTCGCGGCGGTGACCTACGGCGCCGGCGCGCTCAATATGGTCAATCCGATCGCAGCCGCATTTGCCGAAAAATCACCTGTGGTAGTCGTCTCGGGGGCCCCGGGCAAAGGCGAGGCGCAGCGCGGCCTGTTGCTGCATCACCAGGCGAAGTCGCTGGACTCGCAATACCGCATATACCAGGAAATCACCTGCGCACAAGCGTGCCTGACCGACGCGCGCGCCGCACCGACCGAGATTGCGCGCGTGCTGCGCGCCTGCCTGAGCAATTCGCAGCCGGTATATCTGGAGCTGCCGCGCGACATGGTGAGCGTGCCCTGCGAACCGGTGTTTGCCGCAGGCGAGCCCGCGCACGACCCCGAGGCGCTGGCCGCCTGCGCGGACGAGATTCTCGCGCGCCTGCACGCAGCGCGTTCGCCCGTGCTGATGATAGGGGTCGAGGTACGCCGTTTCGGACTTGAGGAAAAAGTCGCCGAACTCGCCCGCCGCCTGGGGCTGCCGGTGGTCACCAGCCTGCTCGGTCGCGGCCTGCTGGCAGGCACCGACGCCCCGCTGCTCGGAACTTACATCGGCGTTGCCGGACTGCCTGCGATCACCGACCTGGTCGAACACTCCGATTCGCTGTTCCTGCTCGGCGTGATCGTCTCCGACACCAACCTCGGCGTGTCCGCCATGCATATCGACCTGCGCATGTCGATCCAGGCACTCGACCGGCGAGTGAACATCGGCCATCACGTCTATCCCGAGATCCCGCTGGGACCGCTGGTCGACACCCTGCTGGCGCGCCTGCCGTCACGCGCTGCCCTCACTCACGGCCATGCAGCCGCGAGCTATCCGCGCGGGTTGCCGGCCGACGATGCGCCGATCACGCCCCTGGACATCGCGACCGCCATCAACGACCTGATGGATGCGCACGGCAAGATGCCGATCGCAACCGACATCGGCGACTGCATGTTCCTTGCCATGGACGTCGAACATACCGCGCTGCTGGCGCCGGGCTACTATGCGACGATGGGATTCGGGGTTCCCGCAGGACTCGGGCTGCAGGCGGCGACGGGGCAGCGGCCGCTGATCATCGTCGGCGACGGCGCGTTCCAGATGACCGGATGGGAGCTGGGCAATTGCGCCCGCTACGGCTGGGATCCGATCGTGCTGCTCATCAACAATGCCAGCTGGGAAATGCTGCGCGCGTTTCAGCCCGAATCGAAATTCAACAACCTCGACCAGTGGCGCTTCGCGCAAGCGGCCGCCGCCTTGGGTGGAGAGGGAGTGCGTGTGCGCTCCCGCGCCGAACTGGCGCAGGCGCTGGGCGCCGCGCATGGCCGGCGCGGACGCTTTCAGCTGATCGAGGCCATGGTCGCGCGCGGCGCGATGTCGCCGACGCTGGCGCGCTTTGTCGAAGGTGTCAAGAGCAAGCGCGCATAGAAGCGCGATGCGCCGCGTTTCCCCGCCTGTCCTTGCACTTCCCGGGTCATCGGGACCCGGGGAAATGCCCGGCCTGGAGCGTCCCAGTTCAGCTGCTGATTGAACAGTTCTGCAGCGGCCGCCTATTTATTCTCGTGCGCCTTCATCCATGCGTCGGCGCGCCGCTTCGCCTCCGCGATCTGCTCCGGTTTCATCAGACGCTCCACCAGGAGGCGGCTTTTTCGCGCTCTTTCTTCCCCGTTCGTGGCGGCGATGTTCCACCATTTGTGCGCCTCGATATAGTCGATCGGCACGTCCTTCTGCCCGGTCTCGTAGATGCGGCCGAGGTCAAATTGCGCCCTTGAATCCCCGTTTTCCGCCGCCTTCTGGTACCAGTACACCGCCTGCTTGTAGTCCCGCGCCACGCCCTGACCCGTTTCATGCATGAGACCCAGCGCCGACTGCGCCGAAGTGTGGCCCTGATCTCCCGCCTTAAGGAACCAGGATGCGGCCTGCGCATAGTCCTGCGCCACACCCTGCCCGGTCTGGTACATCCTGCCGAGATTGAATTGGGCTTCGGCCACCCCCTGTTCGGCGGCCTTGCGGTACCAGTACACCGCCTGCTTGTCGTCCTTGGCGGCCCCCTGCCCCTTTTCGTACATGAAACCCAGGTTGGTTTGCGCCGCGGCATTGCCTTGATCCGCCGACTTCCGATACCAGGACATGGCCTCCGCGCTGTTCTGCTCAACCCCCTGCCCCTTTTCGTAGAGCACGCCCAAGGCGGCTTGCGCTGCCGCGTCCCCCTGCACGGCCGCTTTCTTCCAGGAACTTGCCGCCTTTGCATAATCCTGGTCTTGATAGAACTTCAAGCCGTCCTCGATATCGCCTGCGAAGGCCGAACCCGCCAACAGAGCCAGTACCACCGCACAAACTGCCCGCACCCGCATGCTGCTCCCTCCAATGAATAGACGCGCCGGACCAATTGCTACAGCGCATTATCGCCTACAATCGCAGCAGCCGGGTGCGCCCAGCCAGCAGGCCGCACTTGTCCGGGCGCGGTGGCGACGCCCCTATGAGCATGGACGCGCAGAATCCGCGCGGCGCGTGCAGCGCGTCTAACCTGCGGACATGCCTGCGGCCACGCTCAGCATCCCCAGGGAACCGGCCTCGTATCCGTCCACGACGAACGCCATGGTCTCGCCTTCCGCCTGCAGCCCGGCTATGTAGAGCAAGGGCAGGTAATGCTCGGGCGTGGGCACCGCCAGGCGCGCATCCTCTCCCAGGCGTTCGAATTCGACCAGCGACTGATGATCGGCGGAGGCGAGCGCAGCGCGTACCGCCTCGTTGAACCGCCGGGCCCACTCATAGGCAGGCGCGCCTACGCCGCGCTGCATCAGCATCAGGTTGTGCACGACGTTGCCGCTGCCGACGATCAGCACCTGCTCATCGCGCAGCGGCGCCAGGCTCCGGCCGAGGTCATAGTGAAAACCGGCAGGCTTGGTAGCGTCCATGCTCAATTGCACCACGGGTATGCCGGCATCCGGATAAGCGTGCACCAGTACCGACCAGGTGCCGTGGTCCAGGCCCCAGGTTTGATCGAGCCCTACCTCGACCGGCGCAAGCAGTTCGCGCACGCGCGCGGCCAGTGCAGGATCGCCACGGGCCGGGTATTGAATATCGAACAGGGCCTGCGGGAAGCCGCGAAAATCATGTATCGTCTTCGGACTGGCCATAGCGGTTACCGACGTGCCGCGTGTGTACCAATGCGCGGATATCGCCAGGATCGCTTTCGGCCTGGGGACCATTGCGCCAAGCTGGCGCCACGCTTCCGTATACGGGTTGCGAGCCAGGGTGTTCATGGGGCTGCCGTGGCCGAAGAATATGACCGGCATGCGCGCTGTCGTGTTCATCGTCGTCTCCTACGCGGCGTACTTCTTCACCGCTTTCTCGTCCCACCGGATTCCCGTACCGGGCGCTGCCGGAACGAGTACGTGGCTGTGCTTGAGCGCCAGCGGTTCGGCCAGCACCGGCTCGGCCCAATCGACATATTCCAGCCAGTGGCAAGTCGGAGTAACCGCGAGCAGATGACAGCTGATTTCCGGGAACAGATGCGATGACATCTCCAGGCCGGCCGCCTGTGCCAGCGCCGCCGCGCGCATCCACCCTGTAACCCCGCCGATGCGCTGCGCGTCCGGCATGACGTAGTCGCAGGCGCCTGCGGCGAGCGCCTGCGCCATTTGTTCCGCTCCCATGAAGTTCTCGCCTATCTGCACCGGCGTGTCGAGCGCATCGGCAATGCGGCCATTGCCCTCGAAGTCATCGGCGCGCGTCGGTTCCTCGATCCAGAGCAGCCCTCCCTCATCGTCGAGCATGCGGCCGCGCCCGATCGCGTCGTTCACCGTAAGCGCCTGATTGAAGTCGCACATCAGCGTGACCTTCGGGCCGATCGCCTTCTTCACCGCGCGCAGCGCGGCGATATCGTCCTGCGGATCCGGCCGCCCCAGGCGCAGCTTGAGCGCGCAGAAGTCTTCCTTCAGCAGTTGCTCGGCTTCGCGCGCCAGACTCTTCAAGGGCATGATGCCCAGACCCTTGGAATTGTATGCGCGCACCGGACGCGGGGTTCCGCCGAGCACCTTGCACAGCGGCTGCGCCAGCGATTGCGCATAGGCGTCCCAGGCTGCCATGTCGATGCCGGCCAGTGCAAACAGCACGATGTTGTGCACGCCGAGCAGGGTGTATTTTTGGCGCAGCTTGCGCTCGATTTCGAAGGGCGCGACGGCATCGCCCCGGATTATCTCCGCCATCGCCTCGACCAGCGCCACGATGGGCCGCAGGTGCGGCCTGCCGATCGCGAACAGATAGCTGCGGCCGGTAATCCCGGCCGTGGTCTCCAGGTCGATCAGCACCAGCGGCGCCGTGCTCACCGCGCCCGTGCTCGTCTGCAAGGGCAGCCGCATCGGCACCACCACCGGCCGCACGCGCAGTCGGCGGATCTCCAGCTTCGAGAGTTTCACGGTTTGTACCTCCGCCAAGTGTCGTCGGAAATATTACTATTGTCGCATCATGCGCTCATGCGCGAAGTGCGAGCTTGTGCGTGGCGCGGTGCTCGTGGGCTCGCCCGAGCGCAAGCGCAAGCGCGAGCCACGCACCCGCCAGCGGCACGGTCGCCAGCGATATCGTCGACAGCTCCAGGCCCGCTCCGCGCAGCAGCGCGAACAGCCAGCCGCTGGCCGCGTCCGCGCCGCGAAAAACGACGATGTCGATCACGTTCTTGGCCTTGTATTTCTCCTCGCGCTCGAGCACCGTAAACAAGACTTCCCGGGCCGGATTCGACAGTGCGAAATTGGCTGTCCGCTGGATTGCCTGGAACGCGATCACCACGAGCAGCATCGGCGTAACGGCCAGCGCCAGAAATCCCAGAGCAAAGACCAGCGGGAGAACGGCAGCCGCGCGGCCGACGCCGAAGCGCGCCATCAGCCGGCCGGTCGCAAAGAACTGAACCAGGATGGTCAACACCCCGATTGAAAGATCGATGGTGGCGAAAATGCGCGTGCGCACCGCCGGGTCGTCGGAGGCGGCGGCAACGATGCTCGCCTGCTGAAAATAGAGGAAGGTTCCGGCTAGCGACAGCAGGCTTACCCAAAGCGCGATCCCCGCGAGATAGGGCGAGCGCAGCACCATTGCGATGCCTGCCAGCCAGGTTCCGCCCAGCGCAGTCGTTCCCGCCGCCTGCGGCGGCGCCGCACCCGCGGCCGGTGCTGCGACCGATTCCAGCCGCCGCGCGCACAGCACGGCCAGTTCCAGGAACAGCGCCGCGACCAAGAGCAGATTGACCGGACCCAGCGGCAGTGCCAGCCCCACGGTCAGCGCCGGACCCAGCAGCGCACCTGCGGAACCGCCTGCCGCGATGAAACCGAACAGCCGCTTGCCCTGTTCGCTTGCAAACAAGTCCGCCATGAATGACCAGAACACGGACACCGCGAACAGATTGAATACGCTGATCCAGACGAAGAACACCCGCGCCACCTGCACTTTGCCTAGGTCGAACGTGAGCAACAGCCAGAAGACCACGATGTTGGCGACGAAGAACTGGTAGACCAGCGGAATGAAGCGCCGGCGCGGCAGGCGTGCGACCATGGCGCCGAACAGGGGCACTGCGGCCAGCATCGCGAAAAACGTGGCCGTAAACAGCCATTGCAGATTGCGCACGCCGCCCGCGATACCCATTTCGTCGCGCAGGGGCCGCAGCACGTAGTAGCCAGCGAGCAGGCAGAAGAAATAGGCAAACGACCAGACCAGCGCCCGCCCTTCTCCCGGTCGCAGCGCCACAACCCGTTGCAGCCAGCGCTGGATCAGCGCTTCGTTCAACGCCTCGCCTTGCTCGGCGTTCTATTGCCGGGACTGCCTGCCGCGCGATCCGCCATTGCAGCTAGGAACCGATGCCGAGCGTGCGGCGCACTTCGGCTGCAGTCATCGGTATGCCGAAAATGGGCGTGCCGGCATCGAAATCCTTTGCACGTGCCAGGCCGCCGACCACGACCGGTTCGAATCCGGCGTCCTGAACCAGGCGCACGGCCACCTGGATCGCCGCCGGATCGTCGCCCGCCAGCGGGATCCCCAGCCTCTCTCCGGCGCGATGCGCTTCGCTTCTCATGCTCGCGTATCCGACGCAATTGAAGGCGCGCACCAGGCGCGCACCAGGAAGGAACTGCGGCGAGGCGATGCCGGTACCCTTGGCCCTGGCCTCGATCGCCATCTCGCCGTCGCGTCCCGGGAACGGGTTGCAGGCATCGAGCACGATCTTGTCCTTCAGGGCGTTCCCCAGATCGCGCCCCACCTGCGGCAGCGCCGCATATGGCACGGCGATGAACAAGACGTCGCCGAACGCTCCGGCCTGCCTGCTCGTACCGGCACGCGCGCCGGCGCCCAGACGCGCTGCCAGCGCTTTGTCATGCTCCAGGTCCAGCGAGGAAAACATCACCTCGTATCCGGCGTTCACCCAGAGTTCGCCGATCGTGCCGCCGACGCGTCCGGATCCGATGACCCCGATTTTCAACTTTTGGGCGGCAGCACCCGCAGCTCGCGCGGCGAGCGGCATGCTCGCCAGGGCGGCGCTCGCCGCGACAAGGCCTGCGATGCGGAAAAAACTGCGGCGGTCTTGCCTCGATGCCTTGTTCGTTTTCATCAGAGATCTCCTGAAGACAGATGTTCATGCTATAAATCCCCGGGCGCGGACCGGAGCAATTGTAGGAGATAAGCGCGCGTCGTTCCCGGCCGCGCCGGAAATTTTTTGATGATCATCCCGGCTTGAACAACACCGTGAATCCCGCAAGCGCAAACACGATTCAGAATGAGATCGCCCGCTCGATTTCTCGGGAAGAAATGGCAGCTCTGCCGATACGCCGCTACGAGGGCGAGGTGTGCCTGGTGACCACGCCGGCGGACCTGGAGCGCGCCGTAGAGGATTTGCGGCGGGAAGACGTCGTCGGCTTCGATACCGAGACGCGGCCCGCATTCAGGAAAGGCGAAGTTCACCTGCCCTGCCTGGTCCAGGCTGCCACTGCGCGCAGGGTCTATTTGTTCCAGTTGCGCGAAACACAGGTGTTCCAGGTCCTCGCAGAGTTGCTGACGCAAACCCGCGTGATCAAGGTCGGCGTCGCCCTGGCCAACGATTTGCGCTCCCTCAAGCTGTTGTTTCCGTTTGTGGAACAGAACACGCTCGATCTGGGCGTCATCGCCAGGCGTTGGCGTCTGGATCAGACCGGCTTGCGCAACCTCGCCGGAATCTTTCTCCGGGTTCGAATACCCAAGGGCGCGCGCACCTCGAACTGGGCTGCACCGCGCCTGAGCGCGGCGCAGATCACTTACGCTGCTACGGACGCCTGGGTGTGCCGCGAACTGTTCCTGCAGTTTCAGCGCTGTGGCTTGCTGCAAGCGAAGCCGCCTGCCGCAAACGAGGGTCCGGCCTGTCGCTGAAACATATGCCACGCAATCCGACCAGATCGCGCCGGACCCTGCGAACGTTTTGAATTTCCTGTTATGATTCAATACGCTCGTAAACGAAGAGGTATCTGCAGATGAATGTGACCTGGCGCTTTTATATGGACGGCGGCCATCAATGGAACTGGCAACAAATAGGCGCCGGCCAGTCCGTGGTAGCCGAATCATCCAAAGGCTATACCAATTACGAAGCCTGCCTCTCCAATGCGAAAGACCGGGGCTATGGGTTTCTGCCGGCCCAGGCCAAACAGGCGTCTGGACGCTGACCATGGAAAATCGTTACGGCTTCGGCAAATCCGTTGCATTGAGTTTCGACCAGGCACTGGCCAAAGTCACTGCCGAATTGCAAAAGGAGGGCTTCGGCGTGTTGACCGAAATCGACGTCGCCTCCACCCTGAAGAAGAAGCTCGATCACAACATCCCGCCTTACCGCATTCTGGGCGCCTGCAATCCGGCATTGGCCAGGCGCGCGCTCACGGCAGAGCCTAGCATCGGCCTGCTGCTGCCCTGTAACGTCGTGGTCCGCCAGGACGCCGCCGGCACGGTACAGGTGGAATTCCTGGATCCCGGGATGATGGGGCAGATGACCAGCAACCCCGATGTCGGTCCGATCGGCATCGAAGTGCGCGAAAAGCTGCAACGGGTGATGCGCGCGCTCTGACTACGGTCGCAGCTCGCGCCGGCGCGACGGCGCCAGCATCCGCGGCGCGATGGGAGATGGGGTGGCTGATGGGGCTCGAACCCACGACAACCGGAATCACAATCGCAGGAATGGAGAAATCCAGCGCACTCCAAAACTATCAACAGCAATTCAATCAGTCACTTGCTTACTCTCACTTACTCTGGGTATTTCCCCTTTTTTGTGCCTCAGTGTCCCGCCAGTGTCCCGCCGCTCCTACGGCGGATATCCGCTCGTTTTGGTGGCTCCACTACTTATTGAGTAATTTCTTGGCTGCTGGCGATGCCCGATCTCTAGGCGTCGATATTCCAAAATCGAGCCAATGAACAACATTGTAGTAACGAAATTGATTTGGCGACATATAGGCAGCGAGAAGCTTGGATAGACGCCGCTTTGATAACGCGCGGACACACTTGAGAGCAGCGAACTTGCGAACCTGTTCGGCCTCTGAGCGCAACAGGAGCATGATTGCGGCATCGTTAAGGCTACGAAAAGCTTTGTCCGGAATGCCTGCTACAAGTTGGACCAACAACTCGCTGGGTGCCAACATTGCCAACACTTCAGCTAGTCTATTTCGACCTAACGTATTTATCGCACGCGCTGCATCTCGGTATTTTGAGTCGTCAAGCGCAGACCCAAGAATGCTCCGATGTGAACCGGCCTCTGGGCGTTTCACCGCCTCGATAATCAAGTGAATATCTTCCCACTCGCCGAATCGTCGAAGATATTCGATGTCTGTGGCGGAGTAATCGACAAAACCGCTCCTCAGTGTCGCTCGCACGCGCTCCAGGTCGCTCGGGTCAGCTTGGCGACATATAATGTCTAAGCCACGCCGGGTGAGTTCCTTACGGGTATAACTTTCAAGAGAACGTGTCTTCTTGACGAGTTCTGCTTCTGCGCTTCCAGAGATCTCGACGGTTTTCTCGATCTCTCGAGAGAATCTCGCGTTGTATTGATCATCAACCCGTCGTCGCAATTCCTCACCACGAAGACTGAAATGCCGTTCAGCCAAGACGAACTCTTCCTCTTGATCGAAGATTGAACTTTCGGTGGCAGCTTCCTCAAGTTCCCTGTCGCTTAAGGAGTGTAGACGCTGTCTTCGGAACTGCTCGAAACGTCGATCCACCTCCGGATCGTAGGAACCGAGCGTCATTAAGCTACCGATCAGGCCGCGGGATCGGGCTGGGCCGGCAAGAACCATTTTAGCTTCGCCATCGGAAAATGGGCGGCCAGCGTCGACGAGAGACATAAGGGCCTCATATCTCACGGCCACATCACCATCATTTATCAATCGCTCTGCCATCTCATTGGGCAACATGTGTCGGCTGCGAGCTAAACCGACCGCAATACGACGGACCTCAGAGCTTCGGTGGCTTATCCCGCCCACAATAGTCTCGGAACTCATCGCAGGTCCGCTGTCAAATAGCGCCTTCTGAACATGATCACTGATAGAGGTAGGCTGCAGCTCATAGAGGGCGTCGATTCCTTTTCCCCGGCTGTCTCTAAGGCTGATGCGTATGATTGCATCTGCAGCGGCGCCTACGGTCTGGTTGTCGCCTCTATCAAACTCCTTACGAATTTTCGCAAGGTCTAAAGTGGTGCCGTAATCACCAAGATAGCCTAAAGCAGCCACTCTTAGTGTACTCGGCGACTCTTTGACAAACCAATGATCAAGAAACTCATCGCGATTGTCGGAGGGAAGCGGTTCAGCGATCAATCTCATCGCTGCGACTGCGCCGGCGCGTTCTGAATCGCCCCCCACTACCGAGTAGGCCTGCAAGATTTGCAGCGAGAAGCCGTCAGCCGCTGCGAGCCAGTACCAAAGCGGTGTGTTCCCCTCTGAGAAGTTCCTAAGTCCCGTTCGGATAAGCCCCAGCAGTTCGAAACGCCCGAAAGTGAACGCCTTACCTTCAGAAAACATTAGATTCGCATCATGAACGCCAAGCGAGCGGTCATCATTTCCCTGTCTTCCAAGAAGATTTGCGAGCAACCGAAACCGGGCGATCTCCACTGCCGCAATGGACTCCTCAGCGGCACTACGTTCAGTCTTTGCAATAAGCTCGCGGAGGAATTTTGCGCCCTCGATGGAAAGTGGCGTCTCAGGGGGCGAATCGACGGTTTCCGCCGTTTGTTGCTTCTCACCTCCTGTTGTAGGCGCCTGTTTCTTTATCGAAGCGTCGTTGATATCTTGGGCCCGAAGTCGGATTACATAATTCCAGATACACCGCCGGATTCTCTTTTCGAAATCGCGGATGTCGGCGAAATTTTCGAACAAAATACTTTTTTCGGCAGTAAGCCTTTCCTTGAACGCCAAGACCTTTTTTAAATCCTCGCCCGGATCACTAAGAAACGCTGGGTTAATTTCCTTGAATAGGAGACTGATCTCAGGACTGCCCTCGCTCAATCGGCGCTTGACCGAAGTCTCATACTCTTCTTCGAACCCTGACGAGTAGAAGCCCGACACATCAGGGGGTGTTCCCCACTTCTTCCACATCAGGCCTACGAAGAGCTCGCATCCCTTGAGATCAAGGTTGATAGTAGTCTGGGGGCGTCCATAGACGGAGACTGTGTCTTCCCACCCGACCAATTCGATTTGATAGCCAAATTCATCGGCGATCATGGCATTGAGCTCATCGACCACTGATTTCGTAGCCACACGTTCGTCGACAAGATCCCCTGGCGACGCAAGGAATACTTTTACGATTTTTCGGTAATCAGTCATATCATCATTACAGCAGCAAAATCTTCCGGTCACATACTACAGGGGTTGCAGATTCTAGGTCTAGCAAACAGCAGGGTCTGTTCCCCTGCGAATCTCTTGGCTTAAGCGCATCGCGTGGCCACGAGCGAGTGCGTACTTGGAGAAAATTCTTGGCCGTCCGGTTTTGGCCGATCGCGGCCAGCCAGGCTCCATGTGACCGAAAACGATCCTAAACAACGACCCACCAGTCTAGCTCCGGATAGCGCCCCTCCAATCGCGCGTCAATTAACGCAGCGACGAGCGTAATGGCTTCGGTGCTGAATAGCCAGACTTCTGACTCGGAGAATTCCCCGTCCTTGACCGCCAGCGCCTTGATGGCTTTGCGAAGCGCCTGAGCTTCGGCCGACTCGCCGTATTCGTCGAGGTAGCGCCACGCCGCCACCAATGGGTCACGGTGGGCCGAGGTAAAGCGAGTGCGGCGTCTTATGGCTGCTAAAAAGGTTGCGGCGTTCATACCAGGGGGACCATCCCGCCATACTCACGATTTGATGATAGCTCCCCGCTAATTCGCTCTTTTACGAATTCGATTCAACCGTGACTTGACCTCAACAGATTTACTTCCGAGCCCATTTCTTTCCAGTGCATAAGCATAATGCTCTAACGTTGCCACAAGCTGAATGGCGTCAGAACCGAACGCTTTTTCCTTTATTAGCAAAGCGCGTTCACATAATAATTGCGCTTCGGAATAAATTCCCAAGTCATTTTGAAGTGCAGCAAGGCCCGTCAGAAATGCTCCAAGATTTTGATTCTCAGGACCATATGTCTCGTCTTTTTCGACGAGCGCGATCGCTCGCTCATAGAGAGTCTTGGCCTCCATATACCTACCCAGCCCGTGATACAAATTCGCACAGTTGTTAAGTGTCGGAGCCAATAAGATAACCGGTGAATCCGGTCCATACTTTGATTCGATCATTGAAATGGCTTCGTTGTAGGTCAATATGGCCTTATCGTATTGCTTCACTTCCTTATAAGCACTGGCAAGATCGTTCAAAGCTCTTATATGAGGCATCTTACCTGGGTAGGTCAATGCCTCTTTGGCTAATCGATATTTCGCGGCTTTTATCGACGCGGGCTCATCATCCTTTGTCTCCATATACCGAACACGCATATTCGCAAAATGAATCTGCTCGTCATCCTCTTGACTGGAAAGCTTCAAGAATTCCCGGTACGAATTTAGCGCGTCTGATTCTTTCCCCAACGCCTCCTCGATCCCGGCCCTAATGAACAACGCCATGGGATTAGATGGCTCAATGGACAAAGCTCGCTTAATCGCAGAGTAAGCTGAATCATGGTTTCCGAGAGCACTAAGAGACATTGCTTTTGTGTGCAACGCCACACTTGCATGAGGGTTTATTTCGATTGCGTTGTCGCAGCATTCAATGGCGGCTTTGGTCTTGCCGAGAGCTTGTAGGCATATGGCCTTGTGGTGCCATACTTCGGCTGCTTTACGAAAAAGAGCCAAGGATTTATCAAAATAACTTAGTGCCTCGTCAAAGCGAGCCAGACTCATCAAAGCATCGCCCTTATTTGACCAAGCTTCGTATAGCTTATCGTTGATACGCAGAGCTTCATTAAAACAATCAATGGCCTGATTGAACTGCTTAAGTTTGTTTAAAAGCGACCCTTTATTAGTTAATGCCGGGGCATTACGCGGATCCAATTCAAGAGCTTTGTTAATGCAGTCCATGGCTTCATCGAGGCGGCCCAAGGATTTCAATAGAATCGATTTGTTGGCCCAGACCTCCACAAACCATGGGGCACTTTCTAAAGCTTTGTCAAAGCACTCTAACGCTTGTTCAGAATGACCTAGTGTGTAAAAGCTGCCTCCTTTATTGTTCCACTCCCATGCATCGTATTCACGAATATCAGGGGGTGAGATTTTCTTGCCCGTTCTTTTGAAATGAATCTTTTCAATATCACTGCGTAGCTTCGCAAATGTCTGGTAACGATTGTTACGCTCTTTCTCAAGGCATCGTTTAATAATGGGACCAATAGGTGATTCACAGGCCGGGGTTGGTGATTTGGCGTGTAACTGGAACATCGACGCCCAGAAACGCATTTGCTCGGCATGAGTCTCATCCCCGGGTAATGGAGCAAGAAAAGGCAAAGCTCCATTATTTTGCATCTGATATAGGACTACACCAAAGCTATAGATATCGCTTCTTTCATCACACTGCGCAGCATCAACGAATTGTTCCGGGGGCATATGAGTCGGTGTTCCAAAGCTGAGCCCCTGAAATGTTTGAATTGAAGTGGCATTGCCGATTTCTTGTTCGCAGGAATCCACCAACGACAAATTAGGTGTATGTAATACTCCAGCCAAACCAAAGTCTGAGATCTTAATGACGGCATTCCGGTCAATCATTATATTGGCCGGTTTGATGTCTCGATGACAACGGATACCCTTTGAATATGCGTGTTCCATCCCGTGGCAAAATTGAATTGCCCAGTGCAAGCATTGTTCTAAAGATATCGAACCACGTTCAAGATAATCTGAAAGACTGTTTATGCCTTCTTCGTTTGGGGCAATGTATTCCATTCCAACAAAAAGTCGGCCTTCGATTTCCTCGACAAAGTGAGCGCGTACAAGATAGGGATGTCGTTCCAGGTTGACCCAAACCTCCGCCTCTCGTCGAAATCGTTCTCTTACCGATTTATCCGTTAGGAAATGATCCAGAAAAGTCTTAAGCGCATATACTGATTTCGTGCGCCGCGAGTACACCAGATAAACGATTCCGCAGCCACCTACTCCTAGCACCTTATGGACTTCGTAGTCCTGTCGGATGAGATCTCCGGGGTTATAAGGGGCTGCTAATTTCTGGTGATGGATGACTGGACTTTTCTGGGAAGCTTTGACCTGTAATTCTCTTGTCTCTTTGCCCGGCCTGCCAAAGATCCCACCTAAAAAGCCTTTCATGATTCGCGTCCTCGCAAGACCGAGACCATTGACCCGACCCCGGCTAGCACTATCGTCTGTTCTTAATGGAATCGGACTTTCGAATCCTTCCTCCATTCCCACGGCGGGACAGGCTCAGTATCCACCCACAGGCCGCGTCTTGCGGCCAACTACTTTGAAGTCAGCCGCCTAGTGTTCCCAGAGATTCGTGCAATCTCTTTCGCTGCACGCCCCCGTGCGTTCTCAGTCTCGCGGAGCGCTCGAGGAATCAGATTGTGTTCCGGTGCGACTCCCCCTGCAATCGAGGTTTTGATGCCCATATCGTTTAGCGCCGAATACAACCCCTCAAGATTTGTACGATGATTTCTTATGGTCGCGCGATAGCATCACTTGCGGCTGGTTCCATTTCAGTCGCATCCCTTGAAATTCCTCGCCTGACATTCTTGCGCCATTTTCTGCGCTTGGGCGATTTGCTGTGGCGTTAGTACGGTCGCTAAGCGGTCGCGGATTGTCACCGCCATCCCATCGCCCGACCCAGCAGCAAGATCCGCCCACATCTGCGCACGGATATAGTCCTTCGCTACGCCCTGCCCTTTGCCATACATCAAACCAAGATCAGATTGTGCGCGCGCCAACCCTTGAGCCGCTGCCAATCGAATCCACTTGAGCGCTTCTACATAGTTGTGCGGAACACCTTGCCCATTGGCGTACATTCGACCAAGATCAGATTGTGCGGCCGCCAACCCTTGAGTCGCTGCCAATCGAATCCACTTGACCGCTTCTGCATAGTTTTGCGCAATACCTCGCCCATTGCCATACATCAGACCAAGATTACTTTGCGCTATCGCATCCCCCTGTGCTGCGGCTAGTTGATACCACTTGAGCGCCTCGGCGTTATTCTGCGTAACGCCTAGCCCTTCCCTATACATGGAGCCAAGCGCACCTTGCCCTTCTGCATCCCCCTGCTCTGCTGCAAGTCGATACAACCTAAAGGCTTGTGAATAATCCTGGGCGACGCCTCGACCTTCTCTATACATGACCCCGAGATTGAATTGTGCGTTCGCCAACCCCTGATCCGCTGCCAGTCGAAGCCACTTGACCGCTTCCGCATAGTCCTTCGTTACACCCTGCCCTTTGACATACATTACACCGAGACTGTTTTGCGCTACCGCATCCCCGCGCGCGGCAAGCGACCTAAATATTCCCAATGCGATCGCATAGTCGCCCCGCTTAGAAGCAGCAATGCCATCCTCTAATTTACCCGCCCACGACGCCGTACCGTTAATAAGCAGTAGGGCAGTAACCGCCACAAGTAGCACTCGTTTCACTTGTCATCCCTTATCCGCTTAACTCGCCATTTCCATGGCGGCACAGGTTCATTATCCGCCCACAGTCCACGCTTTGCCGTCTTAGCTGCGTCCTGGAGGGGATACAGGGGGCGGCCAGGCTTGCTGTAGCGGTCATACACCCAAGCCATGCCGAGGGCGACCTGATGTGCACTGGCGGACAGCGTCAACCAGCATCGCCGGACGGCATGATTGTCGCCCCCCCACCCACCATCGTGGCCAACAGGATGATCAGGAGCATTGGCTGGTCAATAACGGCCAGGACGATCAGAACGCTTTCGATCTGAGCGACAAACGGCCCTTCTATGCCTCCCCATTACCAGTATATCTAGACATGCCCTTTCGCAATCACTGATAGAGTTCCCAATGGCTGCCGCGTTGCATTGCCACATGGTCAGGAACCACCACGTTGAATGGAATGTCATCGAGCCGAGCCCCGTCGATCTGAAACTTGTTCACGGTCTCGTCGAATTCAAATAACTTGTCAGTGGTCTGGTTGCCTTGAAAGCGATGAAAGCGAACGGCGATCACCGGCTTATCAGTAATGAATGACGGAATCGTCGCCATGACTTTCTCGGTCCGGCGTAGCTCGACGTCTTTGCCTTCCATGGTCTCCGCGGCAAGATGAATGATTGACGGTTTGTCGCTAGGAACCTGCTTGACTGCGTCAGCCAGATGCTTCGTCACATCGCGCGCCTTCTTGTCGATCGAAACATCAGAGTCAAACTCGCGCGTGAAACCGCTAGCCCACGCGATTTCATCAATATATGTCCCCAGCACTCGCACCTCGCAATCAATCACATGACTTGTCTTGACGAGATGGATAATCGTTGTTGGAGAGTTTGGCGGCGCCCAATCGCCACCGAGCAAGGCACTCAATGCCGGCGAATTCGCTTTGACATGATACTGCGCCATGTGCCGGATCACCGCGTATCTGTCGATAAGCCGCGCGAAAATAGTAGCATCCGCACTGTCATGGATCAAACGCTCTCCACTACCCAGCGGCAGTGCCGATTGAAATATCTCCTTTAGAAACTCTGTGGGAAGAGCGGACGCCTCAGCGTGAAACGTTCCCTTGAACCACGCCCACTGGCTATTTTTGATCAGCACATGCTTGGCCGCTTCCCACATGCGCAGGAAATGATTGCGCTCTGTCTCGGAATACGCAGTCCGCCGATCCTGTCGTTTGCACTCAATATACAGCTCCCTGCCATCCTTTCGAACAACCATGTCCGGGCTCTTCGCAGGGGGGCTTTGTTCTAGCAATTCGACGTCCCAGCCATTGGCAGCATAGGACAACGCGACCAGGATCTCGAAGATCAGGCCATCTGGCGCAGACTTATAATTATGCAAAACCTCGTCAATCTTTCGCTCCAGCCCCTTTACCTTTGTCGAATGCTTCCAGCGTTCGCCAATACCCACAAAAAAGGGCAAAGCCCGTTGTGCCTGACTAATGTCTATGCACATTGGGTCCTCTAGCGCCTGCTCGCACAAAAATAGATACCAACCGATCTCGTCGTCCCGAACGCGGACTGGCTTTGCCTTCTCCAGTTCGCTGCCCTCCATGATCCCCTTGAGCCATTCAAGAATTCGTTCCCGGCGGGTCCGCCATTCTTCGGCTGAAATTCGAGCAAGGAAAGGCGCAAGTCCAGCCCTCAGCGCAACATTCGTGCGCTCGTCCTTGTCGCTCATGTGCTCCAAAAGCTCTGCCTTATTGCGCTTAATTGCCAAGCGTCGGCGCTCTTCGGGAGTGCCCCTATTGCGCGCCTCACCCATAACTATCGCTCCTACCTACTTTGACGCGAATTGTTTGGCGTTGCCAGAGATTCGGCTGCGCGCACGTCGTCGCATCGGCTGAATCAGCGTGAGGCTTGAGGCGGCTCATAAGGTAGGTCAAGGATCGGTAGTCCAACTTCCCACCGGCGAGAAGCCGAAAGCGGAAGTTCTGCGCACTGCCGGCTTCTCAACCTCGGAGGCCCACCGCTGCGAGCGAAATCTTTGCACATCGATTCCGTTCTTTCATGCTTTCGAAAGAAGCGCATGGAATTTCTTGATGCGTTCGTCGTAGTCGACGCGGTATGCGCCGAAGGGATGGGACATGGTGGTCCCTTTCTTGATGAACGCCTGAATGTTCCATCCAGCCTCTATTAACTCGGAAGCGGCGAAGACAAACTCTAACGTGTCCGTGAAGAATGTGACCATATCGAAGTTCTCGCGGTAGTCAATCTTCGCGGAGCTGCCATGGACATAATGATTTCGACAATTTATGGCTTCATCAAGCACCAACGCAAGGTCCGGGAATCGCCCTGCTGTGACGGTCTCAACATATTGCGCCCTGTGCCGTGTCTTGTGCTTGAGGGATGCCTTTCCCAGCCGCCCCAGGATACCGAGCACGCTGCTCCGCTCATAGCTATCCGGTAGAGACTCAAATATCTCCTGGCAGCGCCGCTTGGCATCCATCACATCCGAGGGAATGTCTACGTCCTTGGGAGCGGCCGAGTTCGGCAGTAGGTCGAACATATTCGCAGCGCCGATTAGCCGTTCCACGGAGTATATCTCCTGGTCTATGAACGAAGTATGGAACCGACACCTCGCGTCCTGCCGCTCTCTGTCGGTGCCGAGCCATGCCCGCATCACGTTCGCGAATTCGTCCGATTGACGAATCGGATCTAGGAGGAGATCGGCTGGCTGCGGCGACCTCCGGTGGTCTATCGCTCTCGCTGTTCGCAATGGACGGTAACTCCAGTGCACCCTCAGCGGTACTCTATTTTCAGCGCCATTGACGAACACGACGAACTCACGCAGATTCTGACGACGTCCGATGACAAGTTCCAAGAACCGAAGTAGTTGCAACGTTCGAAAAAATGCATCGCCAAATGTAAGTGGTCGCTCAGGTTCAATTCCGATGGTGATAACGTTGTCGATGCGAACGCCGGCCGGCCCTCCAAGGCTCCAGCCAGGGTTGTGCCGCGCACGCACTGTGCCCAACGCCGTGTCCACTTCGATAATGTCGCGCTTGCCGGTAAAGTACACGATCCGCGGCTCGGGGCCGACCACGATTTCCCGATCAACTTTGTTGGCTGCTGCAATTCGTTCTATGTGCGGAACCGGATCAATCACAGTGCCGAATGCGTCAAAGTCATAGAAGAGCGCCGTTGCGTCGTCAAGCCCAAGTCGGATCTCAACTATCGCCTGGTCGTTTGGACTTATATGCTGTGGCCCCTCCAAGACAAAGTGAGGGAACAGTTTGGCGGAGTGGTATGTCTCATCGCCTCCGTGCGCCATCTCCTCCAACGTTATGCATTCAATCAGGGTGACTCTAGTGAGATCGTGCAAAATTCCAGTCAAACATTTATCGGGGATTGTACGAGTATGGAAGAACTCATCGTCTCTCAGATAGAGTGAGGTCCCCTTTCCCGCCACCCGCAACTCACCGTGGAGGTGTTGGTCTGGGGCAATGGCAAATTTGCCGAATTTAGTAAACTCTTCCACGTCCTCTCATCTCCTTGGTCTCGGTTGTCCTAGGGCGGGGAACGGACCGTCGAGGCGGTCGGCATCGAGATCGGTTCCCGGCCGATAGCCGCCGATTGTAGGTAATCGTTATTTGCCCACTCTCCGCCACTCCCAAGGCCGTATGGGGTCATTATCCGCCCACATTCCGCGCCTCGCAGCCTTTGCCCCGTCTTGAAGGCGATACAGTGGGCTGCCAGGCTTGCTGTAGCGGTCGTACACCCAAGCCATGCCGAGGGCGACCTGATGTGCGCTGGCGTCCACTTCACGGCAACTCACGTTGCCGACCGACCTGCCATACCGATCCTTTGCAACCAGCTCCACCTTGGCTTGTTCTTGAAAGCATAGGTCCCCGAGCACTGGCGCAACCTCAGTCGGGCAATGTGTCCGGAGCACCCGGCGATGCTGTACGCTTGTCATACGAGCAAGCCGCGCTTCGGCGAAATCATCGCCTTATATCGGCCAATCTGAACTTCACTGACGCCATCAAGAAACGCTTTTCCATCAATGCGCTGGCCCGATACAGTTACGCCCGTCATGCTATTGAGGTCGTGAATCCAAACATCATCCAGATAGTTCACGATTGCCGCGTGGCGGCGACTGCAGCCTGTCCCCGACAGGCAAATCTCGTTCGCCGTGAGACGACCTACGCCAACAATGAAGCCTGAATATTCTTTCGGTGTCTCCTTCTCCTGGCCTACCGTGATCGTGTTCACCTTTTTCGTTGCCCCTGCGAGGCCAAACCGGTAGTCCTGGAACAGCAACTTGCTCTTGAGCGTCGACCGCCCCCCCGCATCCCAGGACGACGGCGCCTCGCTGGCGACGTCTATGTTGTACCGGATGAACGGATTGGCAATGCCGTCCATGTCCTCCGAGCGCAGCCACTCATCCTTGTATGCGCCCGACAGAATCCGGAAGATAAGTCGCTGGTTCATGAAGCAGCCGCTATGTCCTTTTTCCTTCATCATCAGCGCCGCGAGTTCATCGCCTTGTTCGTAGCGATCGGTCCGGTAGAAGCATTCGAGCAACAAATTGCAGGCTTCGAAGTCCGCCGCATGGCGCTGCAGGTAGTCATTGAGCATCGAAATCGCCTGCGGATAGTTTTTCCTTTCAAGCTGAATCCAGCCGAGCTCCTTCTGCACGTCCGCCCTTGGATTCACCACCAAAGCCTGATTTAGGTGCGCGGCTGCCTGCGAAATGCGCCGAAGTAGTAGATCAAGTCGTCCCACGGTAATGAGCGCGGCCACGCAATCTTGCGAGCGGCCCAGCGCCAGATCTAGAGTCTTTTGCGCTGTTTTCCATTTCTTGCGTTCGATCAGGTCCTCCGCCTTCTCGGCCAAGCGATGCGCGACGATGCGATTACCGTCGAGGATGTAGGGGACATGCCGCGAATCGATCGCTTCACACAGCTCCCCCATTGATTGAAACCGCAGTTCGGGCGTCGGGTGGACCGCTTTCAAGACGATCTCCTGAACCCAATGAGCAAGGTCGTAGGGAACGAAATCGTGCCTGATCTTGGCCTGTAGCCTCTCGTCTGCGCTCATGCCTGCGAATAGCTCAACAGTGCTCAGCAACTCCAGAAAGGTGATGCCAAGGGCGTACACGTCGATGCGCGGATCGCTACTCGATACCTGCTCGCCAAGCAGCAATTCCGGTGCCATGTAGAAGCGCGTGCCGCCATTGCTGTTTGCCACCCCGAAATCGGCAATCCTGAGCGACTCGTCCTCGCCGAAAAGGATGTTCTCGGGCTTGATGTCGTGGTGAACGATCCCCTTCTTGTGGACAAACTGGAGCGTCTCCGCCATGGCACGGCACCATTTGAACGCAAGTTCCTGGGAAACTGACCCGGTATCCATCCGGGCACGCAGATTGCCGCCGGGGCAATACTCCATGACCAGATGCAGTGTTTCCTGATGCTCGAAGTGATGGAAGAAGCCAGCAATGCCTGGATGGCGCAATCCGGCAAGAATGCGCATTTCCCTTAGGAGCGCATCATTGTCTGATTCACGCCGGTCCCGCAGGATCTTGATCGCCACCCGGTGGCCGGCCAGCACCATATCCTCGGCGAGAAATACGTCCCCAAAACCTCCGCCGCCCAGTTTGCGAATCAGGCGGTATTTGCCGTCGAGCAGTCCTGCCGGTTTTAGGTCCTGTGCCATTGCGGATGAAGGCGGGTGCTACTCTTTCTCGAACCCCTGGCTCGTGAACTTCAGCGTCCGGCCGTTCTCGGTCACGGTCCGCACCACGTTGTCGGGCGCACCGCCCGGGATCTCGGCGTCGATCTCCAAAGTGACTCGGACATTCGAACCCACCAGCCCAACAAGGTGCGCGATCACCTCATCGGCGATGCGCCCGGCATCGCGACCGGTGCGCGCGGGGTCGAGTTCTACCGTGCCGTGATAGCGCTTGGGTTTCGGCACGTCGGCCGCGCCGGTCGGCGTTGGCGTCGGTGCAGGGTCACCCGTTACAGGTTTATCCGGTCCACCGCCCGGCGTGGGCGCGGGTACGGTTTCGGTATCAATCTGTTTGCGCGCCACGTCCGGCTTCAACAGAAATCCCGCATCATCGGCGGTCAGGTTCACCCGCTGGTTATGGCGCAGACCACGATAGCGCTTGGCCGCCTCGTCATAGCTCTCCGCATAAGCAAACGAATCCTGCTCCCAGGTCAGCAGGCCGACGCCATCGCGGATCGCCTCGACGAGTACGGTCGAGTCCTTGATCCGCGGCAGGTAGAGATAACGCGCAAAGTCTTCGGCAAGCTGCTTGATGGCAACGTGATCGCCGCGCCAGAGCGGCACCCGGTCGAGTTCCATGCGCAGCCGTGTGGACGCAAAGGCGGTGAGCAGCAGTTCGTCGCTGCGCAGCTTCTTGCTTGCCCGCACCGCCAGTGCGTCGGTTCCCGACAGACGCAGCGCTTGCCACTTGATCGCGTCTTGCGGCTTCTCCTGGATCGGCACCAGTAGCCACTGGTACGTCTCGGGCAAGCGCGCAGTCACGGCGCCATCGGCGGCTTTGACCTGGGTCTCGGCCTGCTTCACCTGCTGCGGGTCGAGGTTCAACTGTTCTTTTTCGGCGAGGATCGACTCCCATGCGAGGTACTTGCGGGCCGCCTCGTCGAGATCCTGCAACCGCGTCTTGTCGGCCGCCAGAAAGACCAGCGAGTTGCGGTAGAGGCGTGGCGTGTTGCCACGCGATTCGAGGATCTTCTTTGCAGCCATTTCGGCGACATTGCCCGGTTCCTTGCTGTAGGCATGGTCGACACCCAACACCACCAAGCGCGCATCCATGTCGTCGGGCACGTCCTGACCCGATTGCGGCAGTGGGTGGATGCGGCTGAAATCGCCCATTTTGCGCAGGTCGTCGCGCAGCCGTCGGTCGAGTTCGTGAACCACCCTGTCGGACTCGCGCTTGTACTGCTCGGCGCGGTCCTCCGCCAGTTTGGTGACTGTCGGCTGCGTCGAGTACCAGTAGCGCGCGCCGTCCTGGTAGAGGTAGGTCGCCGCCCCGGCCAGTCTGCGCAGCGCGTCGCCAAATATCGCGGGCTGTTCTCCCGGCATCACGCTGCCGAGTTTTACCCGCCGGTCCTCCAGGCCACGATGTGCGGCTTGCGTCAATGGGGCGGAACCGAGGTAGATGGCGCGCGCCACGCGCCGGCACGCCGAGAATTTGCCGAGGTTGGGCAGATCGCTGTCCATTCGTAGCGGCAGCGAGCCTGGGCCGTCCACGTCCTTCTCGATCACCGGCACCCAGTTGTCCGAGAGATAGCGCGTCAGTTCCGACTGCACGCGCGGATCGTCGATCGAGATATGCGCAGGCAGGATGAGGGGGTTGCGGTCGCCCTTTTCCCACAAACTGTGGATCACCGCCGCCATCAGGCGCAACACGCCGCGGGTGCGCTGGAATTTCACCAGCGTGGACCAGTCGGTGTAGAGCCGGTCAAAAATCTCCGGATGGATGGGGTACGCCGCCTTGATACGTTTTTCGTAATCGCTGTCGCGGCACTCGGGCGGGAACTCCGCCTGATTGGTGCGGTAGAAATCCGCGAATGCGCTCGCCACCACGTCGCGGTCCTTGAACTGCGCCGGATCGGTCATCGGCTCGAATAGCCGCCGCCGGACGATCTCGAACCCCTCCTCGGCGCTGGCCGGCCGCCAGGACGATTCCACCCTACCCACGACGTTGCGCAAGCGCGCAAGCGCCTCGCGCCCGCGCTGGCCGCCGACCTCCACGTCGTCCGCCTGCGTATGCGGGGAGCCTGATGCGTCCGAGGCCGGCAGGCTGATCACCAGCATGCAGTTTTTGGCGAGCTTTGCCGACTCGGTCAGCACCTGGGCGAAGGTGAACTGAGTTTCGAATCCCCCCGCCGGCAGATCGCTCTGGTCATGGAGTTGGCGCGCGTAGGCGACCCACTCGTCGATCAGGATCAGGCAGGGCGAATATTCGTTGAATAGCTCGCGCAGCACGTCACCGGGACTGGTTGCCTTCTCGTCGTCGGCCTTGATGCGATTGAACGCTTTCTTGGCCTCCTTGGGTCCGCCGGCCGCATTGCCCAGTTGCCAGGCCAGTTCTCCCCAAAGGGTGCGCACGACCGTGCCATCCGACTTGGTCGTCGGATTGCCGGGGGAAATCTTGTTGCCCACCAGCACCACGCGCCGCGCGATCGGAAGTTTCTTGACACCGGCCTCGTGCAGCACCGCATCGATCCCGGCCAACTCCGTTGGCGCGATACCGGAGAACAGGTGATAGAGCGCCAGCATAGAGTGCGTTTTCCCACCGCCGAAGTTGGTCTGAAGCTGAACCACTGGGTCCCCGCCACCGGAAGTCAGCCGCCTTACCCCGCCGACCAGCATGTCCTTCAAGCTCTCGGTCAGATACGTCCGCCGGAAGAACTCCACCGGGTTCTTGTATTCGTCCACGCCTTCCTTGAGATGCACCTGCCACAAGTCAGCGGCAAATTCGGCCTGCTGATAGAGGCCACTGGCAACGTCCCTATGCGGCGTCACCACCTCGCGCCAAGGCTTGAGGTTACTGGAGACCGTGCTCTCAATTGCGGTGCTGGCGCTCTTGCGCTTCTCGCCCCGCACCTGTTCATCCAACACCAGGCGCCGCAGCTCGATCTTGATCTTCCGCACTTCATCCGCTTGGGGAGCGGAAACCGCCGTCAGCAATCTTTCGGCCGAGTCCAGCGCGCGGTCCGCGTTATCACCGGAGAAAACCTCCTGATGCGCCCACTTGTTGCGGTGGTCCCGCAGCTCCTGCACGAGACTGCGCTCGGCCGGCCCCAGTGTCTTGCGGAAAACCTGGTTCCACGAATCCCACATTACCTTGAGCAGCGCCGCCACATCCCATTCGGTAATCGGCTTCTTGGCGTTCAGACGATCCTCGCCCAACAGCGTCAGCGCCTCGGACAGTGCGTTTTCCTGGTACACGTTCTTGAATTCGCGCTCGACAAATGGGCCAACCCCGGCTTTCACCAGATCCATCGCCTTGCCGACACGCTCGTGGTTGTTGATCGCCATTTCGCATTACTCCTGATCGAACATGTCGCCGGTGCTTGGCGCATTCGCGGCGCCGCCCTCGCGCGCAAGTCTCGTAATCTCCGGCCAACTCTGCACCAGACCGTTATAGGCCAGCGCCTCGGCCGCGCGCTTCTTGCGCTCGGAAAGCGTGTAAAGGCGGTAGCAGAGTTCGCGCGCGACTTCCGCTTTTGCACCGAGTTTGGTAACGAACGCAGCCGCAGCGGCTTCGCCTCCCGCTTCGAGGGCGCGGATCAACTGGTGCACGATCTCCCACGAGGTTAGGCGCGTGTCGGTGGCCGGGTCCCAGTCCGAGGGAAGTTCGCTGGGTCTAAAGATCCTAACCTTGCCGCGCTTTGATTCGAGGATACCGGCCTCAACAAGCCCGTTCATGCCGGTGTTCTTCGCTTGAGCTAGGACGTTCGCTACGCCGAATTCGCCTTCACCGAACCCATACTGTTCGAACCACGCGAGCGCAAAACGGCTGTCGGCATCGAAGTCGCCTTCCTGCTCGGCCAGCGCCTCGTCGAGAGTCTCGTTGATGAGCGCAAGCGCGTCGCGCACCGACAGCGGTTTACCCTCAGCATCAAGGACTTTCGCGTAACGGGTGTAGACCGCCATCCCTGGGCCAATGGCAGCTTGGGCCAAGTCCACTGGCGCGATGTTGCCCGCCTGCAAATGGGCGAGCGCCAAGGGCAGTTCAGCTTTAAGTGCAGCGACAAATTCGCGCCGTGTGGTAATGGGGGCATTCGTAGCGCGTTTCCTGCAGACGAGGACGATGCTAGAGGCGAGTGCGTTGGTGCCCGTCTTAACTCCAGTAGGCCGCTCTGTACGTAACGGCCAAGTACCAGTAAGCGCAAAGCCAGCCCGGATCACTGCGTCGAGGAATGTCTCCCAACCAGTGTTCGTCGTGCCATCGACGCCCTCGTTTTCGGACTGCTTGAAAGCGTAATAAATGGTTACTGGGAAGGCGGGATGCGCTTGCTCGGCGAGGCGGTGCATTGCTTGAGTCATTCCGTCAAGAAAGAAAGTCTCTGCTTTCTCCTTCCCACCATGACGGTATGGTGTTGCGACCAACTCCTCGACCTTGGGTACGGCGAGGGTGGCAAAGAGTTCGGGAAGGGTGGGCTTAAGCGCACGGCGCAACCATACGTAGAAAAAGTCTGAGAGGTCAGCGTAGGCGATATTGTTGTAATAGGGAGGGTCGGTGGAGATGACCTTTGATAGGGATAATTCTTGTGTTTGAGCGTCTGATTGCGATACGTGAGCCGAGGAACCCACTGCGACTGAGATTGTTTTGCTAAGTGACGCCGTCGTCGCCCCAAAATCGCCAGCCGCTCCTGCGAACGGGTTGACCTCAGGGAAGTCCCAAGCCATTGGTATAGCCTGCCTGCTAAACAGATTTACACTTTGCTCCCTGCTTTGGGACCACACAGCAAATGCATTGATAGTATTGGTCGTCCTGCTAACTGCCAACCCCAGATACACCGCTATCGCATCGGCATAGGCTGTAGCGCCAACGCCGCCCTTCTCCAGCGCTTTACCGTCGTCGGGCAGACCGAGCTTGATCGCATCGCGCTTAATCCGCTCGCGCGCCTCTTGCACTAAGTCGGCAAAAGTCGTCAATGCCACAAGTTGGCGCTCAGTGAACAGCTCGTGCCAATATCGAATACCGTACCCCCGGCCACTCACAAGATTGCTACTCTCTTGGTTCATCTCCTGCTCGGGCCGCCAATCTGAATGCGCCTGTAGAACAATAGCTTCCATCTCCGCCGTTGGTGCAAGATAGACTCGTCCACGGTCACCATCGGCTACGATCGCCATCATGCGTTTGCCGGAACGCTGCGCTTGGAACTCTGCGCGTACATAATCATGGTCCATCGGAGCATTTGACATGAGGCATTTAAAGTTCGCACCACGCGCCAGCTTGGTGCCGTTCTGCGCACCTTCTGCATCCTTCGCCTTACCCATCTTGACCGAGAAGCGGTAGGTTCCGCCTTGGATTACCGGCTCGACAAACGCTTCTTTCCCCGCCTTAGTGGAGAGCATGAATGTGGACGCGAGCGGCACATCGACGTTGGAAAAGGCTGGATTTGGACTTTTCACCGTGCGCGCCCAGAGCGCAACAATGACGGTGAGCTTCCGTCCCACGTATTTTTTCAGGTCCGGTCGATCTTTTGCCATAGCGGCAGTGACCTCGATCTTCGGGTACAGATTGCCGATTCGCTTTTCCGCTTCGTCGCGCATCCACTGGCCGTAGTGGCGCACGTCCTCAGCCAACCCATGCGCGCCCTCCCAAGTGCGGCCAGCGAGGTCTCGGTTCTTCTTCGTATCGGGATTTACCGGTGGCTTACCAGAAAACTTGGGGGGAATCTCGATCATCGCCTTGTTGATCAGTACCGCAACGGGATTCAGGTCGCTGGCGTAGCTTTCTAGCCCCAACCGCTGCGCCTCCAGGGGAAGCGCGCCACCACCTGCGAAAGGGTCATGGAAAGCAGGTAGCTTTTTGCGGTCGAACAACTCCTTGGCTCGCGGATGGTCTGCGTTTTCGGCGCAGGCCCTCCGCCAGCTCTGCCAGATCTCTTCGCGTGCCGCTTGCAACACCGTCTCGTTAGAGGTGTTCTCCCACGGCACCAGACCTTCGATGATGCGGAACAACCGCTGGCGCTCTTGGTCGGTCAACATTTCGTCGAGGGTCGGGGCCGGGCCTGGTTCCGGAACTGAAAGGGTTGACCCTTTGGCCTTCTGGGCTAGCGCCCGGGCCTCCTCCCACAACTTCTTGCGTGCCTTGAGGGCAGACTCTGCCTTTCGGCGCAGCTTCGGGTCCGCCCTTAGCACATCAACGTAGACAGATGGGTCGTCCACCATTTGCGAAAAGATCACCGCTCGCGCCGCCGCCAGCGGTCGCCTGGCCCACCAGAGATGCAGTGTTGACGGGTGTCCGTGGCGGATCGACTTCTCCCGCGCCGAGGCCTTGTTGATGGCCTCCAGCGGGAGGGCGACTTCGATGAGTTTCTTCTTGGTAATCATGATGGTCTCAGTCGTCCTTTACATATTCAGGGTCATGCAGGCACCGCGGGCAGTAGTAACCGTAATCCCCATGGTCGGTCCAATCCAGATACTTCATCAGACCTTTCGGCCAAGGCATATCGCACATGGCGCATCGGACCTCCATGTCATCGGATTCCTCACTTCCGCAAAAGGTGCAGCGGTAGCCGGTCTCAGAATCCTCATTGGGAATCAGTGTGTCGTGCCCACATTCATCGCAGCGATACACCTGAAATTCCGGATCATCACGGTTCGCTAAACATGCCACCTCAACATCGTTCTCCGCGTTCTTCAGATTCAGGTCGTAGTTGTCGGCCAGCACAACAAAGAGGTCGTATTGTGCGAGGTCAATTCGGTCATCCAATCCGATGTTTTCGTGGGTTTGGTCAAACTCCACGAAGGCGCTGATCAATCGGCCGATGGTTGCTTCGACCTGGGCGACATCCATATCGAATTTATGGTGCTCGATGCGGTTGCGTAGTTTTTTCAACCAGTTCAAGTCATCGAGAAACTTGTCGGGCAGGTCACGGCCTTCGTTCTTTAGAAAATTTACCGCTTCCTGCAAACCGATAGTCTGTGATTCGCCGTCAAACCCTTTGGCGAACGGGTTCTTGTAGATCAGCAACGGATGCGCCAGAGTGACGTAGTGCTTGAGCACCAGCTCCATAAAGTGGGAGAGGTGCAGCACGCAGAATTTATACGCCTTCACGTCCCCGGCTTTAGCCTGCTGATACTTGGTCAGAGCCTCGTTCAGGCTGTCGATCGCGTTGTCGAGCAGATCAAGTTCGTGTTTCATCTACGTAGGTTCCGATGCTCGCGTCAGGAGTCTTTGCCTGCGACATCGATGAAATGTCGTACCACCTTGTGAATTGAAGTGAATGGGTTGTGATTGTTATCCGCGGCGCGAGCCTCAAGCCATTGGGCATTTGAAACGGCTTCGTTGATTTTCTGCATTAGCTGTTGGATGACGACACGGTCGGCTTTTTCGTAGCCTGGCATGTGGTTGTCGCGTATTCGCTGAATTACATCAGTACAGCGGGTGAAGGGTGGATCGGCCCGCTCGAAATGCAGGAGGACCCAGACCTCAAAGCACGGGATCGAAACGGCCTCTTCGATTGGCAGCGGTTTGCGTTTGCGTCCCGCGAGTGTTTTGATTGTGGCGCGCGCCTGATCGAAGCTCTCGTGCCCGTCCCGATCCATTATGCAAAACACCTTGTCGTACCCGCCACGCTCCGCGCACTTTCTTTCAGCACACTGCACGACGCTTTTGGGTGCTGAGCCCACGGTGTTCTCAGCCACAACTACTTCGGCAGTGCTTAGTCCGTAGTGAATGCGGACTGCTTCGAAGTACTCCTGCTCGGTTTCACCTTCACACACAATGAGGGTGACCGACCTCGGCGCTTTTTGTCCCGCGCGGCGCGAGAACGAGCGCCTGCCGCGAAGCGTGGAAATCGGTTTGCGACGAGCCACGCCTCAGCCTCCCAAGCTGCCAATAAAAGGAATTGCACCGTAACGGCCTTTCAGATAGCCGCGCTCAAGCGCTTCGTCGCTTCTCGGCGAGTAGTCGAGGATCGAATACAGATGCGAGGAGCGCTTGTCGTCTTTCTCGACGAACCATATCTGGTCGCGCCTCAACAGGTCCAGGTCCAGTAGTGTCGTGTCATGCGTGGTGAACACCAACTGGGCGTTTTTGTCGTTGCTAGGGCTTTGAAAAAGTTTCACCAAAAATCGGGTCATGTGCGGGTGCAGGCTTCTATCCAGTTCATCGACGAACAGCGTTGCCCCCCATTCAAGCGCGCGCAGCCAGCCCCCCGTGAATTCGAAAAGCTTTTTCGTGCCCTCCGATTCATCGCTCATATCAAGCGGCACTTCTTCGCTTGAATCCGTGCGCTTGTGCCATGCAATTACACGAAAGCCCTTCTGCGCCGGCGGCGGCGTACCTTGCGGCAGATTGACCTCGAAGTGAACGCGCATGGCGCCGGGGGGCAACGGACTGCCTGGCGGCAACGAAGGCAATTCTTCTTCGCGCAATTCCAGGCGGTCAATGCCAACGTCCGCGGCGCGCATGAAATCCATGATCTGATTGCGCCCCTTGTCCTCTCGCAGCAACTCCAGACTCAGGAACGGATTCAAGTCGACACCCGGGACCAAGACAATCAGCTTTTGGGTAATCCAGGTGAACGCCGGGCGCAACTGCGCGTTATTGAGTTGAATCGCGGTCGACAAGAAAAGAGCGTTATTTCTCGTGAAGTCCTGCCATACCTTGCGCTCAGCGCGCTCCGCCTTGAAATTCGGCCCGAACCACCATCGTTGCTTGCCAGTCTCCGCGACGTGTTCCCGCTCAAACCATCTCTGCGCGCGGCCTTTCGGATAGGCAACGAGCCATTCCTTGAGTACGCGCTCAGGGCTTGCCACGCAACAATAGTGATAGCGCACGCCATCATCGGCGACGAAAATGATTTCGAACTCGGATGGCTGCTCGGCGGTCCGCTGAGAAAGCAGAAATGGCGTGACGGGAAGGCGTTGGCCTTCCTGATAGGCGACGGCAGAATTCTGGACCAGTTGCCGGAACGCCTCCAGTGCCCGCAGAAGGTTGCTCTTGCCCGATGCGTTGGCGCCATAAATGACCATGGTACGCAGCAGGCGCAGGTCTTCTTCCTTGCTTATGCTGACATTGCGTTGGAGATGGGATTTGTCAGGACTAGCCACCATGCTGAGCGTTTGACGGGTCAGGATGGACCGAAAGTTGGCTACGCTGAATTCAATGAACATGGCATTTGACCCAAGCGGTTGTAAAATTAAAGTACCATTATTGTGGAAAATACGCAATAATGGTACTCCAATTCATCATAAATTGATATCAGGCTGCCTTGCTTTCCCTATTCAAGCTGGATTGCCGGCGCGTGCCAATAGCTCCGAAAAATCATAGTTGACGCTGGTCACGCCGAAATCCGGCTCGCGATTAAAAGGCTGGCGCAGGTAGTACACCCGATGGGTTCTAGCATCGATAAACTCGACAATGGCGAGGATGAAATCTTCGGGCTTGTTGAGCGAGTAGAGGATTTCATTCTTGGTAACTGTGATCGTGGCGGCGCCTTCAATACGCCCCTTGACTTCAAGGAAGCGCAACTTGCCGGTGCCAGGCACGCGGCTCTCGATGTCGTAGCCGAGTTTCTCGAACTCGCGGTCAGTAGGCTCGAAGCCCAAGCTGCGCTCGATGTCCATGACAACGTCGCGTGCGCGTGCTGCGCTCGCCTGCGTGTCCTGCGGCCTGGTTGGCGTTGGCACAGACCGCCCTGTCATTGCCGCAAGCAAGCCCATCGGCACCACCAGCAGTCCGCCTAGCACCACCGGAGGCAGCGGCGAGATCTGGGCTTCGAGCTTCAGGTCCTCCAGGCGCTTTTGCAGCCGCCCCTGCAGCAGATCCGCCCGTTTGCGAGCCTCGCCGGAATTGAGCCTGGCATTGACTCTACCGGCCTGTTCCTGTTCCTGGAGTTGCGCGGCGCGGTGGTCCCAATAGGTAATCTCCTTGGTCAGCCGCTCCTTGACAGCCGCCTCGGTCTTTTCGATCAACGCGAGCCGGGGTACGCGAACCTCCGCCCAGTGCTCGGGCACGACATGGGCGACGGCATAGCCCTGTGCCTTCTGCTCCAGGTCGCGGTTGATCCATGTGCATTCGGGCCGATCGAGGAACGCTTCCACGCCCGGATCGCCCGCGCTCAGCGGCCGGTAATCGAGATACGGCGCGTAATGAACATGGCGCGCGGTGCCCTCGGCGTCAAGTTCGACATACAGCATGCGCTTCGAGACGATGCGCCGCTCACCGGATCGAGTGAGGCTCGCATCCTGGATCGAATGCTCGATATAGAAAAGCACGCGCGGCCGGGTGCCGCTATCGCTCTCGTCCACCAGCACCGTGCCGCGCTTCAAAAGATCACGATGGCGCTCGATGACGAGATCGAGAACAGAGTCAAGCAGCGGATGACCGGGACAGACGAAGGCCGCCAACGGTTGCCCCTGCGGCGCCACCAGCGACTTCTCGAAGGCGATGCGCTCGTACCGCGGCAGCACCGGCTCGCCGATGCCGATCAGCCGGTCGCGGTTGCGCACGGGGGCGGGGACATGCGTGACCTCGTAACGCCGCGGCTCTCGCTGCTTGAGCGTCCCGCCCAGCCGCTGGAAGGCTTCCTGAAAGAAAGACTCGATATAGTGCGGCTGCAAGCGGCGCGCATCGGCGCGTTCCATGTCTTCGCGGATGCGGTGAACGCGGCTCGCGTCCATCGCATCGTGGGCGAGCGCCCGTTCCTCAAGCAAGTTCTGCAAGTGACCGCGGTCGAGTGTCTGGTCGAGCACAGTCGTCAGGTAAGCCATGACCTCCGGGCGTTCGCCATAGCGGATGGCCCGAATGAGCAGATCGCGCAGCGACTTGCCCTCGAACTGCAGCTTACCCAACACATCGAACACCTGGCCGCCGAGGGATTGCCGGGCCTGCTCCAGCTTCTCCAGCAACTTGCGATAGACATCGCCCTCGCGGGTTTCCTCGGCCACGAGGTTCCACAGGTGGCAAACCTCGGTCTGCCCGATGCGGTGGATGCGGCCGAAGCGCTGCTCGATACGGTTGGGATTCCACGGCAGGTCGTAGTTCACCATCAGGTGCGCGCGCTGCAGGTTGATGCCTTCGCCGGCCGCATCCGTGGCCAGCAGCACCTGGACCTCGGGGTCGTGTTTGAACGACTCCTGCACCTTCATGCGCTCTTCCCGGCCAATGCCGCCGTGGATGATGACCACGGCCTCCTTACGGCCCAGCAGCGTGGTGATGCGACTCTCAAGATAGTTGAGCGTGTCCCGATGCTCGGTGAACACGATGAGCTTCTGGTGCGGCGACGGGATGGGCGGCGGAATCTTCCCCGCGCCGTAAGGGGCAGTCGGCTCTGCCACTCGGTTCGCAATTGCGGCGCTGGTGAAAATTTCATCGAGAACGTTGGCCAGTTCGCGCCACTTGGTGTCGGTGCCACTGCGGCGAACGGCCAGTGCGAGCGACTCCAGCGCCTTCAGGGTCTCGATCTCGGCTTTCAACTCCACGATGGTGCGAGCGGCGGTCGCCTGGTCGAGAATCTCCTCCTCGGCAGCCTCGACCTCGTTGTCAGGTGCGTCTTCGAGATCCTCCACATCCTCCGCGTCGAGCGTCGGAACAGTCGCTGCCACGACCGGCGCGACCTGGCCCCCGCGCTGGAGCACTTCCATTTCGCGCAGCCTGCTTTCGAGCCGTTCGCGACGGCGGCGCAGCGACTGGTAAATGGCCTCAGGCGAGGAAGCAAGCCGCCGCTGCAGAATTGTCAGCGCGAAACCGACAGTGCCGGCGCGCTTATCGTTCTCCAGCGCCTCGGCGCGGTTGAACTCCTCGCGCACGTAATCGGTGACCGCCTTGTACAAGTGAGCCTCGGCATCGGACAGCTTGTACGGGACGGTATAGGCGATGCGCTCGGGAAAGAGCGGCGTGCCGTCGAACTTGAGCAGATTCTCCTTCACCATCCGGCGCATGAGGTCCGAGACATCGGCCACATGAACGCCGTCGCGAAAGCGGCCCTCGAAACGGTCGCCATCGAGCAAGGCCATGAAAAGCTGGAAGTCCTCCTCCTTGCCGTTGTGGGGCGTGGCCGTCATGAGCAAGAAGTGCCGGGTGAGGGTGGAGAGTAGCTGCCCGAGGCGGTAACGTTTCGTGTACTTGATCTCTCCGCTGAAGACGGTGGCCGACATCTTGTGGGCCTCGTCGCAGACCACCAAGTCCCAACGGCAATCGGGGGCCTGCAGCTTCTGCTGCACGTCTTCGTTCCGTGAGAGCTTGTCGAGTCGGGCTATGACCAGGTTGGTTTCGAGGAACCAGTTCCCCGTGCGGGCGGCCTCGAGCTTGTCGTTGGTGAGGATCTCAAAGGGCAGCTGGAAGCGGCGATAGAGCTCGTCCTGCCACTGCTCGGCGAGACTTCCGGGGCAGACCACCAGACAACGCTGGAGGTCACCACGGGCTATGAGTTCCTTCATAAGG
>JACZJV010000159.1 GCA_014860355.1 Burkholderiales bacterium | reverse complement strand
GGCGGAGGGGGTTGGTAGGCGCCGCTGTCCGTTTTCCAGGCGCATCGACGCTACTGGATAAACATACAGCTATCCTTTATAGTTGCCGCATGGCCAGCGTCTCCGCTCCCGACACCCTGAATCCGGCGCAACGCGCCGCCGCCCGCTACGGCGAGCGCGTGGACGGCAGGTCCTTTCGCGCCGGCCCGCTCCTGATCGTGGCCGGCGCCGGCACCGGCAAGACGAATACGCTCGCGCATCGCGTCGCCCACCTGGTGCAGGAAGGCGTGAATCCGCAGCGCATCCTGCTGCTCACGTTCACGCGCCGCGCCGCGGCGGAAATGACCCGCCGGGCGCAGCGCATAGTCGGCGAAACGCGCGGGGAGATGAAGCTGCCCTGGTCGGGTACGTTTCACTCGATCGCCAACCGCCTGATCCGGCGCTACGCCGCGCGGGTCGGGCTCGACGCGAATTTCAGCGTCCTCGATCGCGGCGATGCGGCCGACCTGATGGACGTGGTGCGCCACGAACGGGGCCTGACGAAGGCGCAGAAGCGCTTCCCGCGCAAGGACACCTGCCTCGCGATCTATTCGCACCGGGTGAATACGCAACGGCCGCTGGCCGAGACGCTGGCGCAGGTGTTCCCCTGGTGCGCCGAGTGGGAAGACGAGCTGACCGGCCTGTATCGCGCCTACGTCGAGAAGAAGCTCGCCAACCAGGCGCTCGATTACGACGACCTGCTGCTCTACTGGCACGCGATGGTGTCGGACGCCGGACTCGCGCGCGAAATCGGCGCGCAGTTCGACCAGATCCTGGTGGACGAGTACCAGGACACCAACCTGCTGCAGGCCGAAATCCTGCGCGCACTGCGGCCTGCCGGCGCAGGCCTGACCGTGGTCGGAGACGACGCGCAGTCGATCTATTCGTTTCGCGCGGCCACGGTGGAAAACATCCTCGGCTTCCCGGCGCAGTATGTGCCGCAGGCGGCAGTGGTGACGCTGGAGCAGAATTACCGCTCGACCCAGGGCATACTCGATGCCGCGAACGCGCTGATTGCCGGCGGCGAGCGCCAATACCGCAAGACGCTGGCGGCGAATCGCGGCGCGGGTGCAAGTCCGCGCTATGTGACGGTGCTCGACGACCTCGCACAGGCGAACTACGTGGTGACGCGCGTGCTCGAGACGCGCGAGCACGGCGTGCCGCTGCGGCGCCAGGCGGTGCTGTTTCGCAGCTCGCACCACGCCGACGTGCTCGAACTCGAACTCGTGCGCCGCAATATTCCCTATGTGAAATACGGCGGCCTGAAGTTTCTCGAGGCGGCGCACGTGAAGGACGCGCTCGCCGTGCTGCGCTGGGCCGACAACCCGAAAAACCGCATCGCCGCCTTCCGCGCGCTGCAGCTCATGCCCGGCATCGGCCCGGCTGCGGCGGCAAAATGCTTCGATGCGTTCGCGGCCAGTGCGCACGCCTGGGCGAGCCTGGAACGCGCCGCGCCTGCGCCGCTGGCGCGCGAGTACTGGCCCGGGTTCGTCGCGTTGATGCGCGCGCTCGGCGCGCCCGAAGGCCCCTGGCAGGGCCAGATGGGCCGGGTGCGCGAGTGGTACGCGCCGCATCTCGCGCGCCTGCACGAGGCGGCCGAGGTGCGCGCCGGCGACCTGTTGCAGCTCGAGCGCATCGCGCAGCAATACGCCACGCGCGAGCGTTTCCTGTCCGAGCTTGCGCTCGATCCGGCGCAGGCCACGGGCGACCTCGCGGGCACGCCCATGCTCGACGGGGACTACCTGATCCTGTCCACCATCCACTCGGCCAAGGGGCAGGAATGGGACTCGGTGTACCTGCTCAACGTCGCCGACGGTAACTTTCCCTCGGAATTTTCGGCCGGGCGGCCCGAACTGATCGAAGAGGAGCGGCGCCTGCTCTATGTGGCGATGACGCGCGCCAGGACCGAGCTCGACCTGATCGCGCCGCTCAAGTACTACGTCACGCAGCAGTCGCGCAGCGGCGACCGGCATGTCTACGGCGCGAAAAGCCGTTTCCTCACGCGCGATATGATGGCCTGCCTCGATCCGCTGAGCTGGGGCGAGGCGGACTCGGAACCGGTCCCGGCCGGTGGCAGGCCCGGCATCGACGTCGCCGGGAAGCTGCGCGGCCTCTGGTCCCAGGGGCCTGCTGCAAAATGAGGGCCCGTTCCCCCAGGCCAGGTTCGTTTCGGCTATTCTGAATCAGCTCCCGGTGCTCGTCGCGAAAGCATCGTCATCGGACAAATCGTCATCAGACGTTTGACCCCGCTATCGGGGTCGACGATACTTCGGCTGGAGCGAGCCCAGGCGATACGCTTGCGGCCCGTCTTATTTTCCACCCCATCCACGGCGAGGAAGCATGATCCACGAACTGCGCATCTACCACTGCATGCCGGGCAAGATCGGTGATCTCAACAATCGTTTTGCCAACATCACGCTCAGGATCTGGGAGAAGCACGGCATCCGCCAGGTAGGCTTCTGGACCGTCCTGATCGGCCCGTCGAACCATGCGCTGTATTACCTGCTCGAATGGGACAGCCTCGCCGAGCGCGAGCGCATCTGGAATGCGTTTGCCGGCGATCAGGAGTGGATTGCCGCGCGCGCCAGGACCGAAGCGCAGGGCGCGATCGTGCAGCGCATCGAAAATTATATGCTTGCGCCCACGGCCTATTCTAAAATCCAGTAAGCGCGAGCCCAGTTTCTGAGGGAAAGGTATTCGATGGACCATGTGATGATCGTCGAGGATCACGAGGAGAACCGCAATCTTCTCAAGATCCTGCTCGAGGTGAACGGTTACCGGGTGACGGACGCAGGCGACGGCGTCGAGGCGCTGGCCGCCGCGCGGCGCGATCCCCCCGATGCCGTCGTATCCGACGCGCTGATGCCCAACATGGACGGATTCGCCCTGTGCCGCGCCTGGATGCAGGATCCGGTGCTCAAGTCCATTCCGTTCATTTTCTATTCCTCCACTTACGTGCGGCCGGACGACGAAAGATTCGGCCATGCCCTGGGCGCGGTGCGCTATATCATCAAACCGGTAGAGGCCCAGGTGTTCCTGCAGGAGCTGCGCGACGTGCTGCAGCAGTGGTCCGGACGCGCGGCGCCCGCACCCGAGGTGCCGCTGGACGATACCACGTCCCACGCGCTGCACGAGGCGGCGCTGGCGCGCAAGGTCGAGGACAAGATGGCGCAGCTGGAGGCGACCAACCGCGTGCTGCGCGGTCTGGTCGAGCCGCTGAATTCGCTGCGCGAAGTGGCGACGCAGCTGGAAGTGACCAACCGCGCGCTGCGAGCGAGCGAGCAGAAATACCGGCGCATCTACGACAACCTGCAGGATGTCTATATCGAGGCGCGCCTGGACGGCGCCATACTGGAGATCGGCCCGCAGATCGCGACGCTGTCCAAAGGGCAATACAAGCGGGAGGATCTCATCGGCACGTCGCTGGACGCGCTGTATGCCGATACCCGCGAGCGCGACGCGGTCTTCGAGGCGATCAAGCGGGACGGCCGGGCCATAGACGTGGATGCGGGCTTCAGGAACCGCGACGGGTCCCTGGTCCCCTGTTCCGTGTCCGCGACCATCGTGCGCGGGCCGGACAACGAGGCGAGCATCCTGGCGACCTGGCGCGATATCAGCGGGCGCAAGCGCTAAGCCCTGCGCCCGTCATGGACGCGAGGCAGGCGCTGTGCCGGTCCATGCGCGCGCGTCCCTGCATATCGCCCGGGATGAGGCGTATACTCGAACAAGGCGGATCTGGATTCGAGTGAGCCTGCGCGCGGCGCGGCGATACGAAGCTGGAACGGATTGCAGCAGCATGCGCGGGGTGGTACCGGCTGTGCCGCAGTCCAGGCCGGAAGGAGTTCGATGTCGCATGTGCTCATCGTCGAGGACCACGAGGAGAACCGCAATCTGCTCAAGGTCCTGCTCGAGGTCAACGGCTACCGGGTGAGCGTGGCCGGCGACGGCCTGGAGGCCCTGGCCTCGGCGCGACGCGATCCGCCCGATGCCGTCGTCTCCGACGCGCTGATGCCGAACATGGACGGGTTCGCGCTGTGCCGCGCGTGGATGCAGGATGCGGCGCTCAAGGCAATTCCGTTCATCTTCTACTCCGCCACCTATGTGCGCCCGGACGACGCGCAATTTGCTGCGGCGCTGGGCGCCGTGCGCTATCTGATCAAGCCGCTGGAAGCGAAGGCCTTTCTCGCGGAACTCGAAGCAGTGCTGCGCGAGTGGACCGGGCGCAGCGCACCCGCGCCCGCGTCGCCGCTGGACGAACTGGCTGCGCATGCGCTGCACGAGTCGGCGCTCACGCGCAAGCTCGAGGACAAGATGGCGCAACTGGAGGCCGCCAACGCCGCGCTGCGCGAAAGCGAGGCGCGCTTTCGCAGCCTGACTGAAATGTCCTCGGATTTCTACTGGGAGAGCGATGCCGCGCACCGACTCGTGCAGCGCTCATCGGCTTCGAAGAAGGCCAGCGCGGTTTCCGTATTCGAGCGCGGAGCGCAAATCGGCGAGCGCCGCTGGGAGATACCTTATCTTTCGCCGGACGAGGCCGGCTGGGCGGCGCACCGGGAGACGCTGGACGCGCACCTGCCGTTTCGCGACTTCGTGCTGTCGCGCCTGGGCTCCGAGGGCGACGAGCGCTTTATCTCGATCAGCGGCGACCCGGTGTTCGATGCCGCCGGGGCATTCATCGGTTACCGTGGCGTCGGTACCGACATCACCGGGAAAAAGCGCGCCGAGAACGACTTGCGCGCCAGCGAAGAGCGCTGGAAATTCGCCCTCGAAGGCGCGGGTGACGGCGTGTGGGACCGCAATCTGCAGACAGGCGAGGTGCAGTTCTCGAAGCGCTGGAAGGAAATGCTGGGGTATGCCGACGAGGAGATAGCCTCCGACGAAAAGGAGTGGCTCTCGCGCATTCATCCGGAAGACCTGCAGCGCGTCATGGTCGACGTCAAGGCCTGCACCGAGGGCACGCGCACGACCTATGCCAACGAGCGACGCATGCGCTGCAAGGACGGCAGCTGGCTGTGGGTGCTGGCGCGCGGCAAGGTGGTCAGCCGCAGCCCGGACGGCAGGCCCTTGCGCATGATAGGCACGCATACCGACATCACCGAACGCAAGCGCGCGGAGCAGGAACTGCACCAGCGCACGGTCGAACTGTCCTTGCACAACCAGATCCTGCAGCTGATCAGCCAGGACATTGCGCTGCCCGATGTGCTGGACGAATTTGCCAGAAAGGTCGACGCCCTGCACCCTGCCATGCTTACTTCGATCCTGTTGCTGGATGCCGACGGCAAGCATTTGCGCCACGGTGCGGCCCCGAGCCTGCCGGATGCTTACAACCAGCGCATCGACGGCCTGGAAATCGTCAATGGCGTGGGTTCCTGCGGAGCAGCGGTTTATCGCGGCGAGCGCGTCGTCGTCGCCGATGTGCTGCAACACCCCGACTGGCTTGCGTTCCGCGATCTCGCGCGCAGCGCGGGCGTGCGCTCGTGCTGGTCGCAGCCGATCAAGGACAGCAAGAACATCGTACTCGGGGTATTCGCCATACATGGCCGGGAACCCGGCCTGCCGTCCGATGCGGAAATTCTACTGATAGAGAACTATGCAAATCTGGCCGCGATCGCGATCGGCAACAGCCGCGCGGAGGCGGCGCTGCGCGCGGCCGAGGAACAGTACCGCGGCTTGATCGAGCAGTCGATCGCCGGCACCTACATTATCCAGGATGGCAAATTCGCCTATATGAATCCACGCGGCGCCGAAATCCTCGGCTACGCCTCGCCCGAGGAGTTGATCGGCCGCGATTCCTGGACGGTGGTAGCCGAGAAGGACCGCGAACTGCATGCGGAAAACATACGGCGGCGTATCGAGGGCGAAATCGACAGCATCAGCTACGAATTCACCGGCCTGCGCAAAGACGGCTCGACCATAGACGTCGGCGTCCACGGCGCCCGCGCGACCCACAAAGGCCGGCTGGCGATCATAGGGATGATGCAGGACATCTCCGAGAAAAAGCGCGCCGAGGACGAAATCAAGCGCTACGTAGCGCAGGTGGAAGCCGCGTTCATGAGCACGGTGCAGGTGGCCACGACCATGGGAGAAATGCGCGATCCCTACACCGCCGGCCATCAGCGCAAGGTGGCGGAGATTGCCGTGGCCATCGGCGCCGAACTCGGCTTCGATGCGCGCCGGCAGGAAGGGCTGCGCGTTGCCGGCTATCTGCACGACATCGGCAAGATCAGGATACCGGCGGAGATCCTGTCCAAACCGGGAAAACTCAGCCTGACCGAATTCCGCCTGGTCCAGGGGCATGCCGACGCGAGCTACGAGGTGCTGAAGGACGTGAATTTTCCCTGGCCGGTGGCGCAGGTTGCGCGCCAGCATCACGAGCGCATGGACGGCAGCGGCTATCCGCAGGGGCTCAAGGGAAAGGCCATCATCCTGGAGGCGCGCATCGTGGCCGTAGCCGACGTGATCGAGGCGATGTCCTCGCACCGGCCCTACCGTCCGGGGCTGGGCATGGACGCCGCGCTGGCGGAGATCGAGCGCGGGCGCGGCAGCAGCTATGACACCGAGGTTGTCGATGCCTGCCTGCAGCTATATCGCGAGCAGGGCCAGCCGATGCCCGTATAACGCGGATGGCGTCCAGGGGCATGCCGAAGCAGTCGCCGATGAGCGTCCCGGTTACGCCGCAATACAGGCCATGACGCGATGGCGCTGCTGCAGGGTTTTCCGCCGATAGCCGATGCCAGGGCGCGTATCCTGATCCTCGGCAGCATGCCGGGGGCGGCTTCGCTCGCGGCCGGGCAATACTACGCGCACGCGCAGAATCTGTTCTGGCGCATACTCGGGGAGCTCACCGGCGCGCCTGCCGCGCTGCCCTATGCGGCCAGGGCGCGCGCCCTCAAGGCGAGCGGTATCGCGTTGTGGGACGTGCTCGCCGCCTGTGCGCGCGAGGGCAGCCTGGATGCCGCGATCGAGGATGCCACGATTCGCGCCAACGACTTCGCCTCGTTCTACCGCGCCCATCCGCGGATCGAGCGGGTGTTTTTCAACGGCGCCAAGGCCGAGGCCTGTTATCGCAGGCAGGTGCTGCCTGTGCTCGCGGGCGCCCCGGCGCCGGCGATCTATCGTCGCCTGCCCTCGACCAGTCCGGCCTATGCCTCGATGTCGCCTGCGCGCAGGCACAGGGTGTGGAACGAGGCGCTGCGCCCGGCCCTGGCGGGCCGCGCACGAGTCAGCGGCGCAGGCTGAACGCGGGCACCTCCGGCTATCACAGCATCAGCGCGCCGCGCGCGCGCATGCCCTCGATCTCGCCATGTTCGAATCCCCAGTCGGCGAGCGCC